>JAFRIR010000112.1 GCA_017432685.1 Flexilinea sp. | reverse complement strand
GTCACGTTCATATCCTCGGGGATATCGGCGTAATGGTTGCCCCGGCCGTCCGGATCCTTCAGGATCCCGTTATTGTCATGGCGCTCGGCATGGATGCCGTGATCGGTGATATAGCCGAGAAACGTGTCATAGCCTGCCCAAACTTCCGCGGTCTTTTCCGCAAGCATGGCAAATTGTTGATTGTGACATTTCATCGCGTGCAGGGACAGGGCCGATTCCGGATGCGTGGCGTGGATGCTGTCATCATATTTCATGGTATAAACCACGATCACGTCATAGTCCGGATCCTGCTTTTCCAGCAGTTCCAGCGCCCGCAGCGTGGTCGTGACGCCGTCACGATCCGCCGGGTCATCCGCCTCGATGTAATAGTCGATAGCACGCTCCGTGAAGATCGTTCCCATGGAGGAACCCTCCAGCGCGATCAGCGCCACCTTTTTTCCTGCCCGGGCAAATGCATCAAAAAGCGTATCGGTAAAGACGTGCTTTTTCTCATATTTCCGGATCTCGTGCACAGAGGGCTGCGCACCGGTGAAGATAGAAGCGAAATTGACCGGCGTCACCGGCGGATAAGCCGAGACGAAGGGTACCTGAAGCTGCGTGTGACGCAGAACCGGAGCAAAATCCAGCGTGTATTTCTGGATCAGCCATTGACCGATGGCATCCGGGCAGAACAGCAGCATCTTTTCCGCCTTGCCGGAAACACAGTGATCACGCACCAGCGTTTCGATCAGCGGGAGCGGTTCCTCAGCCTGAAGCGGCGGTTCCACGCCCATCGCCCGGGCAAGGGAAGCCGCAAGTCTTGTGATCGGAATAGAGTTGAATGTCATGGCTTTGCCTTTTCAGAGCAGGTTGACGCCCTTTTCCGCGCAGACCTTCACCGTTTCCGGATCCCACAGGCTGGCCTGCACTTCACCGATGTGAGCGCAGCCAAGGATCAGCATGCACAGACGGGACTGGCCGATACCGCCGCCAATGGTGAGCGGAAGCTCGCCGGCAAGCAGTTTTTTGTGAAAATCCAGTTCTCTGCGGTCATCACAGCCTGCTTCGGTGAGCTGGCGATCGAGGGATTCCGGAGAAACGCGGATACCCATGGAAGAGATCTCCAGCGCCATATCCAGCGTATCATGCCAGAAGAAGATGTCACCGTTCAGGTCCCAATCGTCATAGTCCGGGGCGCGTCCGTCATGTTTGACACCGGAGCGCAGTTTGCGTCCGATTCCCTGGATAAAAACAGTCTTATGTTCGCGGGTGATGGCGTTCTCCCGTTCCTTCGGGGTGAGATCCGGCCAGCGGTCCTCCAACTCCTGCGATGTAACGAAGGTCACATCCCGGCTCAGCTCCGTATGAAGCTGGGGATACAGGGCCCGCAGCAGTTCGTGCGTGTTGCAGATGGCATTGACGATAGCTTTCACCACCAGATGGAGGTAAGCCGTGGTGCGGGATTCGGCCGTGATGACCTTTTCCCAGTCCCACTGGTCCACATAAACCGAATGGATGTTGTCGATAGCTTCGTCACGGCGGATGGCGTTCATGTCGGTATAAAGACCGTTGCCGACGTCAAACTTATAGCGGGCCAGCGCCATGCGCTTCCATTTGGCAAGAGACTGGACGATCTGTGCATCACCGCCGATGGCCGGGATGTCAAAGCTGACCGGGCGTTCCACACCGTTCAAATTATCATTCAGGCCGGATTCTTTCGTGACAAACAACGGAGCAGTGACACGCTTCAGATGCAGGCTGGCTGCGAACTGATTCTGGAAGGTGTCTTTGATGTAGGTGATGGCGCGCTGGACTTCATAAATGTCAAGCGTCGGCTTATACTCGTCAGGAATGATCGTTTGATTTTCCATATGAAATTTCCTTCCTTCATGAAAATTTGCCAGAAATCATACTACAAAATCATGATCTTTTGGCGTGATTTGTTACAACCGCGGAGGAGCGTTAACGATGTCGGTACCAAAGCAGACATTTTAGACTATCTTATTTCCACAATCATTCCTGTCACTTTGGCTCATCGCTCCGGCACAGGAAAATGACGGATAATGTAAAATTATTTCAATACACAAAATAAACTGAAGCCATAAGTTTTTGGAGGTACAGACATGACACAAAACATTCTCCTGACAACACTGGGACGTCTGGGAAACGACAGACCCCTTCATTATTATTCCGTAAAAAACAAATTCGGCTATAACTACTGTGAAGCTTTACAGAGCATGGAAGCAAGCAGCAAATATATCCTGGCTTCCTACCCTATTGATGAGATCCTCGTCATCGGGGATGAAGTGAATCCCGGGAACGAGGGAAAATCCCTCCGGCTGAAGGATGCAGGTGATCTTTATTCCTCCGAACCCCGATCTCTTTCAGCATTCGATCTTTATCGGTCCCGGATCGCGCAGTATATCGACGAGATCAGCCTGGAACAACAAGGCTATGAAAAGCTGCTGTCTGAGGAGATGCGCACCAGGCTGAGTGACTTTATTCTCAAATTTCTTGAAAAATACTCGAAGCAGGAAACGAAACGGCTCAATCGCTTTTTTGACGAGATGGCAGGTGACCGGCAGCTTTATGATCAGTTCAAGGATGCGCTTTTCGCTGCCTACCCGGACCTGCGCAAAGATTCCCGACTTGTGATGAAGTGGATCAAAAACGATCTTTACACACAGCTAAAACCTTCTTTCAAACTGGAAATTCTTCCAATCAACGAAAAAATCAGCGTCCGTTATGTCCCGGCAGCTATGATGGATAATCGGGAATATTGGTTCAACGATATTTTGAATGTCGACCAGGATGTGCTGGATGGCAAAAATGAGATCAACATCTTTGTTTCCCTTGATAACGACTCTTCGGTGGACAGTCACCTGATTCTGAACATCCTCGACATTCTGATTTCCGCGCCGGGAAGCAATGTGCACCTGAAGAAAATATACAGGGTTATGGAGCCTTCAGGAAATCTGACAGGAAAGATCAGTGACAATACATACAGTTCTCTCAGCACCGATCTGGTCACTGCAGCGCACGCTTTTCTGAATTACGGCAAGACAGATATGCTGGTCAATTTCTGGGAAAACAGCGGAGAACAAAACGAACGGATCAGCAGCCTGATTTATGCCGCACGCCATGTGGACGTGGGAATGTCCATGTGCAACATTCTTGAGGTGGGGGAAGGCCTCCAACGGCTGCGCAGTCTGCTCAAGGACAAGCGCTCCTGGACGGAAACCGGCAATTACGGGCTTTTGTTCGGTGTGATCGCCGGTTGTATTGAGTCAGATTACAGTACACTGCTGGAAAGCAGCGTTGACGATCTGTTCATCGAGCTGATAAAATGGGCTTATCGGCATCAGCTTTATCAGCAGGTCCTGACGCTGATCGAGTCCCATGCGCCGACAATTCTGGTGAGATCCGGTATCTTTTATTACTGCGATGACGAGAGCCAGGCGCCCCGGGTCACAGAGCTGCTGGCACGGCAGCGGCTGGAATTGAAACCTTATGAATACTATAAGATGGATGACATCGAGCATTATTTCGTCAAAAATTATGATCGGGCAGGCGTCCGGTACAACGATAAAAAAATAGAGGACCGGAATCTTGCCTACGCAATGCTGCGGGCACAGTCCATTAATAATCAGGACGCATCTAAGATAAGCGCTCATACCGCATGCAGTGATATTGAAACCGTACAAAAAGTCCTTTATGGCTATTATCACCTCGGTTCCGTACGAAACAAGATCAGCCATGCAGACGCAAAGGCGATGGCCGATCGGCGCCTGATCGTGTCTGAAAACGACGTCAGCTATGCCATGTCTTTGATGAAGGAATCCATCGAATATTTCATCATTAACTTCGAAAAGGCGATGGAAGAGATCCGGAATAAAAAGCCGAAGGTCGTTTTCATCAGCGCCGATGACGTCCGAAATGCCGCAGACCGCATTAAGCACGAAAGATACCAGGACAATCGGAACCGCACCGGCAGATACGGGAACAGATAGCGCGGCAAAGGCAGGTTACAGTTCACAAAGCACACGAAGACTGCTCTGATGCTGCGGCTCTGCCCGTACATCAGGGCTGTATTCTGTGTTGCGTCAATGCAAATTTGGCAGTCCCGTGAACTGTAACAGCGAGGTCGAAGCAATAAGTCACTTTTTTTTCAGGTAGACTTGCAGAATCTGGAAAATATGCTAAAATAATTTGCAGATAAGCGGTTATCGTACAATGGCAGTACGTCACCCTTCCAAGGTGATCATACGAGTTCGAATCTCGTTAGCCGCTCTTTTTTTTGTTAAATTGCACCTGTAGTTTTCCTATTGCAGGTGCATTTTTTCGTATATTTCAAAATTTTACTCGGGGCACTTGCAAAATTGTTTTCGTATTCTTTTTGATTTCTTTAAGGTAATGAAATTCTCCGAGTAAAACATCCTTTTTTTAAACGGTTTTCCAACGGTTCAAAATTGCAAAAATCGAAAAAATTGTTTTCGTATGTTTAAAAACCTGTCAGAAAAATTGCAAAATTGTTTTCTTATATTTCAGAAAAAAGCCCTGAATTATCATCAAAAGGTCAATTTTTCTCCCAAATAATTGCAAAATTCTTTTCTTATATTATCATTTTACCAATCCAATTGCATAATTGTTTTCGTATTACACGATAAAAAAAGGACTTTTTTGCATCGAAAAGGCTGTTTTTGAACAAAAAAAATGCAAAATTCTTTTCCTATATTCATGCCGAATCATAAAAAAAATTGAATAAATCTATATAATAATAACCCACAGTGATATACCTGCGGGCTGTACATTCGTAAGAAAAAGTTCAGAGCCTTTAGATCATGGCACGTTTCAAATTATTTATCTTTTTCATTAGATCGGGATACTGTTCATCAGAAATAGCATCATCGGCCAATTTACGGAACTTCACCGGATCGACCACATCAGTCTCCAGATCGATCCTTATATATTTATGCGCAAGGAGAAATTTGAACAATCCAACCTTATCTTCCACCGTGTTCGGATTCCAATAATAGACGATTCTGCTCAGGTTTTCAGCGTACGTCCTGTTCAGGTCTTCTGTGTATACCTGATGGAAAGGAATGCCGACACTTTCACAATAAGTTTTCATGATATAAACATTTTCGATCTGAGACCGGCTTTTTTTGAATTCAGATCTTGATACCTTGACCGAATAAGCTTCGGAATGTCCATCCGCATAATCAGCCAATAAGTCAACAGTATATGGGATCTTTTCACCTCTGACCATCGGCTGTCTTTTTCCCAATTGCCGTGCAATGATCTCAGTTGCATCAATCGGCAATGGATACTGTTCCCGGATATCAACAACATTATCGTCAAACCGAAGGATGCTGTAAAGCATCGCCTCACCCTGGGATAAAAACTGCATAGCCCGATCCGTTTTATAGTCCCTTGGCGCCATATGTGTGCCAAGATGTCCCTTTACTTCGTTCACGCGGATTTCCGGTTTGTAGCCTGCTCCATTACCCTCTCCACGCTGTTGTTTGCGCTTGGTTTTCTGCGATATATAATGCTTCATGCTTTTTCTCCTGCAAATCTGTATTTAGCTGATGTGCCTTTCAGTTTTTCAATAAAACCATCTTTACGAAGAGCTCTAATAACAGGAATCAGTTTTCTGCCGGACAATCCGATACTCTGGAGATCCTTTATTTCAAAAAGTTGCCCGTCACCGTAATCAGTCGATATCGCAGCCATTACTTTGGAAAGTCTTGCGCTGAATGGATCTCCATATACACCTTTAACCGGAACCGGAAGTACAGATGAAGGTGTGGGTCTTTCCAGTTCCTGAACAATATAGGCTTTATCCATAGCTTTGATTTCACCGGTAGATGTGTTACGGATCATGTACCGTTTTACGGTGTCCATGCCGGTTATCTCATAAAGCCCACATGACCTGCAGCGAACATAATCTTTGAACTCTGCCCCATTCGGAATCAGAGCTTTTTCACATTCACATCTGGAACCATGAAGAAAATGGACCGGAACATATTCTTTTATCCGTCCACACTTTTTATGAAGAATGCCGATCGGAGTGTTTGCGTTTCTATATTTTCCGACGACTTCATAATCTTCCCCGGATACAGCATAAACCTCTCTTTCAAAAGAATTTTGCGGATCATACAGCATATCATCTCCGGCAGATAAATATCTGAACTGAGCAGATTTCATTCTTTCCCGACTGCAAATCCTGCATTCCGGGAGTTTACACCAGGCATCGTACCCGACATCAAAAATATGTCCGCATTTCAATGATCTGATCGTAAGAATTCTTTTTTCATCAATCGACAACAGCTCATAGTTACCCGAAATTTCCACCCTCTCCCGCGTAAAATTCATATTCAGAACTGATTTCTCCTGACACGGGCATCGTAATCCGGATTCGATAATATTCTTTGGTTTTGCAGTAATCATCTGCCCGCACTTCTTATGAATAAACCGGATACTGTCTGCAGCACAATTGAGATTATCGACAGGATCGAATTCTCCGTTTTCCGAATTTCTGAAAAGCTGTATAAACTTTTCCTGCTCGCTCACCGGGTCTTCGGATGGAGAACGCCATCCGGAAATAAAACCATTCGGAGATACCACAAAAGGCTCATCCTCATCAGACTTTCTCATTTCCACGCAGATGCCGGAGTATTTGCTCAGCAGTTCATAACCGTCGATGGAAGAATAAAAAAGATCAGAACGATCGTTGTCAGGCATTTCGGGAATATTTGAAACATCATGAAAAACAGTAAACAGCCCTGCCAATATCTTCCAGTCTTCAATCTGTTTGCGTCCCTTTCTTATTTCCGAAAAAAATGTATCAGGAGATTTCCGCAATATTTGCTCGATGCCGTGCATGAAACTGCTTTTGCACAGGTTCTGAAGGATAAGTCTTCTCGAAAGAATACGGTTCAGATCAAAACGGGAATCAAGAAAATCTGAAGCAAAGCGTGCATATTCGATATCAATATCGTCAGCCGCTTCAGGTTTTACTGAGGGCAGGATCAAACGGTTTTCCGGATGGAGCGAATCATGCTTCAGCGGAACGAGTCTTATTCCATGCCGCCGACAGGCATTGACATGCGGCAAGTGATGTTCACGGCGAAGCCAGGAGTAACCAAACCCATGTATGTCTTCATCTCTGCATACCGGACAGTATTTCAGTATTTCCACATCAGACTGAGGATGTCCGATCAGATTTGGATACCGGTAGCTGTCCTTTCTGAAAGCGCAGTTTATAACACGAACCTGCTTTCCGGGCAGCTGCAGCGGTGCAATACCAGGATAGACTGTCGTTTTCAGGAATAAATCAAGCGGCGACATACCCAAAATATCTGCAGCTTTTGGAATGAAAACCATACTTCCGATTGGCAGAACGATTTTTTTTCGCGCAGGAATTTCAGGATCCCCGTCCAGAATAAAATACCTTCCAAGAGCGTCGATTGTAAGTGAATTCCATTCTGCCAAACGAACCAAGTATGAATACAGGAGTTCATTCTCCATAAGTTCAGGCTTATTGAGATTCGGCACCTTTAATTCCTCTCCTCAATACTCTGCAGCATTTCATCGATAGTTTTATTCACTGGGTTTGATTTTTTCTTCCGTTTCGGAGGTTTTGGAGAGTTCGTATCAGTGTTTTTCCCGGAATGTTCCGGTATTGCAGGCAGTACATTGCCGCTGCTGTCATCTAAAATGAAAGCATCATCTTCCTGACGCTTGGCAGAATCATAGTCATAATTATTCATTTTTTTGATCAACGAGTTGTGGGTGATCCCAGCTCCGTCATAAGATTTCTGCTTTTTCTTTATATCATGGATGATCTTCATTTTTGTGACGGCTGTCTTATGAATAAAATCAGCATTGATCTCCGGTCTGTTTTTCTTTGAAAAGTAGCTCTTCACGACCTCGGAAAACAACTTGACAATATAAGAGATCACTCCACCGCTTTCATCGCGGAAAGCCCTGATAATTTCATCGTCCGGAACGATCGGGGTTTCGAAGAGTGTGCACGCAGAAAAAAGAGAATTGACGATCTTGCTGCATGTATTCCAGCTTTCACAATAACGTCCAGCCCCAATATAATCCGATAAACGTCTTGCAACCCGTTCACGGGAGAAAATAGCTTCGAAAGCCTCTTCTGTTCCGAGAACACCGATTCCGACATGAGAGTCATTATTGATCGTCAGGATTGCTTCAATACTGTTTTCATTTGTGGAAGTCAGGTCAATATTCTGTATTTCATCCAGAATGAGAATCCCAATATTGAAATTTCTGATCAATTCGCGGATCTTCATAGATTTTTGTCCAAGTGTCTTTTCCCTTTTTACAGCTTGTTCGTAACAATCATTACCGTTGTTAAGCGCTGAATCAATTTGCCGCCCTATATTCTGATATAGAGCTGAGAAATTTCTGCACCCCTCACAGTTGATGACAAGGTATACGATTTGGATCACAGTTCTTTCTCCGAAATGATGTCTGATCAATTGCGGAACATGATCCAGTGTCTTTCCCATTGCCGTTGATTTTCCTGTTCCGGTGACACCAAGCATTGAAAACCCGGTTACAGCCTCTCCCGGGTGATCAGCACAAAGCCCGGTCGTTATTTCATATGGTTTCCCTTCAACTTCAGCAGCAGCTGTAACACGGCACTCACGCCGCATCGAATAAGACTCTGTCAAAGTGCGGTAAAATTTCTCTTCCAGATCCTTATGAAAGGGCAGAGCGATCCGGATCGAGCCAAGCTGATCGAGATACATCTTTTTCTTGAACTGCGGCATCTCCATGAACTTATCATAAGGCGGTAATTTGGGCACCGAGTTATATGCGATGGAGATTTCCTCCGTACTGAGCTTTGGAAAGGGAAGCGCCTCAATATATGGGTTTCCGGTAAATACTTCCGTATCAATATACTGGGCATCAACAATTTTCTGTTTACGCAGATTTATTCCTTCATACTGGGACTCCGGCGAAACATATTCATAATCTTCGTTATTACCATTCATCATCGTCATCAAACATTTCTCCTGTAATTGCGTTTAGTCTTTCTATAGGACTCAAATGACTGTAATCCTTTGGTTCATATTTCTTTTTTTCTGTTGCGATAGGATTTGGATCCGGGAGCTCAATATCATAATCAGGAATATCAATACCGCCGTTCCCAATATTCTTTTCAAGCGCCATGTTGTTCGCTGACCATTCCTGCTTTGCATTTTCGCGGGCTTCCCGTATATTCTTTGTGCTGCTGTAATTCGGATTTTCTTCGACAGCCTCACTAACTATTCCCGCTGCGGTGAACATCAGGTTTGTTCTTTGATTACGCTCAGCGGTTTTTGCATCTTTTGCGGTCTTTTTGATGTCATTAAACTTATCTTCAATCTGAGCAAAAGTTTTGTTTTTATAAGATTTTTGAGCGGAGATTTTCAAATTCAAAGGTACCCGGTGCAGTGTCCCGTCTTTTACATAGTAGATAATATTGACATTACGAGGATCATACAGGATATGAAACTTCTTGCGTTTCGTCTGCATTGAGTACATATCCTGAATCAGTTCGTTATCATTTTCATTGAAATAGATCAATCCGGAAAAATTGAGCCCTGATTTGGAAATACTCGCCACGCCTTCGAACAACAGAACACGAAGGAAATCATCACCAGCAGGAAGCCGCTGGGGTATGCTAAAACCAAAATAATATTCCGTCACCCTTGCAGGTATCTTGGGAATGCGTTTTTCAGCCATGTCAGCTGTAATGCAAATTCCACTGTTGACACTTTCGTTATAAGCAAGAACATAAGCGTAAATCAACTTTGTGAACTGTCTGATCGTCAGCAACGCATCCCTGTCCGGCTTTTCACCATGACGTCCTGTTGAATATCCATTTTCCAGCAGAAACATCCCGATCGTCTCGCGAATGTCACGAAAAGACCGTTCGACGACACCTTTGTAGGATCCCATTCCCGGCGAAACGATCACCGGAGTGATGGAAAGCTCATTAAAGATATTCAGCACCTGATCGGAGACAAAGTCGGCGCCATTGTCAATTCTGATTGACCGCGGTTTATATCCTGAAAGCCAGGAATACTTTGTTGGAGCCGTTAGTCCATACTCTGCAAGAAGTTCCTGTTTGTCTACAGCAAGATTCGCAATGCAATTTGTACAGCCAACAATACTGTTATTGTCAAAAGCAACAGATATTGCAACAATCATACGAGTGGCGACATCTTTGATCATGTAAACCACCGCACCGCCAACCGAATTACCATGCTCATCCCGCAGCTTAAAATTGGATTCCCATGCGTCCATTTCACAAACATCCATGAACCCGGATACGCCAGTATCAGCAGAACCGCTGAAAACGCGTTTATTATTTCTCTGATTCATGGATCCCATAGTGATTTTGTCCTGTTCTTCTTTAGAAACAGAAGCTTGATAATATCTGTAAAAGGACCAATATGATGGGATTTTTATGTCTGTAATGGGCGTGGAAATAAACATGCCGTTTTCATATGAATGCCTGCAGAAATATCTCCTGAAGATAATTTCGTAAACATCCTGCAGCTTGATAACTCCCTTACCTTTTATATAAAGTTCGATAGCTTCATCGAAATATTCTTTGTATTCATTGTTTTTCGTGCTTTTTATTTGCGACGGTCTTCCGGCATTTCTCAGGCAGCGTTTGTCTAATAAAGACAATTCAGACATTCCGGATTGTAAATAATCCCTGATCCAATTCATTAGGTTTCGTCTGGTGACATGTCCTTCTGCAACAATCGATTCTATGACCGGTTTTGATTTTTTACTGTGGAGATCATAGAAATCTGGACCATATTCGTTGACAATTGATTTTATTTTTTCCTGACGATATTTATAATCTTCCACATAATTATCCGGAAGTGTCCTAACGTCAATAAATCTTTGAGTTTCACTCTTTATCTGTATATTGTCAACTGTAATTCCATAGATCACATCTTCAACTTTTTCAGAGTGGATTTCAATCTGAGTAATATTTCTTTTGCAAAGTGTTATATACTCCGGTGTAACATTAAGAATTGCATACTCAGAATCAGGGTAGATCAGAATCAAACCTACATTAAGTTTGAGCTGTTTACCAGTAAGAGCATGATTACTGTCACATTCGACAGATTTTTGGCATGCAGAATCATTTGGATTAGAAAAAAGATCGTTGTTTGAAGTTTGTATAATATCTTTAGTCATAAAATCTCCTCTGCGGAAGAAAACTCCCGCGGGGTGGTCGATCCGGAAATATCAGGTAAAGTTTCCTACGCTCTAATCACTGATTTGTCCGGTTGAATTTTGACAAGGGTGTCAGGGGAAAAAAGATCTCCCGGCATCCTTTTTTATCTTTCTAATATGCTTTATAAGGTTTTTCTGCACCTCTTTTCTTGCCTAAAAGATATTTTACCATATAAATATCTTTCATTTCAAAAGATATTTATTAATATTATATTGTGATTTTATAAATATTTTCAACTGATTTATCGTTTTTTTGCAATAGGAGGCAATAATGAATAAAATCAATTACACTTCACTACTGAATCAACTCAAAGAACGGGGAATGCATAAATCCGATCTGGTTCCATTTGCCAAAATCAATTCAAATGCTGTTCGTGCAATTTCAATCGGAAAGCCTATTTCAATGGGAGCTCTGCTGCGGATTTGCAATGCACTTGACTGTGATGTATCGGATGTAATGTCCGTCCGGAGTCCTTCTGACCAGAGCACTAAGGAAAGATAAAATGTAATCTCATTGAAATTTAGATAAAATATCGAGTATATTTAAGAGAAATATTTCTTTCATTTTGAAAGGAACTTCTTATGAGAGTATGCTACGATAAATTACTGGATTTACTGAAAAGTAAAAATCTGAACAAGTCAGACCTGGTTTCAGTTGCACATATCAATTCCAATGCTGTTGCAGACATAGGCAAGGGAAACATGTTGTCCGTAAACGCTTTGACGAATATCTGCGAACTGTTCTTGTGCCAACCGTCTGAAATAATGGAATTCCGGTATGATAATCTTGAAATCAACGGATATTATCGTAAAAAGCTTATCCGGATGCTGACCCGTCCCAATGTTATAAAGATACCGACTGATGACGGGAATAATATTCGGTTCTATATGGTTGAGCAGGATCCCCGCACAGGTAATCTGAATCAGGGACAGGTTCGGTTTATGACAGAATTGACACGTGACTCGTCCCCTGAATTGGATATGATGTGGGAAAGGGATCATACCGGATCCTCAGTTCCTGTGGATGCTGAAAAGATCGTGAAAGAATTGGAAAAGAACGGATTTACTGATGAATATCTAAAATCAGATATTATCAGAGAAGCCAAAGTGAATACCAATGAGCCTTACAATGATATGTGAGCGCTAAATAAACAACGGTCAGATCAATCCCAGGACGGTTCACGAGTTGAGCCGTTCTTTTCTATTTACCATGCTCCGTTCAATATGACAAATGGCATGATAGAATTATGAAGAATTTTGAAGAGATATTGTATAAAATAGTAAATAAGGATAATTTTGAATGGCACGACAGAAAAAAGACGGAGTACATGTGAATATGTATCTCAGCCGACAGGTCTGGGATCAGCTAAAAGACTATGCGGAAGAAAAGGGACAATCTCTGACAACTGCTGTTGAACGCATCCTTGCGGAGCACTTAGCAAATGAGGAGAAAATGATAGGAAAGGAATCAGATAATGTGCGTCATTGATCTCAATTCCTTCCCCGTGAAACCTGTCCTGAAATATCTGCTGCAAGACAAGACAACGAAAGAAAACATCATTTTCGCTACCGACACATACACAGTCGACGGATATCCTGTCGATCAAACCGAACAAATCACGGAAGATCTGCTGCGGAGAATGGGAGAGAACCCGATCCAGCCGCGCTGCGCAAAAAGCCGACAGGAGCAGGCAGACCGCACCAGGAAAAATGCCGAAGTGTTCACCCCCGTATGGATCTGCAACAAGATGAACAATTCCCTTGACACGGAATGGTTCGGGCGGGAAAATGTCTTCAATACGGAAAATGATCGGGAATGGGTTCCGACTGAAGGACGGATCGATTTCCCGGAAAGACTGACATGGCAGCAGTACATCGACTCGACCAGGCTGGAGATAACCTGCGGTGAAGCTCCGTTTCTTGTTTCCCGCTATGATGCGGCGGATGGATCCTCTATCGAACTAAGCCGCCGTATCGGAATGCTTGACCGCAAAATGCGTATCGTGAACGAAAATACGGATAACGAAGAAGACTGGCTGAAATGGACCTACCGAGCATTCCAAAGCGTATACGGGTATGAATACCAGGGCGATAATTTACTTATAGCGCGTGTAAACATATTGATGAGTTTTGTAGATTATATGAGTAAACGTCTGAACCGTGAACCGACTGCTGCAGAGCTGCGCAAAATGACAAACATCATTTGCTGGAACATCTGGCAAATGGACGGTCTTACCGGAATGGTTCCGCTGCGGACACGGGATGCTGAAGTCAGGCAGGAAACTTTATTCGGCTTTGCCGGCATTGAACCGGAAGAGCCGGTTGCGCAGGAAGGCATTCCCTGCCGGGTTTTCGACTGGAAAGGAAATAAATCTGCTGAATATAACAGCATCAAGAGGTGAAAATGGTACCACAGGAAAATAAATTACTGAACCTGCTCTCAAACAATGATGTGACCTTCTTTATTCCACCGTATCAGCGGAATTATGAATGGGATGATGATCAGTGCAAGGTCTTTCTGGATGATATCCGAAAAACATGCAAGGATAACAGCGCAGGAAAGAATATCGAGCATTTTTTCGGCACCATCACCTATTTTCAGACCGGTGCTGTTTTCGGACAGCCAGATAAACTTGTACTCATTGACGGTCAGCAGCGAATTACCACGACCATGCTTTTCCTGGTGGCTTTGCGCGACATCATGGACGAACCGGAGATGAAAACCTTCATCGACAATAAATATTTAAAAAACAACAATGTTGCCGGTGATGTTGAATATAAAATCAAACTGAAACAGGTTGAAACAGACTGGGTAGCATATAAGAAGATCATCCTGAAAGAGGATCTGACTGATAAAGAAAAAAGCTCTGCTGTTTACAGGAATTACCGCTATTTTTACAATAAACTGTCTTCGTTCAAATCCTCCGGGACAAAATTAGGAACGTTGATCCAAAACGGTTTGAATAAATTCAGTGTTATCACCATTCAGCTGCAGCCGGAACAGAATTCATGGGAAAATCCGCAGGAGATCTTCGAATCCATGAACTCTCTGGGGAAACCGCTTTCGCTGGCTGATCTGGTTCGGAACTATCTGCTGCTGGGAATGGATGCAGATACACAAAATGATCTGTACAGCCGGTATTGGCTTCACATTGAAAATGTATTACCCGGACAGGTTTCGAATTTTATTCGGGACTATATGCAGGCAATCATGGCAAAATCCTTTGTGAAAGCTACTGACGCCAACTACAAGGAGCTTTACAGACAGTTTAAACTGGTTTTTGCGGAAAACGACTCAAAAGAACTATTAAAGGATCTTGCTGAATATGCCGATATTTATGCTTATTTCCTGCCAACAGGAACAACAGGCGAAAAGGCGATCGACCGCGAATTGCAGGATTTGGCAACACTGAACGTTACGACTGCGTACTCATTTCTGATGGTACTGCTTCATGCATGGAAACACGGACTTTTCACAGCGCAGGATATCGCGGATATTATTTTCGCATTCAAAATCTACTGTGCCAGACGCCGTATTTTAGGGATCACGCAAGCGGAAAACAAGAATTTTCCATTGCTTGCCGGAAAAATTCTTGAGCTTGAAGCTGCCGAAGACAAAAAGGCTAAGATGTTTGAAATACTGGCAAACCAGGAAAGTAACTTGCGGCTGCCCAATGATATCGAACTTTCCCGTCATCTGGAGACTATGAACTTTTTCAATTTCCAGTACTGCAAGTTCTATCTTTCATTGGTTGAAGAAAAGATCACGAAATTCCGTCCCGGACAAAGCGGTGATGACAAATTGCAGACGGAACATATCATGCCGCAGACCCTGAATGATGTATGGAAAACTGAACTCGGAGAGAATTATGAAGCAATACATCAGGAGCTTGTCAATACGATCGGCAACCTGACACTCATCCGTCATAACCAGGAGCTTGGGAATAAGCCCTTTAATGAGAAAAAGGTAATTTACGTCAATAATGCCGGGCTGCAAATTGCCAAGACGAAAATTACTGAGAATGGTCATTGGACTGAAAAAGAGATCCGGGATCGTGCCGCATGGATCATTGATTATATGCTGCGGGAAGTTTTGCCGATTCCGGACGCAATGAGAAAAGTAAACAATTTCAAGATCCGTGAAGGTCGGGGGCTTTCTTTCCAAAATCTGCAGCTCATTGGTATGGACATCAGTTTTATTGATGATCCTTCTATCGTGGCCCATGTTGTTTCAGACAAAGAAGTTGAGTTTGAAGGAAAGAAATGGCGCCTGTCGCCGTTGACAAGAGAAATACAGACAAGAAGGGGATTAGTGACTCCTTCCGGAGCCTATCAAGGCTCACTATACTGGCAATATGACGATATCAGACTCGCTGATATTATGTAGGAAAAGGGGTGAAAATATGAGAATTTGGGATTTTGCATGCGGTAATCCGGCTTACCAAATAGAAAATGACAATAATGACAGAAAAGAGCCCGTCTATCATTATTTTATGGAAGCAGCCTATCAGATTTCGAACTGTGCAGAATTGATTACTCCGGGGCGTTTTTTGTTTGATGCAGGCCAAACGCCGAAAGCTTGGAACCAAAAA
This sequence comes from Flexilinea sp., assembly GCA_017432685.1. Lineage (GTDB taxonomy): Bacteria > Chloroflexota > Anaerolineae > Anaerolineales > Anaerolineaceae > Flexilinea. The sequence goes on along the minus strand of JAFRIR010000112.1, from coordinate 19,496 downwards.
ATGTTGAACAGCGAACATCTGAAGGTTCTTCATTATGAACCCGATGGTTCTGTTATTTTCCCAAATACGGATATCAAGGGGGGGGGTAGTAATTACGTTCTATAATAAAAAACAAACATATTCCCCTATTAAAGTTTTCACAAAATACCCTGAGCTAAACTCAATTCTCCATAAAACAAATAAATCAAATCAATTTCTCGACAGTGTCATCTCATCAAGAGGTACATACAGATTTTCCAGGAAACTACTTGATGATTATCCATTCGTTCCAAATCGTTTGGGATCAGGAACAGGTAATATGATGGCATCAAATTTTTTTGACAAATTACCAGAAATATACCAAAACAAAAAACCAAATGATGAATATATCGGAATACTTTCAAGAATAAACAATAGACGGACAGTTTGTTACATAAGAAGATGCTATGTTCTCCATAATGCATTTATTGATACATATAATGTTGCGTGTCCGAAATCAAACGGAAATGGCGTTTTTGGCGAAATACTTACATCTACGGAAATATTAAAACCTACCATTGGTTCTTTAGATACTTTTATCAACATTGGATCATTCGCCTCACTTTATGAAGCTGAATCGATGCAAAAATATATTAAGACAAAATTTTTACGCTCTTTGCTTGGAATAAAAAAGGTTACACAAGATAATTCTAAAAGTGTCTGGAACTTGATTCCCCTACAGGATTTCACAGATAAATCCGATATTGACTGGTCGGTGTCGATTCCAGAAATCGACCGGCAGCTATACAAAAAGTACGGGCTTTCCGCTGAAGAAATCGACTTCATTGAGACTCATGTGAAGGAGATGGAATAATGAACAGTCCGAATATCCAAACAACGAAGCAGATCATCCCGATGATTTACGCTTATTCCACTCCGGAAGTCGAGCGTCATAATGGTTGGACAAAGATCGGATATACAGAACAGGGTGTCGACAAGCGCATCAAACAGCAGTCTCACACCATCGACATAAAAACCAAAGAAGAATGGCGCGGAACGGCTGTCTTCGACGACGGCAGCGGAGATACCTTCAGTGACGCGGACTTCCATGCCTATCTGAAGAAATGCGGAATCGAACGGGAAAAAGCAACGGAATGGTTCCGTGTGGACGGACCCCATTCCAAGTCTATGTTCAATGATTTCCGCTCCAACAGAGGGATGGTCGGTCCAATGGAAACAGTGATCCCTTATGAACTGCGTCAGGAACAGCAGAAAGCTGTACAGGATGCCTTTGATTACAGAAAAGTACACCACAACCCGGAATTCCTGTGGAACGCCAAACCTCGTTTCGGCAAAACTCTCTCCGTTTATGACTTCATCAAACGTGTCGAAGCCGTAAGGGTTCTGATCGTCACCAACCGTCCGGCAATAGCCAATTCCTGGTATTCTGACTATGCCAAATTTTTAGGGATCGAATCAGGGTATCTGTTCGTCAGTGAAGTCTCCGGATTGAAAGGACTGCCCGGGGTCTTTTCCCGTACAGAATACACCATAGCGCTTTCAAAATATGACGCAGAAGGCATCATTGAGTTTGTCAGCCTCCAGGATCTCAAAGGATCCAAATATTTCGGAGGAAAATTTGATAAACTTTATGAACTCGTGGACCGCGAATGGGATGTACTTGTGATCGACGAAGCTCATGAAGGAGTCGACACTTATAAAACCGATATCGCCTTTGATCAGATTAAACGCAAATTTACGCTGCACCTCTCCGGTACGCCCTTCAAAGCGCTGGCAAACAACAAATTCGAACAGAAAGCGATCTTCAACTGGACCTATGCCGACGAGCAGAAAGCCAAGCGCGATTGGGATGACACGAAAGGACCTAATCCCTATGCCAATCTGCCGCAGCTGAACCTCTTCACATATAAAATGTCCGATATCGTAGCGGATTATCTGAGGCATCCGGTTTCGGAAGAATTTGAGAATTACGCCTTTGATTTGAACGAATTCTTTGCGACGAACAATGGACGCTTTGTTCACAACGACTCCGTTGACCGTTTTTTGGATGCGCTGACTACACAAAAGAAGTTTCCTTTTTCAACACCTGAACTGCGGAATGAACTGAAGCATACACTTTGGCTGCTGAACCGTGTGGACAGCGCCACAGCACTGGCAAAGAAATTGAAGAACCATCCGGTTTTCAAGGATTACGAAATCGTTCTGGCAGCCGGTGACGGAAAACTCGATGATAACGATCAGGCGGAAGACTCCTACAAAAAGACCGTTGCCGCCATCAAGTCCCATGACAAGACCATCACATTGTCCGTCGGACAGTTGACCACCGGGATCACCATCCCCGAATGGACAGGCGTCCTGATGCTCAGCAACATCAAGAGTCCGTCACTGTATATGCAGGCGGCATTCCGTTCACAGAATCCATGTCTGTTCCATGATGGGATTTCCTATTACCGCAAGGAAAATGCTTATGTCTTCGATTTTGATCCCGCCCGGACACTGACTATCTTTGAACAGTTTGCCAACGATCTTTATTCCGATACTGTTTCCGGACAGGGCGATCTGGATACACGCAAAGCACGGATCGGTGAACTGCTGAACTTTTTCCCTGTTATCGGTGAGGATGAAAACGGTGAGCTGACAGAGCTGAATGCTGAAAGTGTGCTGAGTGTGCCGCGCAAGATCCGCTGCGAAGAAGTCGTAAAACGCGGATTTATGAGCAACTTCCTCTTTCAGAACATTGATCGCATCTTTGGTGCACCAAAGGAAGTGCTGGATATCATCGAAAAATTCGAACCTGTCAAGGCGCCGAAGAACACACCGGATATCAAAGAAGGGATTTCTGACGAATTGAATGTCGACGAAAACGGTGATGTTGTAGTTTCTGATGAACAGGTCATCGGTCTTTCAGCCGATTTGTTCGGAAACAAGATCTATTCGTACACGGAAGATATTGAAACCGCTGTCAACATGATTCAGGAAACCTCCGATGATGACACAGAACTGAAGAAGTTCGCCGAAAGGTTGAAGTCCACTATCGCCGGACAGAACAAAGAAAAAGTCGAAACTGCTGCGGAAACCTTTAAAGATGACCTGAAAAAGGCTGAAGCAAAGCGTCTGGAGACAAAACTGAACCGGGACGCTGACAGACTGATCGATAAGTCCATGCAGGATCACAAAATTGAACAGAGCAGAATCGAAAAAGAGCACGAAGAAGCGCTGCAGAACCGTTTTGAGTCCGGTAAAACGACGACAGAGATTGATCGGGAGTTTGCCGGGAAAATGAAGGAAGCTGAAGAACGTCATAAAGAAGAGCTGAAGCAGGCATTGACCGACTTCACTGAACAATCCGGCAAAGAAATCGTCGAAACGGTTGAGAAAAAGAAACTGGAGAAGGAAAAGTCAACAGTGGAAGACCGGGTTCGCGATCGTTTACGCGGATTTTCCCGGACGATTCCATCATTCCTGATGGCTTACGGAGATGAAAGCGTCACCCTGGCTTCTTTCGATACGGTTATCCCGGATGAGGTATTCCTTGAAGTCACAAGCATTACCCTCGATCAGTTCCGTTTTTTGCGGGATGGTGGTCCATATACCGATGAGGATACCGGGGAGGAGAAACATTTCAAAGGGCAGCTGTTTGATCCGGTGGTGTTCAATGATTCCGTGCAGGAGTTTCTGAAAAAGAAGCGGGAACTTGCCAATTATTTTGACGAAAATCAGACAGAAGATATCTTCGATTACATTCCCCCACAGAAGACCAACCAGATCTTCACCCCGAAGGCAATCGTCAAAAAGATGATCGATCTGCTCGAAGAGGAGAACCCCGGCTGCTTTGACGATCCACAGAAGACTTATATCGATCTCTATATCAAGTCAGGACTGTATATTGCGGAAATCGTCAAACGCCTGTATCGCAGCGAGAATATGAAAAAGCTTTATCCGGACGATGAATCCCGGCTGCGCCATATCTTCGAGGATCAGGTTTACGGTCTTGCACCGACGGAAATCATCTACCGCATCGCTGTCAATTTTGTGCTTGGTTTCAGCGACACGGTAATGATCCCGAAGCACAATCTGAAACAGGCGGACACGCTGCCCGCGGCCAAAGCAGGTAAGCTGCCGCAGCTGTTGGAAGAACTGTACGGACAATAATTGAAAAGAAAAGCTGCCATTTTCTGTGGCGGCTTTTCTCTATATAACCGGTTTCACCATTAACAAGGTTTTTGCTGATGTATGATCCTGACAAAAGAAAATTTGAGTACAAATATTATTCACTGAAAAACAGCAATCATTCCAACTTGCCTGCGGTTGAAGACTATGATAAGACTCTTTATAAATTATTCAGTATTAATCCAAAACAAGGTTTCGATGAAATTCCAATAACTGATACGAAATTTCCGGAAAAAGCAATAAACCGTTTACGCAGAGCAGGGGTTGTTACCTTGGATGACGTGTTTTCTAAAAACATTTTTGAACTCCTGCGGATGCCAAATTACGGCGAAAAGTCTATTCCTGAATTACTTGGGTTATGCGAGCAATATTTACAGAAGCACAATAACAAAATAATCAGAGATGAACTCAATGATCTTCAAGCTCAGGAAGCAGCTGAATCTATCTCAAAATATGCCAGCTCATTAGCAGGTGGCTCAAAATTTTATAAAAACTCATTATCTGAACCGGAAATTACACAGATACAAAAAGTTGATCAGGCATTCCTCGATCTCGGAAAAGATTTATTCGAATTGGCTCTTACAGATCCTGGCGCCTGCGGCTGCATTGAGAATAATCTTGTAACAATCACTGATTATATGGAATTCTTTAAGATAATTGATATTATCCGCAATAAAATTCTCATCATTTCCAATAATTACCCCTCACTGAAAGAATCACGAGTTATATCTTTTCTGGATTTTTATCCAAAAAACATTTCGCCAAATCTATCTGATTATTTTTCCGATGCGGATGTTTTGGCAAATATTCCTGATAAGTTGCAAGACACAACAGATATACCGGTCAATGAGCTTATCCATATTTCAAATCATATTGTCAATTTTCTGGACTGGACAGCATCTGATATCATTAAACCTTTGGAAAACATATGCGCAGAAATAAATGAAAAAGACCTATCAAAAAGGAGAGCAGGAATCGTAGAATTACGAGCTGATGGTTATTCACTGGAGCAAATTGGCAATTTATTAGGCGTAACAAGGGAGCGAATAAGACAATTATCCACCGCTGCAACGAATTCTTTTGTGTCAGGTGTTCGGTCTATGGATAAAGATCCTGTTTCATTTATTCATATTTTGACCGGCAGCAAGAAGCTTATGCACAAATCCGACCTGGCTTCATATCTGCAAAACGATAAAATTACAACCTGGCTTTGGGCATGCCTTCAGGATGGAAAATTGAATTGTAAAGAATATGAATATTCAAGTGAATATGATGCTGTTATTTTTTTGAAAGTGGAAGGTGTACTGCAAGGCGAAATCGACACTATAATCAATTCTTTTCCGGACGTTCTTAAAAAAGATAAGTTGGACAATCTAATAAGAGACGCAGCAATAAAAAACAATATTCCAGAGGAAATTATCAAAGCTTCAGCATTACAAAAATACATTTCTTATGGGCAAACATACAGTAAGAACACTCTGAGCAAAAAATATATCATTGATTGGATCCTTTTACACTGTTTCCCCTCCGGATATAAAGTAAATAACGAATCCTACGAGAAACGTTTTCGCTCATATATGTCTTACTATTTCGGAGAAAAAGTCAATGAAATTACAACACATCATTTGGAAAGCATAATCGGCAAAGTTGGCATATTATATGATCGCGGAAAATATATTCACCCATCTCGCATCCATGTCAATACAAGTATTCTGAAAGAAATTGACCTTTATATCCATAAAAGCAGCAAAACGGCAATCAGTTATAAGGAGCTTTATGATAATTTCAAATTCCGCCTAAACAAGGCTAAGATAACAAATCAATATTTTCTCAAGGGGATCATGAAATATTATGGCGCTCACGGAGAAGGATTGACACCGTATTATTCATTCCGTGATTATGTAACGAAAGACAAAAGCTTTTCGAAGACCGATGAACTCGAATCATTTATTATTGAGAACAGTCCGGTGCATAAATCCGATATCGTTGCGGTATTTCCTGAAATAAATGATGCGACCTTATTACAAACGCAGCTGCGCTGTCCTGAAATACTCAATATTAGCAGCGGTATGTATATACATGCGTCAGCATTCGATATTCGCAATGATGATTACATTCTGCTGCGGAATTATTTAGAAAAAACCACCTCTGCATTTCCGGTAAACATAAGAATAGCTTATTCAGACTGCATATCACTTTTTCCTGAATTTATCAAAAGGAACGGGATCGCTAATCACAATTGGCTTTTCGCAATTTTATTTTACATGTTCAGAGATGAATTCAGTTTTAGCAAGCCATACATATCTCGCAAGGGCAATATAAAAAGCACAAACCGAAGCGTAATACTCAGTATTTTGCAACCATATAATGAAATCAATATTGACGAACTGTTAGTTCAACTGGACAACAAAAGCATAAACTACAATTCACTTACTTCGCTCATGAATTATGTTTATCCGGATTATATCCGTACAGACCGAAACAAGCTGACAAAAATTGAACTCACGGGATTAAACGATAGCATTATAAGCAACACACTATCATTACTTGCAGAGGAAGTTGAAATAAACGGTTATATGTCTTCTCGCAATTATCCAGTTTACACATTTCCCGCAATATTAGTTCCGTGGAACGATTACATACTTGAGTGTCTTGTTATAAACAACGATATTGTCGATTACATATTTCTCCCTTTGCAGCGTACAGATAAATATGCGACCGGAACTGTGTATGTTACAGAAAAATTCACTGATATGGATTCTCAGTCTTTCGTACTCAAAATTCTTGCAGAGGAATATGATCGCGGTACATTTACAAATAAGAATGACATGAAGATATGGCTCAAAGAAAGAGGGTTGATCGAAAACAATTTACCCAGTTATCTTGAAACAGCCCAATTTTATTATTATGATGAAAAACATAAATTACGAAAGAAATGAAGTGTTCAAAATAATGAATCAGATGGAAGATATCTTCGATTATAACCCGCCGCAAAAGACCAACCAGATCTTTCATCATTACTGATTGTCAAAACAACATCAATAAAAGTAAATTATTTTTCAGGTGCCAGATTGTTGTATGAATAGCCACATTCCTGCAAATCACTAATAGCTATGCTTATGTAATTTAATTCTTCGTATCTTCCATTTCTTCCTACTTTTTCTTGTTTTTTATTGTATTTTTGAACATAGCCATTTTCCCCTTTTTTCGCCCACACATAATATTCAGTGTCACCGGAGGACCAGTCCCTTGCCTGCCATCCTTTGTTATAGTCACCACTTGCTGCCAATGTAGTATGTATATTGCAACGGCTGATTTTTCCTGTTCGCAAAATAGGAACTTCCAAAAACGTCATAACATTTCTGTCAAAATCGACGAGAAGATATTCATCCTCACCTCCTTTTCCAACGGTTTTTCTATTACGGAATGCTGCATCATATCCCATGTTATTTTCCGATTTCAACTTGTATAAATATTGAGAATCCTTCCAATGTGAAGCAAGATCATCAATTTCCATTGAAGTAATTACGCTTGAAATAACAGATTTTGTTGATACAGGAGTAAATGTTGGAAATGGTGTAATTGTAGGCGTAGGATAATCGTGGGAATCCACATCATTTTTAGTAGACGAAATTGCAGAACTGGTTTCTTCTGATGCTATCTCATTGATCTCACTTTTATTGCGCAGATCATTTATTATGGTAATTAAGCTTTCACGTGTATCATCCCATTTCTTTTCAACCGTGCTTGAATATCCAGACGTATAATTCAAAGCGCTTGCTTTTACATAAGCTGCGTCAAAATCGCCGTTCGATATATCTGTTTGTATCTGTTCGACAATCTTCTGAAGTTCAGCTTCCTGGGCTTTACTCTCTTTACCTTTATTATTCAAAGAAAAAAATATAGCAATCATAATTGCTATTGAAATTACAAATATAATTCGCAAATCTCTATTATTCTCTTTACGCTTTTTCTCTTCCTCAATTGCTTTTTGTTCTCTCCGCCGATCAAAATAACCAACCACTTTATCGACCATTTTCTCTGCATGCTCAAGTTTTTTCATTCCGAACCTTGTCTTTAGGTTGGTTTCATTCTGCAGCAAAATTTTCGTTCCGCAGTATTGGCAATAGAAAGTGTCAATCCCGCTTTCAGCCATCAAATTCGCACCACATTTTGGACAAACACAGGGAGTAAATGACTTTTGAGAATAAGACGGCGGTATCTGTTGCCATTGGTTCACGTTATAGCCATTCGGATACCATTGTCCGTTTACTCCGTAGTTTTGCTGTCTTTGATTACAAGGAGAATTCTGTGGAAAGCCTTGATTGAAATTTTTTGCGGAATTGTTAGGATTGGAGCCTGTTTGTCCCCAATAATTATCATTTGTTTTTTCAAATCGGTCACTACTATCTGTTTTTTTGGTAAATAGATTATTGAGAAAACCTGCCATTACTCATCTCCTACTTATTCCCTTGCTGAACCATTATTTTTTCAAGAATTATTCAAAAAAAGGAGTCAACGATACCATATAACAATCTTCATAATATCATATTAACAAATATTTTCTCCGCTAACCAATCGTCCATACAATACAGTAAAATTTCATTTAATTATACGTTCTTTTTTTATTTTCATTGATCATTTTTGCAAATAAGAAAATCACATTGATGAGCTTTTATCATTGTTCTTTTGTAAATTTCGCGAAATAGACAACCGTTCATACAATACAGGCAGGGAAATTTTAGGCGTTCTCGGAAAATTTTCAATAAATAGATGTTTCGAGTCATTATCCAACAAAGGGACAATAATGAATCAGGTTGTCCCTTTGTTGGATTTCTTTTTTATAGATAATGACCAATGTTACCCTTGCACATTTTATTTATTAGAATTACAATTCTATAATAAGCAAGGAGAGAATTATGAACGCACTATTTTCACCCGGAGACAACGTATATTTCATCGAAAACGCCATATTTGTCAAAGAAGCGCAGATCGTCAAATGCGCAGCAGGCAGCTGCGTGATCCGCTTCACCGACCGCAGCGGCGGCACCCGGCTGCGGGAGAGCCGGTTATTCAAAACAGCGGAAGAGGCAAAGAAGAATATCAGAAGGAATACGGGAGTGAACAGGCAGCAATGAAAGAAGGAACAGAAATTACTCTTGAACAGCAGGTAGCACTGCTTTATGAGCAGATACATGATCTCGAAGAGAGATTGAATAAAATTGAGAAAGCCGGATTCCCGTCAGTTCTGAAAGTACCTCAATACCTCATATGCGAATCCGAGCCGGACGATCCGCATAAGGAGTGCATGATCGAGTTTCCCGCACGCGGAAACGCATCTTTTATCATCAACTTCGTTAAAGGGAACAATATCCCGGACGATGCAGAAACAACGCTGGAACTGATGTATTATGAAGATGCAACTGAAGATCTCGCCGTTCCCAACACATACGCATGCAATGAACTCCGCACTCTGCCGAAGAAACTGAACCCGGGTGCGCATGCACTGATCGAATGCTGGATCGATGATGAAAAAGATCCGAATGATATCACTGCCGATGACTTCAACGAACGATATCTGGAATGCGTGGCAATGACATCATTGGGCACACCGGCAAAAAGGGGATAACGATGGATCACATATATTCGATCATAATGTTTTGCATGTCCGCGGGATTATTCCTGTATGCTTTTATTGCCAAAAAATCAGGCTTCAATGCCATCCTGAGAAACTATGCCGTCAGCCCGAAAGATAAACAGGCATATGCTTCTGAGTTCGCGAAACTGCTTGCAAAAGTCGCCTGCCTGTTTCTTCTCAGCGGAATAATTGCTCCGTTCGGTACCGGATCGGTAATTATCTGGATATCTGTTGCGGTACTGATCGCCGGTTTCATTCTGTTGATGAAGTTCGGTACGGGGAAACTGATGAATCTACTGGAATAACTGAATATAAATCATTATCGGAGAGCATCTATGATATTAGACGCGGAATGAATTCCGTCGCAAATATGACTCTGGATCTTTCGTGATAATCGATCAGTCCTTTGTTTATAACAACTTCTCTTCATATGTGAACAGAAGTTGTTTTTTTACGAAAGAACTAAGCGTCCAGATGCAATAATTGAATTTTCCGTCTTTCCCTGCGATTTCATTCAGGCTGCGGTTCTTTCCTGAGAAAAATTGCACGCACTGTCCGCGAATCCAATTTAAAAACATTTCTTAGCGAGTCTGGACCATTATACTGCGGAGATGGCTCCGGGAAGTTATCCAAACACCAAACCCAATTCAGGAATATCCTGTTTCAATATAATGAGGTCAGAACAGAAAGGAAGGCTCTGCGATGACCGACACGACTGAGACCAACATAATCGGAATTCCTCTCGGCAAAAGAATCGCAGCCGCGAGGAAAAAAGCAAACATTTCGCAGTTGGAGCTTTCGATCCGAACCGGGATAACGAGAGACCAGATCAGCCGTATTGAACTCTGCAAATGCACTCCCAGACTTGAAACTATAGAGCTTATTGAAAAAATCCTCGGACTTCCGGAATGGTCCCTTCTGACGGGCGGGCACAGATCCATCACAATCCATGATGCTTATGATTGTGAGCGGGAGAAACTTTATCGTCAGATCATAAATGAACTTGAAAACCGTGAATTATCCCTTCCGCAGCTGCGTGTTGTCGGAAATGCAGCCATATCTTTTGCCGATTCCCTCAAAAATTAGACATTTATATCTATTACTCGACGTATATCAGGTAGCAAAAAATCGGACTCCTGTTTACACTTGTTTCAAACAAACACAGGAGGATATCAATGAGTAGATACAAAACAAAACGTAAATCTTCATCTTCAACACCGGATTTCAATTTTGATCCCGCTGAGATGGTTGACAGCACCATGTGGTTTCTGAAAGAAGACAAGGGGCTGAAGGTAGATTCGGTTGAAGAACTTGAAAAAACCCGGGAATGGGTCAGTACAACCGATCCGGACAATCTTATGCTCGGTGAACCCACCGGTGACCCGTTTGACATCTTTATAGGATCTTTACGTCGTGGCTTACTGCTGGAAGCCATCGATATCAGACTAAACCGTATGAAAGCCGCAGCGTAATATGGCTGAAACTGCCGGCAGCGACAGGATATCAGCAGACTGGATGCGGGGCTACGCAGCCGGTGTGACGGCATATGAGAATTACCTGTTGGATGAACTTGCATCCGACGGACTTCTGAATCCTGACTACAGCGGCGCAGCGATCCTTGATCCGTTAAAGGCTGAAAAAGTGCGGCTTTCCCTGCTGCGGATCGTCCGCCGAATAATATCAGAGCGTGCCGCAGCTGCGTGGGGTGTCAGAAAAGACAGCCAGGGGCAAAGACAAAATTCTGACCGGAAATAATCATTTTTCGGGCAGAATTTTTTTATCAAAAATTCGAATGGTGGCAGCACCAATATCAAAATATGGGAGATTTATATGGCAAAAATTATTTATTCTGTAATAAGTGACTATGACGAAGAAGCAGATCTCACTGTCCGCAATTTATTCAGCAGTTCAAAAGAGAAAGCCGAAAACACCGGGACAAACGAAAATATACGGCTTGCATTCAAAAGTTTGTTGGCAGATTTTTCTCTGATGGATTACAGGATAGATTGCCTGTCCGGAAGATCTATGCTGGATGCCGAGATTTCAATCTGCAGGTCTGATTCGAATGATGTCAGAAAAATCATCAAACTTAACAATGCCCTGACACCAGGTAAATGTATTTTTATAGATTTTGAAAAAGGCTGGAACAACATCCATAATTACCCAATTCTTACCTTTATTGCGCCTGACGGCGAAACAGGTGCAGTACAAGTTATGGGTGAAATACTTGTCACAGATGATATTTGTACGTTGTATCCGCATGCGGTAGCATTAGTTCACTTTGGTGATTATGACGATGAAAACAGCCAGTTCGACATCAATTTCTGCGGTTTTATTTCCCGAGGCTGTCCTGACAATGAAATAAACAGTCTCCGCAGCAGAATCGAAATGCTTGAAAACAAAACAACTCCGCTCAGTACAGGAATATAAGATGGTGCAATTATGGCAAATGAAATATGGAAACTGGTTAATGAATTACATCGGCGTGCATCTGCGTATGAAAGGTATATGGAGCTGTCCGACAATGAAAAGATTGCTGCTTTGAAAAATGAGCTTGAGAGGGTAAATACCCATCTTGCAAGGACTGAAATACAGAAAAAAACATTTGTTACAGACTGTGCTGAAGCTCAAAGCGGGGTGAAATTGTGAATACGGATATGTTTCAGATGTCTCTTGAAGATTCTGCTGCCGGGACGCAGCAAAAAATCATGCTTTGCGAAATGCGTATCAACGATCTGGTTGACCGTGATTTCTTTCTGACCGGAGAACTTGAAAAAACACGCAGGCAGCTGATACAGGCAACTGCATTTCTGAACATGAGCAGAGACCAGAAAATCGGTTTTCTTAGACGCATACTTGAAAAACTTGAAAACGGAGATTCTTTCTGGTGGGAGAGGGCTACAGACTGGGAATGATGGTATGAAGAAAATCCTGTCCGGGAATGACATTCGTTACCGGGCAGATTTTTTTATTCGGAAACCTAAAATCTCCTGTGATAATTATCATATTTTCCTGTGACGATGGGACTATACAAAGGATTAATTCTTTTGGATAAAATATCACAAGAATTCCGGAAGAAGTATCATCCCGGATTGAGAGGCTGATAATCAGTTTTTGACGGGGATGAACAGAAAAGAAGAAACGGACAAAATCAACTCCGATAGAATAAAGGAAAGGAAGGAAAATATGACTGGGGAACATGAAAACAGATTAAGAGAAAAGGCGAGAGAATCCTTTGAAGAGAAACATCCTGCATATGCAAGAATAATCAATTATTACGAAAACTATACGGATGGATTCTCTATCGGCTTCTGTCAAGTAACGGCACGATGCATTCAGGCTGTGATGAATATCAAGAAGTTGACTTCTGACGAGGCAATCACGCTGCTTTACGGCAGGGACGAAGAAGACCTTGCATTTTACCGTGATTTGCTGGGTGATGAAAGATGCAGAGAGGAATGATGAGTAATTTTTTGAAAACATTATGCAGGGACTGTCTGGCAGAATGATTTGTCTGGAATGGAGAAAGATGAGATACTATATTTCCGATCTGTATTATTTTCACGAGGACAAAAAATGAGACAGCTAATTATTGCGAGAAAAGATCTTCATATGTCGCCGGGCATGCTGGCGGTACAGGTCAGTCATGCCAGCATGGCGTTTCTTTTGCATCCCATACGGGAAAACGCAAGGAAGGTATGGAAATATAATACGCTGAACTGCGTTCACAAAGATTACTTTACGGGTGAAATCTCGCAGCAGCATTTCAGAAGCTGCGATTTGGAGAAAATAGCAAAAGAGGGATATGAGCAGGGTTTGGATTCTATATCCTACCGCCCGAAAGATCCGGATCGTCCGCTTGAGAATTTCGAAATATGCGAAAATGAGGTGTCTGCATACGTTTCCGATACGTTATTCAGTAAAGACATTTTTGAAGAATGGATATGCGGTGCATGTGTGAAGACAGTCTGCGAAGCACATAACCGGAATCACCTGATGAAAGCCGTCACAATGGCAGAGGAAATGGGGTTAAAGGAAGGCATTGATTTCTTTCTGATCCGCGATAAGTGCCTGACAGAACTGGAACCGGAAGAGTTTGACGAAAACGGAGCAGGCTGGACTCTGACCTGCATTGGTTTCCACCCTCTCCCGGATGATCAGGCACACTTGATCAGTAAAAAATACCATTTATACGTATAGAATCTGTTATGGTACTTGTAGCGGGTATCTAATAAAAAGGAAAGTTGAATATGTATAAAATCACACTTTACGATATGAACCGTAATCCGATTGCCGATGGTACTGCATGTTTCTTCACGGAAGACATCGATGACTTCGAAAGACGATGGACAGTTTTGGAAACAGATAAAGACCGAATCGATCGGTTCCTGCGTTCAAAAGAAGGAGAAATTATCAGTGACTTTTGGCTTCACGGCGAAGAATATAACATCGTACAGGAAGATAATCATGCAAAGATCTTTTATGAAAAGCAATTTTTGCTTGAAAATGTAACATTCGAGGCAGCAAATTTTTACGACTGCAAAACAAAATTCCATGTAAATCGATGGAACTGCACATTTCGTTGGATCCGTTTCAAAGATGAATTCATTCGGATCGTCAGCTTCACCGCATCAGGGGTCTGCAGATGGCATAATATATTCGAAGACCGGCTGGATGCTGTATCCTGTTATGGCAACCTTGTTCTGGAAAATACAGTAAAGTACATTCCCTGTTATAACGGACAGAACCCAATAGAAAAGCTGCCTGATCCTTCCTTTGAGGATTTTTCCGGGAACAGTATTGCCACAATCTGCTGGCTGGAAAGTTTATATTTTAAAACCCAGAAATCGATGGAAACTGATTGGCGGAATTTCAGAATAACGAAAAAAGTTATGAATCAAATGTTTGCTAATGTGGTGGGAGAGTGCGGCTGATACTCCAACGATGCATTAAAAATCGGTGCAGTCACATGTATCCGACATGGTCTGTTTTGGCGAATTGAAGAAATGAGGTTTCTCAAAACATTCAGCAGGATGTTTCTTTACTTTTTGTTCACGTTTCAATAGCATATCTTTACATTATTGCATAATATTTGATATAATAAGTAAAGATTATCAATAGCGGCAGAGGCAAAATGAAGTCCAATGACATAATCCTGAAAAAATTGAATGAAAATGGTTTATCAAAGACCGACCTGGTTACACAGACCGGATTGTCATCAAGAACTGTAGCCAAAATCGCAAAAGGAGAAAAACTGTCGTCCCGGACACTGCAGCGAATTGCCATATATCTGAATACCGATCCGGAGGAACTGAATCCATCATCACAAAATCTGATATTATCGATTTTGAGGGATGAGAAGAACGCGAAAATTTCCGGCGGACTCTATCATGAGCTGCAGATCCGCATGACTTATAATTCCAACCACATCGAAGGCAGCAGACTTTCCGAGGATCAGACCCGTTCCATTTTTGAAACGAACACGATCGATTTCAGCGGGGAAATACCTGTGGATGACATTCTGGAAACGATCCATCACTTCCGCGCAATTGATTATGTGATCGATACTGCAGAGCAGCCCATCAGTGAAGAGATCATCAAGCATCTGCATTATATTTTGGAGCATGATACAACGAAAGACCGGCTCGAATGGTTCGCTGTCGGAGATTACAAAAAGAGGGGTAATATCGTTGGCGGACGCGAGACAGCCAAACCGGGCGAAGTTTCCAGAAGGATGAAATCCCTTTTGTCAGCTTATAATCGGAAAAAGTCAATCGATATCCATGACGTTATTGCCTTCCACGCCGATTTTGAATTTATTCATCCGTTCCAGGATGGAAACGGCAGAGTAGGCAGATTGATCACTCTCAAAGAGTGCCTGCACCACAATATCATCCCATTCATCATTGAGGATGCAAAAAAATCTTATTACTATCGCGGCCTTACGAAGTGGCCGGATGAAAAAGGGTGGCTGACGGATACCTGCCTTGATGGGCAGGATACATTCAAAAGAATGCTGGACTCATTCGATATTCCGTATGATACATAGACAAGAGTCTACAGAAAGAATAGCTCCGCTCGGATGATTTATAAAACAGGGACTTCCTTAAAGCATGAAGTCCCTGTTTCATAATTTTTATGTAATTTTAGATCCAAGATCAATTAGTCAGACAGTATGCTGATGTCCAGGTTTCTCCGTTTGCATCACATGTTGACTGATCCTGATAAGTGTTATCCGAACACGACGCAGCAACCCATGTGTACCCAGCTGTTTCGCAGGAAGACTGATCGTTATACGTGGCAGGTGATGACTGCTGCGAATTCGGATTGTACAGACTGAATGCTGTGCAGGCGTTGTTTTCCCACTTGCCGCCTGAAATTTCACAGTTGGCTGCGGTTTTTGTAACCTGGTCTGTGCAGGATCCGGAATCTTCGTCAAGCGTATATGCAATCTGATATCCATCGTAGAACTTCACCATATCGTCGAAGGTGTATTCCCAGCGATTTGCATCTGATGCATTGGCATTGGTTGCGCTCAGGGAATAATTCCATACTTCTTCTTCGACGTTGTTAGCTGCTGCGGTCAGTGTGATGCAGATCGCATCCGGGCGGTAGTGATCGCGGTCATCGTCATCCTCCCATACCTTCACAACAGAGACGTTGATAAGTTCAGGGTAATGGGTATTGGTGATAACGAGTGCCGTATTACCGTTCGCAGATACAACCGGCGCAGCATAGACTGCTGCTTCGTATTGAGCAAGATCGGAGCCGTTTTGGGTACCGCTTACACCGCCTTCGCCGCCTGTTGTCGGAATGTTTGACACACCTGTACCGACAACAACATTTATCGTGATCGGATCAATTGCCGGAACAGCTGCGGAACCGAAGATATCGGAGCCGACCTGTGCTGCGGTAATTGTAATAGCAGATGTTCCGTCTGCGATACCATTCACGGTGTTACTCATAACGCCCTGAGCTGTTGATGCGTTGGTAAGGGTGGCTGCGGATGTGTTTGAGCTGGACCAGGTAATCGATGGAATATAAGACGCAGATGCTGCAACATTCGGGGTAACGGTTATTGTTTCTGTATCTCCTGGATCAAGCGTTAGATCAGATGCAGAGATGCTGTCAATAAGGTATATTTCATTGCCATGTCCCGTACCATTAATCCATGCGGAATCAGAGTAACAATAAACATTGTTGTTATAAAAAGCCCCATCCGCTACTGTTGCTGTTTTATTGGTAAAAAGTATGTTGGCGTTCGATCCGTTAAACGCTGCGCTTCCGATTGAAGTGAGCGATGATGGAAGTATAACACTTGCCAAACTTGAACAACCATCAAACGCTTTCTGTCCGATTGAAGTGAGAGACGTTCCTGATAAATCAACACTGGATAAAGCAGTGTCATAAAACGCCTGAGCTCCGATTGAAGTGAGTGATGAAGGAAGTATAACACTCGACAGACTTGTACAACCAGAAAACGTGGCAGCTTCGATTGAAGTGAGAGATGTTCCTGACAAATCAACATGCGTCAGGCTTGTACAACCATAAAACGAGGCGACTAGGATTGTAGTGAGCGATGTATCAGATAAATCAACACGTGTCAAGCCAGTATTTGAAAATGCAGATTGTTCGATTGAAGTGAGTGATGAAGGAAATGTGACACTTGTTAGACTTAAACAACCAGTAAACGCATTAGCTCTGATTATAGTAATCGA
This sequence comes from Flexilinea sp., assembly GCA_017432685.1. Taxonomy (GTDB): domain Bacteria; phylum Chloroflexota; class Anaerolineae; order Anaerolineales; family Anaerolineaceae; genus Flexilinea. The sequence continues at coordinate 1,991 of JAFRIR010000112.1, read as the reverse complement.
TGATGGAAAAGTTACGCTTGTCAGGCTTGTACAATTGCTAAACATACTATATTCGATTGAAGTGAGAGATGTTCCTGACAAATCAACATGCGTCAGGCTTGTACAACCATAAAACGCGCTGCCTCCGATTGTAGTGAGTGATGAAGGAAATGTGACACTTGCCAAGCTTGAACAACCATCAAACGCTCTGCCTCCGATGTTAATGAGTGATGTATCAGATAAATCAACACGTGTCAAGCCAGTACTTGAAAACGCTCTTTCTCCGATTAAAATGAGTGATGAAGGAAATGTGACACTTGTTAGGTTTAAACAACCATCAAACGCTCTGCCTCCGATTGTAGTGAGTGATGAAGGAAAAGTTACGCTTGTTAGTATGTTTCTGCTATTATAAAAAACGCCACTTCCACTGCCTGCGTCTGCAATTATCGTCGCGCCCTCAAAATCTGCAGCAGAAACTACCGTACAGGTTCCGTCCGTTCCGGTAACAGTAATACCGTCAGCGGAAATAGTGAGACATCCTGCAGCAGACGCAGCCGAAACGCCCACAACACACAACAAAAGACAAACGAACAGACTGATCAGCCTGTGATACGTCCCGCCCTTAATTTTTTCGGGGGGGGTAGAAATCATATTACAATTATTCATAAACAAACTCCTAAAATAAAAAGATATACATCTTATACAAAAAATCAAAACATACTTTATAACCAAAAAATGTGTAATATGAAAACCAGGCAAGCGCAGCCTGCGCCTGATACTCAACACCGACCATGACAGGAATCACAAAAGAAGTGATTTTCAAAAAGATAGACAGAGTTGCAGCAGAAAGGTAAACTTGCCGGTGGAAAGAAAAAGGAGCTTGTTTATGGGAGATGTGAGTGAAATTGCAAGACGGCTTCCGGACGGGCATGTCCAGTACGGATGGAGCAAGGAACCACAGGTATTATTCAAATCTTGGTTTGTCGGCTGCTGAGGGAGTCACACAGTGAAGACGATCCGTATTATTTTGAATCCGGGTGAAAAATATAATGACCGCGATTTCCATCGACAGGAAGAATAATACCACTTCTGCGCAGCCTCTGCACAATGCTGCCCACCTGACTTACGCTCAGTCCAGTATTTCTCAATTCAGACATATTGAATTCCGTTCCGGGACCGATGACATCATTCAAATAGCGCATAACACGATCGATATTTGTAATGCTTTGTGAATAATCATAAGAACCCTTTTTCTCCAAAGGAAGGACAGGAGAAGGCGTTGGACGTTCGAGTTCCTGAATGATACGCATTTTTGGCAAACTCTTTTCTTCTCCGGTTTCGGTGTTCCGGACGATATAACCTGTTTCAGACTTTTGTCTTCTGACTTCGTATAAACCGCAGGATCTGTCCCTGACATAATCAATAAAGGCATTCCCATATGGTGGTTTTGGTAAACAGCTGCATCTCACACCCGCAGCAAAATCAGCCGGTTTTATCAAAAAAGAATTTTTGCAAACTTCATGAAGCATTTCTACAGGCGTATTCCAGTCAACATAATCTCCAATAACTTTATATTCATCTCCGACAAGATCTTTTACCCTTAGACGGAATTCATGTCCCGGTTCAAAAGGGTCAGCATCATCAATCTGCTCATCCGCCTTTCCGATAAAAATAAAGAAACGCTTTCTGTTCTTAGCCTTTCGAACGATGCTTTTACGCATCAAATTACTGAGGATACTCGTAATCTGATCATTTGTCATATTCAAGGCAGCAGGTATTTGTCCCCAATCAAACAAATCGCCAGGCTTATAGTTATCTTCAAGATACTTTTTCACTTTGCCAACATCTGTCGCCATTGGATCAGCAATAAATTCACCTTTTGCCTCAACCGGAAGAACATCTGATTTTGTCGGACGTTCCAGCTCCTGGATGATGAACAATCTGCCCATAATCATTTCTTCGCCGGTTTTAGTGTTCCTGATAATACAGTTTCGATATTTATCATAGCCGGT
>JAFRIR010000111.1 GCA_017432685.1 Flexilinea sp. | reverse complement strand
TTGCCGCCTTCGAAATTCAGGTGTATATTTTTGTTGCTTTCTAATGTAATTCCGCTTATAATAGACATGGGACTTCTCCTTTGGAGTATTTTTTTTTGCGATATAAATATTATACCAAATCGGAAGTCCTTTCTTCGTTTTGTTTCACTTATCAGGTGAATGAAATTTCTTTAAGATAACCTGTTTTTATTCGGCTTTTCGCAGATGAATCAAAATCTTATGAATAATTCAGGATTAGTATCCATTTGGATTGCCTCCTTGCTTTCTGATTTTGGCTTTCGACACCTCTTTCAGTTTATCATAGGAGGCTTTTCCTATTAGCCTCTACGCTTCTGCTTATTCCGTTCTCCCCACCATAGGTGGGGGTTTAATCATGTCAATAATTGCATATTTTTTGCGTATAAATAATTCAATTAATGCATATTTTTTGCAGTTTCTGTACAGGAAAAGACCCTGACCGACAAAGACGCCACCGCCATCCGCACCAGGATCATCAAACGCCTCAATCAGGTTTTGGATGCGAAACTCAGAAGCTGATTACTGAATCATAAAATAAAAAGTGTTTTCCTACCGAACTACTCATGCTTTTTTCAGCATTTCATTTGCCCGGCTCCGGAGCTCCTTTATCCTGTTCGATTGAGGAACGCGGTCGAGAAAATAATTCAGCACAAAAGGCAGATCCTCCGGATAAACATAGACATGGGTCACACGGAGCGGTTCGCAGAGCAGGATCAGATCAGAATCCGGTTCAAGCTTTATATCCTTAACCGAAGAGAAATCCGTCCGCAGATAAGCTTTGGGTGTGCGCGTGTTATCCGGATGAACAATGATATAATCATCGCTGAGCAGATAGGGAATATCGGTCGAACCACCTTTGACTTTTTCGATCAGCTTGTAGATCAAAACAGTCAGCAATTCCACCGCTGCAAAAATCCCAAACCAGATCAACAGATATTCTCCCGCACCATCCAGATAGCCTCTGTGGCCATAGATCATTAAAAAAAGAACCGCTCCGGGAATCAGAATGATCAAACCGAAGATCAGCAGATAAAGCTTGAGAAAAGAGCGGTTTGAACCACTGTCCATTTCATATACCCAACGATAATTTCCTTCCGCATCCCGGTACAAACCGTTCATCTCCTGCAGCGGTTCTTTATCAGGTGATGTCATAATAAAACTCCTTTCCATCCGCGAAACAGTGTCAGCTGCATTATCGCTGCCCATCCATTGAGAAATGGAAACACCGGTAACACTGAAAAAATCAGCATACCACCCTTATGATTTCAAACGATAGACCCTGCTCCGGGTTTCCCCTTGCGAAATAATAATCTCTTCCTCTTTCAATTCCCGCAGATAATCACGAACCCGGGACGGCTTCAAATTCAACCAGTCAGCCAACTCAACAGCAGAAGCCTCGACATGATCTGTCAGATAATCAATGATCATCTGACGTTTAACCAACCTGATTGCCGTCTCATTCTTTCTGACGGATCTTTTCGACGAATCCTTATCATTTTCGACGATTTTTTTCGACGTATTTTCGGCATTATCGACGATATTCGTCGAATTATCACTAATTATCGATGATATTTCACCATTTTTCGACGACATTTTGTCTTTTTCGACGATATTTCCTGTAACACTACCCGTTTTCGACGATTTTTCACTATTCACGTCATACCACTGGGGAAGCATATCTTCAGCAATCATGGAGTAAGAAGAAACCTCCTCAAGAGGCAAAATCAACACAGTTCTCTCAGGCTTAATTTCCTGCAAAATTATCGGTTCCTGCCAACCCTGCTCTCTCCAGACACGAAAAATATTCGGAATACCACTGCCTGCCCGTTCGCCGATATCGATCATATTGAACATTTTCAGAATAACAGCATTTCGGGGATCAGAAATACCACCACCCCTCGCCACATCTACCCCGATACGGAAACCACCCGGATTAGACATCTGTATAAAACCACCCGTCTTAATAATAACAAGCCCCCTCGGTCCATAATAGTCAGCATTTACCATACAGTTAACAAGCGCTTCTCGCAGCGCTTTATGAACCGGAGTATCATCTATACGGATACCATCTCTCAACGCAAACGGAACCCTTAAATCCAATTGCAGCCTGTTATAAATCCGAAAATAAAAATCCAAAATGTTCCCGCTCCAGTCACCGGAAGATGAAATAATCCGATCTGACCAACGTGTATTTTCGTACATATCTTCCCGATAATCCAGAAAATAATAGGGGAACTCACGGACAATATCATACTCATTTCCAAACATCAGCAGCCCGGCGCCGGTAGGATGTTTTTTTCCATCCTCACCAATAGCTGCCGCACCGATTTTCAGCAGAAACTCGTCATCATCAAGCGTTTCCCATACGTGTCCCGGACGCGTAAGCTTCATCCGCTGACGATATCCCCGGACACTTTCCGTATTGAACACGTCCGTTTTCATTTCAGTCAAAACAAGCATATCCTGAGACCGAACCGACGCATCCCTGACCATTGCCTGATATTCCTCCCGGGTGACTTTATAGTCACCTTCCCCATTTCGACGATATGTATTCAGCGGATTTCCATCAACATAGACAGGCCGGTAAAACCGGTCAGCCCTCGGCACATTAATTACCAGAATACGTTTTCCGTTAACCTTTTCGACGCGAACATCTTTGGAGGACAATATGTTGACACTTGCTTTTTGAGGATTATTGACCGCATCCCAAAACAATTTCATCAGCCTTTCCGGATCCGGAAGGTCTATAGCACGAAGCGATTTATTGTGATCCTCTTCCACCCCCAGTAAGATGATCCCTCCAAGTGTGTTGGCAAAGGCAGAATAAGTCTCCCAAATGCTGTTCGGAAGACCTCCAAGTGCCCTTTTTGCTTCGATCCGGTTATTTTCCCGATATTGTTCAAGATGACTTAAATCAATCATCAGTTTCTCTCCTTTGGTTAATCATAATACAAAATGCAGGGAGAAAACTGAGAAAGCGCAGGAGAAATGAAGATCAGAGAGCATTCATAAAAATCTTTACGTTCCCTTTCCAGTGAATATAATTAAACCCATGAACAAACCTCTTAAGAAAATCATAACGGTGATCTCAACCGGATTTTTTCTTTTGTTCCTGTTTGTGGTTCTGAATCGAACCGGCAGCCTGATCCTTTTCTGGAAAGAGGAACCTGTCAGCCGAATCACACATGATGAAGCATACGGCTACTATGCCTATGTTCCGAACGAAAATGTCAGCAGACTGAAGCTGCCGATTTACCTGAAAGAAGACAACAGCTTTCCCGACCAGGGTATCCTGTCTGTCAATGAAGACATTACCGCTGTCATCAAGACACAGGGCGGCGGGCGCTACACAATGCAGGACAACAATGACATCTACTTTTCCGCCTCGGATAACGATCCGGAGACGCATGAGTACAGTGTTCTCAGCCCGATTATCATCCAGACCCGTTACCTGTTAGCTCTCGGCGTTCTGACCGCACTGACCGGAGCGGCAGTCCTGTTTCTGTGCCGGAAATATAAAGACAATCAACTCCTGCGGAACATCATGCTATGGATCACCGCTGTCTTTTTTTTGATGCTGCTCCTTCCCTGGAACAAGATGATTTTTTCCGCCCCGCCAACCCCGATCCGGGGACTTTATTTCAAACCCATCCTGCAGCGGAATGTCATCTTTTTCATTCTGCTTTTCGTACTCCTGACAGTCACCTTCAAGATCGCTGACAAGTTTAAATTCTTCCGGGTGCTGGCGATCCTTGTTGTGACCTGGAACACGGTCTGTTATTTCCTGCCGGAATGGAACATGGTCGGACAGAGAGCCGACAGCGAAGCCTATCTGCAGCACTATACCGCCTCTTCGATCCGCACCCCGGGCTATCCGGTATTTATCGAAGCCATATATAAATTGAGCGGAAATGAAAGGCTGAGCCAATTGCGGAATGAAGGAAATCACTTCCTGGACGAAACGCTTCAAGACGGATCTAAAACTGACAGTCTTGGATTGATCAACGTTGCCCGGGTGCAAAAGTGCGTTCTCTTTGTTTCTTTCCTGACCCTGTTCCTGATTTTCTGCCGGTACTACGCTCCCCTTTGGCTCACATTTTGCGCTCAGCTGATCCTCAGCGGCGGTTTTCTCGGCGTTGATAACAGCTACATCATGACCGAATGCCTTTCTCAGGCAGTTCTGCTGCTGATCACAGCTTTCTTTATCCTGCTCGTGAAAGAAAGAAGCGCACTTTTCTTCATGATCGTGTGTGTTCTTTCTGCCATTGCCATTCTGATCCGCCCGGCAAACATTTTTCTGCTCATCCTGCTGCTCGTATCGGCGATCATTACCTTCAGAAAAAATCACAGCCTCCTGATCCCGGCGATCAGCTGTCTTGCTTTTCTGGCAATCACAGCCATTCCGGCGGTCACGATCTACCGGCAATACGGTATCTTCGTCTGGATGCCGACTTCCGGCTATGTTGAGATTGCCCGTGCTGTCGACCTCATGGAACCGGGAGATGAAGATGCATTTGACGATCCGGAACTCAGGCAATTCTGCCATGAATTACTGGTTCTGAAAGAACAATATCCGGATGCCGACCAGAACACCAACATGTGGCAGGTCGGGATCGCTGCAGCGGAAAAACAGGGTTATGACCTGATCACCTGCAGCCCAATGCTCGGAAAAGTCAGCAGAAAGATCTTCAGCCTGCACTTCAGCAAATTTGTTTCCGCATTGGCAGAAACGATGAAAACAGCACTGGAACGCACCAGACTTCAAATCAAGCCAATTCCGTTCATCGCATTCCTGCTGCTGTTTACGCTGCTCTTTGCGCTCCGGATCAACACTGATTCCCTGACAGGGATGCTGCTGGTCCTGCTTCATTGCTCCCACCTGTGCCTCAGCATGATGAACCAGCCGGAACGGCGTTATATCTACAGCACCGAGATCCTCTGTCTGCTGGGATGGCTGCTGATCCTGATCAATGTGCTCAATGGAAAGAAAAAAAGAGCTTGAATGATTATAAAAATCAATCCAGAATCGCAAACGCACCGAGAGACGCCGTCTGCGGAGCGGGGTCATAGGGGATCACGGTGACCACATTCCTGCCCCATTCTCTCAGACGCTTCAGATCCCGGGCAAGGATGGCCGGATCTTCATAGAGACAGATGATTTTCTGCGGAGTTCTTGCACAAAACAGCCGGATGGATTCTTCATGCAGGCCGGTGGTTCCGCCTTCGATCAGCGCCCATTCCTTTCCGGGAACAGGCAAACCCGGGAGAATTTCTTTCACATCGCCGATATACAGCGAAACATTTTCAAGCGCATCCAGATTATAGGCGAAGTCCTCACAGCAGACTTCGTCCGGCATCAGCGCATATACCTCATGACAGCGGCTGCCGAACCAATAGCTCCAAAATCCGGTACCACAGTTGAGGTGGAGCAGGGACACATCATTCATCTCAGAAAACAGCTGAGACAGCTTTTCACTCAAAGGCGCCAGAATCGCAGGATTCTTTATCAAAGGACTGCTGTCCGATGCACAAATTTTGATACCGGCTGTCGTTTGAGCCAATGTACTGACGCCCGCCATCACCCAGGATGATTCCGGACCCTGATAGACGACGGAAATATCCGTATCGTTCTCCATCTCATCTTCTGGTTTCTCCGAGGAACCCCGCAGGATGAGCTGTAAACCATCCTCATCGTCTGCACGGAATTCCAGTTCATCGATCCCGCTCTCCGATTCAAAGGTAAAGGAAGCCAGCGCATCGTTGATCGATTCCGCGGTAATTGGGCAGTATGCTTCAAGCCGTACAAGCCCGCCTTTTTTATCCGGCACACAGAAATTGCCGTCCACATCCAGTCCGAGAAGAAGACTTCGGGCATAATTCCATTCTGCGGGAGATGCGATCACGGGTTCAACGAGGTTTTCCGCATCCGTTAATCCTGCAATACGGGTGAGGTGGTCGATCAGGATCTCACGTTTGGCATGAAGCTGGTCGGGATATTCCAGATTTTGCAGACAGCAGGTTCGGCACTGGCCATAAAGCGGACAGCGGGGATCGATGCGCATCGGGGATTTTTCCAAAATTCTGATCACTTCAGCGGAAACAAAGCGGGCATTCTTTTCAGCATACCTCACCACAGCCCGCTCACCCGGCAATATGTCCTCCGCGAACACGACCCGTCCGTCTGCAAGCCGTCCCAGCGCCGCACCGCCGTTTGCCCAACCGGTAAACTCTACAATTTCTTCCTTCATTTCCATTTTTAAGACCCCTGTAAATAAATGGTTTTCGGTGAATCATCTAAAAATACAACTTTTGTACCGTAAGCATATTCCAAACAAAAAATACGCCGGAAATAAAATGCATCATCCAAATCAGAAAAAGAACATTATTTTTAGCCTTTTCTTTCCTGGTCCAGGAATCCGTCAGATACCGATTTCTAAAAAAATTCAACGAAGTCACCGTCCATATCACGGCATAGGCGAGACAAACTGCCCATTCAAAATTTCCATGATATTTTCTTTCACCGTTTTCATATAACAAGGTAAATTCCAGCCAGGAACATAACACATATAGAACCGCAAATTGAACTTCCTGGTTTTTCCATACCTTTTTTACATCACAAAGAATATATGCGATTGGGAAAGCAAGAACCAGGAATAATTCAAACAACGGATACGGATAATAGACTTTCGCGACTTCCATCCAACCGATTCCAATGCCTCCGCCGCCTTTCCCGAAATAGAAAGAAAACAGAAACTGTCCCAAAATAACCAGAAAACCGGGAATAAAACAGGTACAAATAACGAAATATTCCCGTTTTTTTCAAACTTCGTCAGAAATATTTGAATCATTATATATATACCCAATGCCGGAACGATTCCCTGAAAAAAGGAAGGCTTCGCCAAAACACTCAGAAAGATAACTGCGGAAAGAACAAGACATTCCTTCCGGGAGATATTACCTCCCTTTTTGATTTTTTTCAAAAGCATTATGATCAGAAAAAAACCTGTCAGCGCGAATGGTTTAGCGATCATATTGGTCGGATTATGCCAAATCACCGGTGAACCCTGGGCAAAATATGAAAAATCGTCCTTCAGTCCGGGAATATAAATCGGCATCACAAAACAAAGCCCAAAGGCAATCCACTCACTCAGATTACATGCATAGAAAGAAAGTATTTTTATAAGGATGAGATACGTACAGCCGTTTACACAACCGGTAACCAGGGCAGCAGCATATTCAGGCCTTGCTCCGGAGCCAAATATTAAACGGCCGATTTTATAAAAAATATTTACCAGAATATGCCACATAGGATATGCCAACTGAAACGGGAAATCAGCCGGTGAAGTAAATAACTTTTTGAATTCACGCCTGATATTTATGGCACAATTCATATGGATAGAAAAATCAGAGTTATCAAAGCCCAATTCTTTCATTGTAATTACAAAAGTAATTACAATAATAACGATACATAACAATATTTGAACGATTTTTCTTCCAAACTCATTCAAGCGATAGTTCATCATAGGTATCATCACACTTTTTGAGCTTCAAGATCATGATTCGATGTGTTCCATCATACAACGCACAGCGGTTGGACACACGGAGACCGGGAACCCAGATAATGCCGCCTGAATCTGCGGCAACAACCAGGTCATCACGATATTGAACCGGGATCTTATTGTTCACCAGAAAATCGGAAAGCTTCTGGCTCTTCCCGCCCATTCCATAAGGTTCAAACCGTTCTCCGGGCCGGATCGTTCGCAGAATCGGATAATCCGCCACCTGATTCGCGTCCAAAATCGCCCACTCGGGGTGATTTTTGGCTTTTTCTTTCCATTCCGGAAGATCCTTTGACTGAATGTGCCTCGTTTCACAGTATAAGGACCACCCCTGAGAAAGCTGTGGATAACGCCACTGCGGAACATCGGGAGTCGTCAGGATCATCGCCCGGTCACCCTCACAGCGCAGCCACAACCCATCCAGTAAAGGAATGGTCTGATTATAGCGTCCCTTCATCAGAAGGTGATCAGCAACGATCAAATGATGATATCCGATTTCGGAAAGATCCGCTCCCATCCGGGAAAACAGCTCGCGAAGCATCCGATATCGCATCCCAATCGCATACGATTTGTATGTTTTGCGGCTCCACTCGCAGCCCTCATCCAGAAGGTAAAAGGAAGCATAGCGAATGGCATCTTCACAGGCGCCATCCAGCAGCTCTTTGTCCGCAGCAGCAGATTTTGCCAGCCGGCAAAGTGAGGAAACGATTTGCGGGTTATAGTCCGCTTTCAGCTGCGGGAGCAGCTCCTTCCGGATGCGGTTCCGGAGATAGGAGGGATCATCATTGGAACGATCCTCACGATAAGGCATATCGATCTCCGCGGCATATTTTTCGATCTCTTCCCGGCTGATATTCAGCAGCGGACGGATCAGCGGTATGCTCTCACTGTATTCTTTCAAAAAACTATAGGGACGCATCCCGCACAATCCGTCAATGCCCGCACCGCGCAGGATATGCATCAGGATCGTTTCCGCCTGATCGTTCTCATGATGAGCGGTGGCCACAGCCTTACATTCATTTTCAGAAGCGGTTTTGAACAGAAACTGATAACGAAGCTCACGGGCTGCAGCTTCGATTCCCATGTTTTTGGCTGCGGCGTAAGAACGGACATCAGCTTTTCCCCGCACACAGGGAATTTCCCGTTCCGAACAAAAGCTTTCGACAAAGTCACATTCCTCTTCAGCCTCAAGACGCAGTCCGTGATTAAAAACAGCAGCCATCACAGGCTGCTCCAGTTCATACAGTTGTGACAATAAAAACATCGAGTCAATTCCGCCCGACACACCGACAAGAATCCGGTCATCATCCTGCATACGGCAGTCCGTGTAAAGTGAAGTAAAAAAACGAAAGCTAAGTTCATCGGACATAAGTTTATAACATTTTTTATCTATTCAGAATGGAGCATATTTATTCTTTGAAAAGATCACTGTGTATACCAGTTCTGGAAAGCGTCAAAATCAATACGTCTTCTGATATATAGTAAATCAACAACCAATCCGGTAAAACATGAAGCTCTCTATGCCCCTTCCAATCACCACTTAGCTCATGATCATCATATTCTTCTATCAGTTTCTTCTTCTGATCTCCTTTAGCTATCAAACGTATCACATCATCAAGAAGCTCAATATTGCGTCCTCGTTTAATAGCAAGTTTATAATCCTTTTTGAATCTGGATGACCACTTTACTTTGTACTTATACACGCTGCTCATTTCTTAAGCTCCGCCAATGCATCCTCAACGCTCAAAGCTTTTATATTTTGATCTACAGCAATCTTTTCAGCCTCCAACATAGATTCTAACGTATCTCTGTTTGGAATTTCAAGATTTACATCAAAAGGAAATCCTCCTACTCGAACAGCTTTCTTCAAGAAAACATTAATGGCTGTACCTAATGACATACCCAATTCACCAAACAAAGCTTCACTTTGTGCGCGTAATGCCGGATCAATGCGATGTGTATAACTTGATGAAACTGCCATTTTCAATCTCCTTTAGCGAGTAGATTCAGATAATCTGTTTCTAACAATATTACAGCATTTGTCTTGCAAAGTCAAGCACATTAATAGCTTTTTCAACATAAATAAAGGACACCTCTAAAACCTGCCAACGAGGTATTTGAGGTGCCCTTTGATATAATAAAAACGATTTTTAGTATAAATCGGCGAAAAGCGCCTTTGGACCGACGATGATACCGGCAAGGGAAGGTCCTGTATGTGCTCCAAGAGCGGGAGCTACCGGAACGGTATCGTCAAAAGTGCACTGCAGTTCCTCTTCTGCCTTTTTCCGGATGAATTCAACACCCTCCGGGTTATGCCCATGAACGATTTGCGCTCGCAGCGGTCCCATTCCGGCATAACGGGTTTTATCCAGACCGATCATACGCGCCATGGCACGTTTGAAGGTCATATCCTGGGCCGCATTGGTGTACATTCCTGTGACGTGATCGACACCGATAATCGGTTTGATGTTCAGAACGGAAGCCAGCAATCCTTTCAAATGGCTCACTCGTCCGCCATGGATCAGATATTTCATTTCCTTGAGGGTGAACATCCCGTCAACGGTATCACGGATCTGGGTCAACCGTTCCAGGATCTTATCCAGTTTGAAGCCCTTCACCACCATACGGGCAGCTGCTTCCACCTGCCAGCCCAATGCAGCCGAAAGGGTGCGCGAATCCCAGAATGTCACTTTCGCTTCCGGCACCATTGATGCCCCCACCCTGGCTGAATTGATCGTCCCGCTCAAGCCTCCGGAAATATGGATGGACAAAATATCCGGATCCTTTTTTGCAACATTTCGGTAAATCTCGGCGAATTCACCGGCAGCTGCCTGTGAAGTTACCGGATATTCATCGGTTTCTGAAAGTTTTTTGTAGAACTCTTCATTGGTCCCGGTAAAGGGTTCACCACCCAGGCTGAGCCGCAGGGTAGTGAAATGGATAGGGAGTCCAGCAAGTTGTGAAGGAGCCAAATCGGCTGCACTGTCTGTTACAATCTGCATGTTCAACCTCCAATTATCAAAATAAGAAATAAGAAATCAGAAATAAGAAATTTGTGTGTGAGCTTACTCTCAAAACAGATTTCCTACTCTTCGATCTCATCTCCATCTTCAGAAGAATCATTTTCAGATGATTCTGTCTCATCCTCAATTTCTTCTATATCTTCTTCCGGAACGGCATCATCATCAGCGGGAAGATCTTCTTCGGGCGGGAGAGTCGGATCATTCGGCAGTTCGGTTACTGTTTCCTCATCAGGCGCTTCCGGAATAGCATCGCGGTCATTGGCAGTGACACCGGCAACGACCGTATCCCCTTCCATGCGGACCAGGCGGACACCGCGGGCAGCCCGTCCAAGGCTCGGGATAACCGAACCGCGCAGGCGAACCACATTGCCTTTGGAACTCATAAAGGTCACGTCATCGTTGGCGTGCAGCACCAGCGCCGCGGCGATCTTCCCAATCTTCTCAAAGGCGTTGGTATTGGTGATCTTCTGTCCGCCGGTGGTACGGCCGTGGATCGGCACCAGTGCAACCGGTGTACGTTTTCCGATTCCCTTGTCATGGACGATCAACAGATCATCCTGATCCCGGGCAACACCCACATAAACCAGGTGGTCATCTCCGATCATCTTCATAGAATTGACACCCCGGGCAGTGCGTCCCATGGTACGGACCGTATTTTCTTTGAAACGCAGACACTTGCCATTGCGGCTGACCATCAGAATATTCATGTTCCCGTCTGTCTGGCAGACCCAGGTCAAGCGGTCATCATCGTCCAGACTGATGGCGATCAGACCATTTGAGCGGATATTCATGTAATCCTTGAGTCGGTTGCGCTTGATCTTTCCGTTAGCAGTAGCCATCACCAGATAATTGTCCGCATCGGCATCGCGAACCGGCAACATAGCCGTGACCTTTTCGTCGCCCTGAATGTTGATAATGTTGATCACCGGCAGACCCTTCCCGGTCCGGCTGGATTCCGGAATGCGGAAAACATCTTCCGCATAGACTTTGCCTTTGTCAGTGAAGAAGAGCATGCGGTCATGCGTGTTGACAAACATGATGTTGGCAACCTTGTCTTCTTCCTTCATGGTATGCCCGGTAACACCCTGGGCGCCGCGGTTATATTGGCGGTAAGTCGTCGCATCCACACGCTTGATATAACCGTTTTCAGTCATAGTGACAAATACACCGCGTTCGGAAACCAGATCACCGTCAGAGAAGCCTTCAAGCTCATCGGCTTCGATGGAAGTGCGGCGTTCATCGCCATAGGCTTTGGTAACCTCATCGGTCTCAGTCTCAACGACCTTCAGCTGGCGTTCTTTGGAAGCCAGTAAATCTTCCAGGTCAGCGATCTTTTCGATGAGCTGTTTCTGCTCTTCTTCGATCTTCCAGCGTTCCAAAGCGCTCAAACGACGCAGCTGCATGTCCAGAATCGCCTGAGCCTGAATATCATCCAGGTGGAAACGTTCCATCAATTGTGTCTTGGCTGAATCACTGTCCGGTGCGTTACGAATAATGCGAATCACTTCATCCAGGTTCAGTAGCGCAATCAGCAAACCTTCCAGAATATGAGAACGGGCTTTCGCCTTGCGCAGGTCATAGTCAGCCCGGCGTTCAATCACTTCCAGACGGTGCTTGATAAATACTTCCAGTGCAGTCTTCAGGGAAAGATAAACCGGTCGGTTATCGACCAGTGCCAGCATCTGTGCCCCGAAGGTGGACTGCAGCATGGTGTGTTTGTAAAGTTGGTTCAGCACTGCCTGCGGTTGTGCATCTTTTTTCAATTCGATAACAATACGCATCCCCTCACGGTCTGATTCATCACGCATATCATGGATTGTCGTGATCTGTCCGCTGCGGACAAGCTCCGCGATCCGTTCCAGCAGTGTGGTTTTATTGACCTGATAAGGGATCTCCGTCACGACGATATGGAAGCGGCCTTTTCCTTCCTCCACATGGGAGCGGGCACGAACAACGATGCGGCCTTTCCCCGTGGTGTAGGCCTGTTTGATGCCTTCCCTCCCGATAATAACACCGCCGGTCGGGAAATCAGGCCCCTTGACAAATTTCATCAGGTCTTCGACTGTGATGTCTTCGATATGGTCATAATTGTCGATCATATAAGCCAATGCTTCATTGATCTCGCGCAGGTTGTGAGAAGGAATATTCGTCGCCATACCGACCGCGATCCCGTTGGAGCCGTTCAGCAGCAGGTTCGGAACCTTGGAAGGGAGCACCGCCGGCTCTTTTTCAGAACCGTCAAAGTTCGGCAAAAAGTCAATCGTTTCTTTATCAATATCCGCCAGCAACTCATCGGAAAGCTTCTTCAGGCGGGCTTCCGTATAACGCATGGCAGCCGGGGGATCACCATCGATCGAACCGAAGTTGCCATGACCGTCGACCAGCGGATAACGCATGGAAAAGTCCTGAGCCATTCGGGCCATCGCATCATAAATAGAGGCATCGCCATGGGGATGGTATTTACCCAGAACTTCGCCCACGATACGGGCCGATTTCTTGTGCGGCACATTGGAGCGGACGCCCATTGCCTCCATCGCATAAAGGATACGGCGATGAACGGGCTTCAAGCCGTCACGTGCATCCGGGAGAGCGCGCGAGACGATAACGCTCATGGCATAATCCAGATATGCTTCCCGCATTTGCTGATCGAGATCTACTCGGTTAATATTATCGTTTTCCATAAATTAATCGCCTTTTCGTCGACATCATTTTGTTTCTATAACCAATTAATTATACCACGAGGGAAAAAAAGAAATAAGAAATAAGAAATAAGAAATGAGAAGATAGGTCTTAGGAATAAGAAAAGAGGAATGGCAGCTGCCATTCCTCTTTTCTTATTCCTGATTTCTCATTCGTTTGTGATATCTGAGTCAAAATATTTCAGGGACAGTTCGGTCAGGACACCTTTTTCTCTCATGTCTGCGAGAGCTTCATTGAGCGCAGTGAGGAAAGATGCCGACGCTTCACCTTTGCGGACCGGAATGGCGATCCAGGTTGCATTGTCACCATAAGCAGCGATCTTGAGGTTGGCATCAGGATGCGCCTTCATGTAATCCAGATAGGTGATTTCGGTGTTGAGTGTTGCATTGAAACGTCCGGAAAGCACCAATTCAATGGTCTGGTTCAGGTCATCCACACCGGTTACTTTTGCGCCCCACTTTTCAGCTTCTTCCGCAAAAGTAGAGGTGATGGTGTTGGCAGTAGTTTTTCCCTTCAGATCTTCGAACGAGTGAATTTCGTCATAATCACCGCGAACGATGATGACCGGCCTGTTGAAAGCATAGGGATCGGAATAGTCATATTTCAGCTTGCGTTCTTCGGTAACACCGACACAGTTGATCAGGACGTCATAGCGGCCAACTTCCACACCGGCAAGCAAGCCATCCCAGGGGCCTTCTACAAACTGCGCTTTCACTCCCAGACGCTCAGCAATCTCATTTGCCACATCGACATCAAAGCCGGTCAGGACATCATTCTCATCATGATAGGACCACGGAGCATAAGTGCCTTCCTGCGCAACAGTCATATAGCCTTTTTCCTTAATTTGATCCAAAAGATCAGCCGCAGAGACTGTGCTGAAGATTCCGAAGACTACCAATACAGACAACAACAAGGACAATAATAAATGCTTTTTCATAGAAACTCCTCTAAAACCTCTTAAAAAACTTCAAAAATTCTGATGTTCTCTCTTTTTCCGGATTGTCGAACATCTTCGCTGTCGGTCCGGATTCCACCACCTCACCGTTTTCCATAAAAATGATCTTGTTGGAAACCGTCCGGGCAAACTCGATCTCATGTGTCACGATGAGCATCGTCATTCCGTCATTTGCCAGGTCTCTAATTACCGAAAGCACCTCACCGGTCAGTTCCGGATCCAGCGCACTGGTCGGCTCATCAAAGAAAATGATTTTCGGTTCAGCCGCCAGCGCGCGGGCAATCGCGACTCGCTGCTGTTGACCACCGGAAAGCTGATGCGGGTAGTGATCCCGATGGCTGAGCAGACCGACCTTTTGAAGCGCATCCAGCCCTTTTTTCTCTGCCTGTGATTTATCCATCCCGCGGGCAACGATCAGACCTTCCGTCACGTTTTGCAGGGCCGTCTTGTTCAGGAACAGATTGAAATTCTGGAAAACGAAAGCTGTCTGCAGGCGATAATCACGAATTTCATTCCGTGCCATATGATTCATTTCATGTGCCCGGTCTTCAAAAATCAACGAACCCTCATCCGGTATCTCGATGAAATTCAGGCAGCGCAGCAAAGTGGTTTTTCCGGCACCGGAAGGTCCGATGATCGCGACCACCTCCCCGGAATCTACAGAAAGATCGATTCCTTTCAGAATTTCATGAGACCCGAAGCTTTTTTTTACGTTTTTCGCCTCCAGCAGCATCGTTCAGGCCTCCTTCTGCATATAAGCGCCAAGCTTCTTTTCGCCCCAGCTTTGCAGGAAAGTCAGGATCGTTGAGAAGATCAGATAAATCAGTCCCACCTCGAGATAAAGCAGCAGCGGCTCATAGGTTCGGGCGACGATACGCTGTGTCGTCATCAGCATCTCTGTCACCGTGATGTTTGCTGCCAGCGAAGTGTTTTTGACCATTGCGATCAGCGAGTTAGACAGAGAAGGGAATGCTGTCCGCATGGCTTGCGGCAGGATAATGCGCCGCATTGTCTGCATATAGGTCATGCCCACACAATAGCCGGCTTCCATCTGCCCGATCGGCACAGATTCCAATGCCGCACGAACAATTTCCGAAGAATAAGCCCCTTCGTTCAAAGAAAAAACGATCACCGCAGCAGGAAAAGGATCAAGCAGGATTCCTACTCGGGGAAGACCATAGAAAACCACAAAAAGCTGGACGAGCAGCGGTGTACCGCGAAAGATCCAGATGTAAAAACGGATGATCTGCGTCAGTACCGGAATACGGGCATACTGTGCCATTGCAGTGAGAACCGCTATAATCAAAGATATTGAAAACGCGGCCACAGTCAAGGGAATCGTCACTGTCAATCCGGGAATCAGGATTTTCGGAAACGATTCAATAAAAAGTGTCAGCCATCTGCTGCTCATCGAGAAAAATTTATCCTTTTCTTCAGTATTTTACACAAACGAAACGTTAAGCGCTTAATTACCTTTATAATATTCAAAATTTAATTTTCCCATACTTTTTTGATGAAACATGACAAAGGCCATAAATTCTTACATTTTTCTGATGATTATTCAGATGTTTCATTTTCTTATCGACATCGTTTGCCATATCCTTTAATTCTGATATAATGAAGTCTGCAGAGAGGGCTTGAATTTATGGCAAAAAAATGCAGGATCACCGTTGTTCGAAAAGCAAATTACACAGATCTTTCCGAAAAATATGAAAACCTTATCGAGCACGCCTGCTGTCATGAAGAAGGAGAAGTATTTATCACCAACGGATGGGAAAAACCGGCAGAATTTTGCCAAAGCGCCTGGGATTCCATTTCTCCTTTTGTTATGACGCTTGCTCATGGCGGTGAAAACATTTACGACGGCTGGATGAAAAATCCACGCTCCGCTATGATTTCCTGCAATGACGGATTTCGCCCGGTCAGCTTTCTGATCGAGGCGTTGGAAGAAGAATAAATAATCGATTTTTGGATAAGAGGAGTAATATTAAATGAAAAGCGTTCCGAAAGAAACTGTAAGAACAGCATTGCTGATGACCGTATTGGCAATAGCGGCAACCATCATCGTAGCGACAGTTGATGTTCAGCCGGTTGGCGTAGAAGGGACCAATCTTGGTCTTGCCACCATCAACACCGGATTTTTCAGCCGTGTCGGCCAAAGCGAAACATTCTTCAAAATCAGTAAAGTGGCGGGATATATCTGTTTTGCAACAGCAGGCGGATTTGGCATATTTTTCCTGCTCCAGTTGATCCAGAGAAAGTCACTTTCAAAGGTTGACAGGAATCTTTCAGTACTGATGCTGCTGTACATCCTCACCCTGTCACTCTATCTGCTGTTCGACAAGGTATTGATCATCAATTACCGCCCAATCCTGCGGGATAAAGGTCTGGAATCTTCCTATCCTTCCACTCACGTCATGATTGCCTGGGTTGTGATGGTCTCTGCGATCGACCAGTGGAGCATCTATATCAAAAATGAGAAAACCCTTACAGTCGTTGTCATATGCTCTTTTGCAGTCATGCTTGTGACGATCCTTGCCCGGGCACTTTCCGGTGTGCACTGGCTCACCGATATTCTCGGCGGCATTTTGATGGGGGATATGCTGATTGCCTGGTATCGATACGCAGCAAGCAGAAAGTAATTGAATCATAACTTTACACCAAACGAAGGGACTTCATTCGCTGAAGTCCCTTTTTTAAAGCTTAAAAATATTCGCACATTATCTTAAAAAATAAATATAGCAGCAATTCCCTTAATATATAGCATATTTATGTTTTTCTTTTTTTAATGATAAAAAAGAGTAATAATTAAAAAAATTTAATATATGCAATTTTCATACCAAATTCCGAATATTATGCTATACTTGATATCGAATATTAAAGCTTTATAAAATTTTAAGGAAGGCTGAAATGCAAACGACAAGAATGGCATCTGTTATCATTTTGATCATGGCCGTGATATATTTGATCTGCAGATTGATCGGAAACAGAAGCAAATTGGTGGGCCGCACTTATAACAGAGAGAAAGATCTCCTGATCCGGCATCACATTGCAGTCAGTCTGGAAGAATCCGCACCGATCCATCTTGACCTCGGTGACAGCGGAGAAGCCGTCCTTTCCGGAGGAGCTGCTCTGGCAGCAGCCGGCGCGGCAGAATCAGTTTCGGCCCAAATGGTTTTTGCCGACGAGCCCTGGGTAATCACCGCTCCCGGCGGCATTGCTGTAAATATTCAAAAGAATGCAGTCAGAACAGGTATGGAGGCAGCCGATTACAGCAGCTCTTATAGCAGTGATTTCGGCACCTTTTCCGGCGTTTCGCCTATTGAACACTTAACCGGAAATGCTGCCGCACTTGAAAAAGCCCCAAGTGCGCTCCATCTCTCCATTGGTTCCTTCGGAGCAGTTCCTGCACTGACAGATACTTTATACAACGAAGGAGAAGTCCTCGGAATTGGCGGCACAGACCTGATTTCTCAAGCAGTCGGAACCGTCACAGCCGACGCTGTTTACGTCGGAGAGCAATATACCGAAATTCCGGAAGCACTGGATAAAACTGAAAAGAAAAATTCCGCGCTGCTCGCAATGGATGTCATGCGCTGGGTGGTGATTGCTGCAATCGTTGTGTTCGCAGGTTTTGGCCTCAGCGGATTGTAAGGGAAACACAGAGAAAAAGGAAGCAAAATGAAAAGAGCCGGGACAATGTTCGCAGTTCTTTCGATCCTCATCGGAGGATTATTTTTTGCTTCTGTTTTTCTTGATATACCACTTTTCAAAACCATCGGAACAGAATTGCTTTTATTAGCCGAAAGATTGCTTGCCGCGCTTCTTTTCTTCACCATCGCAGATACAGCGATCATGTTGATTCGCAAACCCGGCAATGACAGCGGAATGCGTATCGTCCGCACGATCGGCTTTGGCGTTTTTCTTGCCATCCTGCTTCTGGGACTGATTAAAGGACCTGACTCAACAGAGCTTAATCATCCTGTTTTCTTTGTACAGCAAATGGTCGAAGCTTCTCTGGCAGGTACTGTTTGCATTAGTCTTATTTTTGCAATGTATCGTCTGCCGGGACAGGCACCGACTGTCATGAAAGTCTCTTTTGCTGCCGGGTTGATCGTTTTTCTGTTGATTTACAATGGTCTGCCTCAGATAGCAAATTTACCTGCCGGGTTTATAAATGTGATTGAATGGCTCGAAAGCATCCCTCAGGGAACGCTGATTGGTCTCCTGATCGGCATCGCTCTCGGCGGAGCGATCACAGGGATCCGTTTTCTGTTTTCCGGGAAGCTCCCCGCAAAGGAGGATAAATGATATATAGAAACATTTGTCCGATATGCGGCAGTGAGAATCCGGAAGGCGCTGAAATTTGTCAGGTGTGCAAAGCAAATCTTGTCACATTGCCGGATGATATTTTTCAAAACGACAATGCTTCAGTGAATCCTTCGACACCACTGGAACCAGAATTAAAAACAACCGAAAGCGGGAAACCGGATTCTGAAAATAATCCGGTACCTGTTTGGCTGCAAAGACGTTTCCAGCAAAAAGATAAACAGGAAAGGGCTCCATTTGATTTTGATTCATACACGAACGCTTTATTCGGAGGTGTTCAGGAAAATCAGAATCCATCTCCTGCAATAAAAATTGCGAAGTCTCAAAACATAAAAAAAACCGATCAGATATATCAGCCATTTCTTGAAAACGTGATCGAGCCCCCCCTTCTTGAACCGGATGAAAACTCTCCGAGAAGCATAGAAGAGAATGTACCCGGAATCATGGATTTCAATATCCGGCGTCCGGCTAAAAAATGGGAAGACTTGCTGCCCGGTAATCCTGTCAGTGCCGATAAAGGAACCCATGTAAACCTTCTTCACGATTTTTCCAGTGAAAGACCGGCTAAAAAATGGGATAACGCAAGCACATCAGATAACAATATGCTTGCCTATGACGACAAAGGGATGATCCGGCTCCCGGATTGGTGGAAGGAAGATGCACCGTTGGTCGAACCGGATCCGGCAACACCGGATGAAAAAGTTCAAACAGCGGACACGCCGGAATTACTCAACAGTGCTTCACCGACAAAAGTGATTGATGCCAGGCGCTTTTTCGATGCAGCCGTCGACAACTCAGAAGCTGATTTGTCCGGCGGGAATCATTCCCAATTGAATGGCTATGAACCGGAAAGCGGAAGTCTTCTCTCTGAATTGATGAGTGAAATGAACAGCAGCTCCGGCTCATTAACCCCGGGAGAACGCAATGAAAAAGAAAACGGCACCGTTTTTTATTCAGGGAACCATCCCTCTGATGATGATGAACCCGAGCCTGAGCAGGAGGAAATAATCGAGATCGACACATCAGAGGATAACAGTGCCGGAAATGCAGCCATGCTTGATCGGATCCTGAGAGGGATCGGTTATCAGGTAGAGGGTGAAACTGCACCTGAAATGCAGGATCAAAATTCAATTCCGGAAAGAGATGACATTCCGACTGCAAATGAAAAAGAAGATAAAACCGCAGATGAAATACAGTCAGACACTGCTCAGGATACTGTTTCGAAACCGGTTATTCATGAGGTATATGTTCCTCAGATAATCGAAAATCCGCTCCTTTTCCCTGAGGACAATGAAGATCTCAGCGAAAAGGATGCCGATCCTTATGACCTGGGCGGAGAGGGAAAATTTCCCTCTCGTGATGATGACGGGAATGAAGACCTCGATATTCCCTGGGATTTGTTTGGTGCGGCTGATATGACATTGCCGCAGTCTCCGGAGGATCCTGCCTACCGGACCTTTTCCCGCAGCAGTATTCCGGAAGAAGCTGACGTCAATGCCTATCAGCAGCGGATGATTTCTTCTATTCTCGGGAAAATCATTCATGCAGAGAACTTTGTTGAACCGAAAACAATACAAAACAAGCGATATCTCAGTTTTAGAACCCGTCTGATTTGGACAGCTCTGGCAATCTGTGGTGTAGTACTGATTCTAACAACCGGCATTGTTGATCATCTGGTACCGGGCTCCATGCCGGCAAACGACCTCTCACAGACTTTTTATCAGTCCGCCGAGACTGCTGAAGGAAACGCATTAATCATCGTGGATTACACTCCCGCTTACAGCGCTCTCATGGATGACGCTGCGGAGAGCCTTATCTCTGTGCTGGAAGAACGCTCAGAAAAGGTATCCCACGCGGTGCTCAACCCGGCTGCAATGCCGGGAACACAAATGATGCTAAACCGCCATTCTGAAAAAACAGAATTTGCCGGCTGGTGGCCTGCCGGGCTCATCTCTGTCCGCACCCGTATTGCTAAAGGAAATTTACCGGAGCATATCTGGCTGTTGACAACTGAGAGCAGTTCACTGCAGGTTTGGGCAGAACAACTTGCCGTCTCAAACATGAAATACCACCTGCATGTGATGGCGCCGGAGCAGCTTGCGCCACTGGTAAAGCCTTACCTGGACAACGGAATGGTTTCCAGCGCTCTGTGCAGAGATGCAGATCTGCTGCATTACGGTAAAACTTCCTACAGCGCAGATCGAACGATGATGGCAGTCTGGTATTTAAGCGCACTGATTCCTCTGGCACTGCTTTGCGGTGTGCTAACAAAATTTTTCAAATCACCGCCAAGCTATGGAAAAAGATCAAGCATACAGCCGGAATATCTTCCGGAAAACCCCGAAAAGGAGGCTGTCAATGGCTGAAGGGAATGAACTTGCTTTTATGATTGGAGGGCTTTTCCTCAGTCTTAGTGCCTTCAGCCTGGTATTTGGGGACAATTACCTGTTCCGGATCGGTGCAGCAATCCTCAGCGGGGCAGTTTCCGCCTATATCTGCGTACTGATCGCGGAAAATTATTTCTACCCTCTGATTCTGGAAATCGTAGATGGGTATAAAACTCTGTCCGTCCTGCAGATCATTCGGACAGTTCTTACCGTCATCGGAATCATACTCCTGTTTTGCAAGTCATATACCGGCAGCAAAAGCGGTGAAAAGGTCATCATGACAGTGCTGATCGCCCTTGGTACAGCAGTCCTGGTGCTGGGTGCAGCAGGCGCTTCCATCCCGGCTTTTGTACAAAATCTTGCGGCACGATTCCGACTGACATCCATTAGTCCGGAAGAAAAAAACAATGTCTGGTACTGGATAAAAACCGGAACCATTGTGCTGAGTGCTCTTACCTCATTGCTTTATACACGTCATTACGATCTTCCGGGAAAAACGAAAACCGGAAAATCCTCCGGAACGGTTTTGGGAAACATCATGATCGGATTCAGCTTCGGTGCAATTGCTGCCGCTGTATTTCTGACCGCCGCAAACATCCTGGTCAGTCATATCTCAGGTATGATCATGACCGTTCAGTCACTTGTGAAATGAAGGCAGCCTGATGAAACAGAAAAAAAACGAGAAAACGCGGGAACAAAAGGAAGAAACGATCGATGTTGTCCTGACAATTGACATCGGCTCTATCAACACGCGCGTAAGTCTTTTTGAACGGGAAAACGGACGTTATCATTTCACAGGCACAGCCTCAGGGCGGACGGTTTATTCTGACGGCGGTGAAGTAGAATACCAATCTGTTTCCGGTGCAGTACAAAAAATGGAATCCGCACTGGATCGACATTTTCTTGATGACACAGGGCGCATCATCACGCCACAAAAACTGGGGATGATCGGTGCAGACCAGGTGGTTGTCACCTGGAGCGGTGGAGAAATGCCTCGTGTTGTGCTGATGGGCCTGACAAATGACGCATCCATCAAGGCTATGGAAAATTTAATGCGCAAAAACGGTCTGAAAGCCACAGCAAAAATCTGCGCCATGGAAGGCAGACCGCTGACAGAAAACATTGGCTCACTGACTGCAGCTGATCCGGATATTATTCTGGTAAGCGGCGGGACAGAAGGCGGAGCCGAACATGCCCTTTACCGGCTGGGTGAAATATTGCTTCTGGCATGTAAAAGCATCGATGAAAAGAACCGTCCGGAGATTCTTTACATGGGAAATTCCGAAGCACGCGGTCAATTTGAAAAAGTGTTTCACCAACTCACAAAAATCAGCTTTTGTGACAACGTGATGGGGCAAAAGGACGTAAAGATTTCACCGACCACTGCATTCCAGAAATGTATGCTGAACTTCGGTAAAGAGAAAAACCCTGCCCTTGCACAGGTACAAAAGGAAACCGGCTGTGAAGCCATCTCGGGAGATTTCGCTTATGGCAGGTGTGTTCGTTTGCTCAGCCGGCTCCACCGCGCCAATCATTCCGTTCTGGCTGTAGAAGTGGGAGCCAGCAGAACCATCACCGCCTTCGGCGCAAATCTCGGTCTTGAAATGACAAAATTCTCCGGAGGAATCGGTCGAACACTGCCAAAGTTGCTGGAACACACAAAACCATCGGAAATCCTCCCCTGGATCAATTTCCAACTGAAGGAAAGTGAACTTACTGACTATATCATCAACAAATCCGTCCATCCGGAATTGATCCCTGCCAACACCTATTCTGCTGAGATCGAACAGACCCTGGCTCATTTTCTGATCAAAGCTGCTATCGAGCAGAATCCGGCCAAAGAACAGCTGACCGATGGAACGCTGGGCATGGTTTTGCTGGGAGGAGCCGTGCTCAGGAATGTGGAAGACCCGGGAGATGTCCTGCGTATCGGGATGGACAGTTTGAGGCCTTTCGGACTGACAGATTACTATCTTGACATGAATGGTCTGGCTTCCGCAGTTGGAGCCCTGGCCGGTGTCAATCGTGAACTGGCCGCACAAGTGACATCACCAGCCATGTTTTTGAACCTTGGACGTGTGATCACCCCTCTTTCCCGTGTCAAAGAAGGAAAACGCGCGTTCAGCATTTCTCTCCGTGATGACGGGAGCAATATTCAAAAAATAGATATTTTCCAGGGTGGTATCAAACGCATTCCGCTGGAATACGGACGCTACTATGAAATGGACTGGTTCAATGTAGATAAATCCGTCACACTGCCCGGCGTTCCGACATGGACATCAATCGGATTCAAAGCCGGGTGCTTTGGTCTGGTCTTTGATATGCGCGGTGAAAATCTTCAATTGCCCGAAGACCGCAGCGCACAAATCCATCTGTTGGACCGCTGGCGAAGCGAGCTTGGAAGCTGGAAAGGTAATTAACGGAGTATATTTATGCAGACTGCCGCTGCAAAAATTATTTATTCGGGACCTGTTCGGTGCTCCCGCAAACTGACCAGAGATGGAACCGTAATGGTATTCCCGGGACAATTGACAGACCCTACCATGCAGGTTGCGTGGCGAAAAACCTGGCGCACGCATTTTTCAGTTAATATATATGATGCTCTCGGCATGCCTCAAGGTACCAATATGCAGGATTATCTGCTGATCAATGAAGGTGATTTTGTCTCGGTCAGTGAACCGATCGCCAGGCGTTCTGATCGCAAAACACGTACGCTGAATGCCCTTTACAGCGGACGATTTCTTGGCGCCAGCGGCGGGAATCTGATTTTTGAGGCAGATGCGGAAGATCTGGAAACGGTAGCCGCGGGATTTCCCGGTACTGTTACAGAAATCATACCAAACCGCGGTGCTGTTGTCGAAACAGTCGGCGCTTATGCCGCCGGTGTATGGGGCAACAACAAGATCGGTCAGGGTATTTTACTGACAGTCAATGACATCGCTAAAGACGGCATATTTGACTCACAGAGTCTCTCCATGGCAATGGCCGGTTCCATCGTTTTTGCCAACACCTGTTATGATGCGGAAGTACTGCAATCCACCACACGGCTTTCTCCGGGCGGGTTGATTTTTGGCTCACTTCCTGCTGCTTTACTCCCTGTTGCCGAACAGCTTCCTTTCCCGGTTATCGTCACAGACACCATTGGAGGCGGAAGGATCTCAGATCCTATTTACAACATGCTGGGTGAGAACATCATAAAATGCGCCTATCTTTATTCTGCTCCCGCACGCGGCAACATTCCGCTCTCGGCAGAAATCATCATTCCGCAGGAAGACCCGACATCTGATAAAAACAACCTGCTTTCTGAAATAACCGTAGGGAATCGGGTGCGGATCCTGGACGGCTATTATGCCGGTGAGATCGGCTTTATAACAAAACTGCTGCCGCAGGGAGCAGACAGCGACGAAGAAACAGAACCGATTGGAGATCAGGTTTTGATTTGTATTGATGCCGACACAACCATTACATTGCCTGTTAACAACATTGAGCTGCTGCAGGACGATAAAAAATAAAGAAATGCATCGCTGAAGAGAGAGGGAGCGACCATGGATTTCAACACAAATAATTTCGATAAAGAGTTCAGCCTGAACCAAACCAGGAAAAAAACATCAACCAGAGGCAAATTGCCGTCCTGGCTGATGATCCTCGCAGGTGTCGCCGTCATCGGCGGTGTCGTTGCTGCGCGTCAGCCAGCACTACATCAAACCGATACCGATACCGGGACCCGGACCACTGTCAGCATGCCTGCCGGTCAGATGGTTTCCGGAGAGAATCTGGTCTACAACGCTGTCAATGATGAACAGGTGAATTCTTCTGAATTAGAGGCTCGCTTCCTTTCTCAGGCAGATCAGCCTCTCTCACAGAATCAGGAGCCAACGGCTGTCATACCCACTCCTGCAGCAGGTGAAGACCTGCTGGTTCTTGCACCGGAACGTTCAGCTCCGGCTGACGCAGTGAGTGATGCCCCGGAAGAATCAGTCTCTGCTGACACCGAAAGCAAAATAACAGAGCCGGCAGTGTCGGAAACAGAAACGAAAACATCGGCTTTAACAGCGGACAATCATATTGAAGAAGATACAGCGATTACCTGGCTGAATGATAAGGCTTTCGCTGTCAGCGTCAAACCGGCTGATGAAATGCCGGCAGCAGTTCCGGAACATCAGACAGAGTCCGTCAATGTCCCTGTGAAAGTTCTGGATGCAGCCGGAAATGAGAAAAAACAGCCGCAGACGACTGTCTTTGAGCTTGACGGAAAAGAATACACCATCCAATTGACTGAATTGAGTCCGGAAGAAACACCTTCACGAGACACCGCAGAGTCTGTGGTGTGGATCGACAAAACACCGCTGCAAGTCAGCCTGTCCGGTGAGCCCTTCGAAACGGAAGATACGGAATCTGAACCAAAAGTTCAGATGGATATTCATTTCGAGATCACACTGAACCCACTGCCGGCTGAACAGACAGCCGCCCTGCAGCAGGAACGTTTCGGTGCTGCCTCCACTGATACGGTACCTGCAGATGAAGAGCCCTTCCCGACAGCCACCGAGGAACCAACACCGACAGTGACAGAAGAACCGCAGGAAGAAAACTGGTTTGCCAGCTTCTTCAACAATCTTTTTGGCTCTGCGCCGACAGAAACACCAACACCTCAGGTCACCGTGATCGCTCTTTCACCGACACCGACTGTCCCGCAGCCCACCGCAACGCCGTTGGTCATCCTGATGGCTCCGACGGCAGAAGCCCAGGGTCCGGTCCGTCTGGATGGAGATACTTCTTCAGCAGAGCCAATGATGCCGGCAGAAACAGCCGATAATACTACCGGCAGCAGCGATACGGATGTGAAGTCCGAAGAACCGAAAGCAGGTACAGAGAGCAAATCCACGGACAAGAGTTCAACAGATGTCAAACCCTCCGAAAGCAGGCAGGAAGCTGAACCTCAGACAACCAAAGCTGCCCCGGCCAGACTGGATGCGGTGGTTGTGGATTCCTTCGACAAGGATATCAACTACAATCAGCAGCCGACCAACGAACCGAAAGAACTGCCCCACACCGGCGGTCTGGAAGGCTGGAACATCCCCTCTCTCCTCATCATGCTTGCCGGCCTGATTTTGGTCATCATCGGCGTCCGGAGACTGAGAACCAAAGAGTAAGCCGGGATACCAGTTCTATAATAAACAGCGGACGGGAAGTTACAAGCTTTCCCGTCCTTTTTTTCAAAGCAGCTCGGAGCATATCGGGTTTGTTTCACCCAATTTTCATTACTCGCTCCTCATTTTTCATTTCTCATTTATAATGATATTAGTGAAGCTAAGGGGATAAGTCCCTTTTATAATCAAGGAGAAAAAATTATGCGTAAACCGATGGTCGCCGGCAACTGGAAAATGAACAAGACTGTTGCTGAAGGTGTCAAATTAATGGAAGAACTCGTCCCAATGATCAACGGGATCAGCGAAGTTGACCGTGTGGTCTGTCCGCCTTTCACCGCTCTTTATTGTGTTTCCGAAACCCTGAAGGGTACGGAAATCGGCTGTGGCGCCCAGGACCTCTTCTGGGAAGAAAAAGGTGCCTACACCGGTGAAGTTGCTCCGAACATGGTCGCGGAACTCGGCCAATATGTCATCATCGGCCACTCCGAACGCCGCACCTATTTCGGTGAAACCAACGAAACCGTCAACAAAAAGACACTGGCCGCCCTCAAGATCGGCCTGACCCCGATCGTCTGCGTCGGTGAGACCCTGGAAGAAAACCAGGGCGGGAAGACCGAAGAAGTCGTCTCCGGTCAGATCCTCGAAGGGCTCAAGGGTATGTCCGCTGAAGACGCCGCGAAGATCATCGTCGCCTACGAACCTGTCTGGGCGATCGGTACCGGTCTGGCTGCCACCGGCCCGGATGCCAACAAGGTCATTGCCGACTACATCCGCAAACCCTATGCATCCATGTATGGTGAAGAAGCGGCCCAGGCCATCCGCGTTCTCTACGGCGGTTCCGTGAAGGGCAGCAACGCTGCCGAGTTCTTCGGCCAGCCCGATATCGACGGTGCCCTGGTCGGCGGCGCTTCCCTGAAGGCCCCGGACTTCACCGACATCGTCAAAGCAGCTGCGGCATAAATCAAAAACAATTGCGATATAAAAGAAAGGGGCTTTCGGGCCCCTTTCTTTTATATCTTGATTGAATCCATCGCTACAGGAAATTCAAAATACCTGTCCGGGTAAGGCTCATCTGCAAGCGTGAAATGCCACCATTCGCAATCGATCGGTGTAAAACCGTTGCGTACCATCGCCTTTTGCAGGAACATGCGGTTTTCATACTGTTCTTCTGTGATCCCGCGATAGTCCGGATGAGACTCGATCCCAAACCAGTCAAACGGACTGCCCATATCCACTTCCTTGCCGGTCCGCATATCCAGCAGCGTCAGGTCCACCGTACTGCCTCGGCTGTGGGAAGATTTTTTTGCGATATACCCCTCGGAAAACAGATCCTGCTTCACCACATTCGGATAAAAATAAGGCTTCATCCGCACATCCTGGTCCTCAATACCCCACAGGATAAAATGCTTTACAGCAGTCGTCGGGCGGTAAGTATCAAATATCTTCAGCCGGTACCCCTTGACATTCATTTCATTGGCAACTGTTTTCAGTGCCCGGGCCGCCTCTTTTGTCAGCAGAGCGATCGGCTCTTCATATCCGTCAATACGGTCACCAATGAAATTATAGGTCGAAAAATACCGAATCTCCTGCACAATAGAAGGAATATAATCCGAAAGCAGAACAAACCCGGACGCATCTTTTTCAGGAACATTATGAGCCAAATCGCACCTCTCAGTCAAAAAAACCTTCTTCATTCATAACAGAGCACACGGAGACGGATCTGATGCTGCGGCGAATCCCGCACAGCAGGGCTGTATCCCGTGTTGCGTCATGTATATTCGTCACCTGTTTGCTGCTTCTTTTACGACAAGTCTCTTGCCGCCGAGACCATCAATTCTACAGCCTGTTGGAAATCTGCGGAAGCAACCGAACGAAACAGCCCGACGATCCCCAATGCATATTTTATTTTACCATCATGTTCACGAATCGGGGCAGCAGCTCCCATCAACCCACGGCGGAATTCCCCATGCTCGATGGCATATCCCTGCACCCGGATCGAATCCAGCTCCGAGAGCAAACTCTCCGGATCGGTGATCGTATGCGGCGTAAACTGTGTCATCCCATCTTCCCGCAGAACACTCAACACTTTGGAACGAGGGAGCATTGAGAGAAACAGCTTTCCCTGAGCAGTAGCATGCAGCGACATACGCATCCCGACTTCCGGAATTACCTGCAGTCCACCGCTCCCGATACAGCGGTCAAAGGAGATCACGTTCCGTCCGTCAAAATAAGTCGCAAAAGCCCCCGCACCGGTCTGCTGGGCAAGCTTTTCCAGAGAAGGATGGATCCGGGCACTGATATCCCAGGATTCGGAGACTGCCGCTCCGCACTCATAAAGCCGAATTCCTAAGCCGTACCGTCCGTCCGGATCCTGACGAATCACATCATGCTGAAGCATCGTGAACAGCAGTCCGTAAACCGTGCTCTTGGGGCAGCCGGACTTTTCCGCGATCTCTTTGAGTGTCAAGGACCGGCGCGCCTCCAGCAGAATCTCGATCAATCTCATAGATTTGTCAACAGAAAGAATGATTTTATTTTCCATAAAATATTCCTTACTCATTCAATAAATATAATTCGATATTATCGAACAAAGAAACGATATTATCGTATAATTTTCCTTTTGAATTGTACCACATTCTGATAAGATTAGTGTGCTTATAAAAGTCGTAATGGTTTTGTATGGGCACAATCCTTTCACAAATCAATATGCCATATCAAACCATTACGGCGATAAGAAAAATTATTTACAAAACTGGAGCTCATATGAAGAAATTGATGCTTTGCCTGATGGCGCTTGTGCTGTTTGCGATACCGGCTGCTGCTTTCGCAGAAGAGATCGATCTGATCGTCTTTGCCGCCGCCTCTATGACCGAGACTCTGAACCAGATCGCCGAGCAATATAAAGAAATCGCTCCCGATGTTACCCTGATCTACACCTTCGATTCCTCCGGTACTTTGAAGACCCAGATCCAGGAAGGCGCCGACTGTGATGTGTTCATTTCCGCTGCTCCGAAACAGATGAACGCGCTGGATGTCACCGCTTCCGAAGAAGCGAACCCGGACAAACTTGATTTCCTGCTGGAAGGCACACGCTTCAACCTGCTGGAAAACAAAGTAGCGCTCTGTGTTGCGGAAGGCAATCCTGCGGGCATTAATTCCTATGATGACCTGGTGGAAGCGCTGAAAGGCGGCAAAGTCATGCTCGCCATGGGGAACAGCGACGTACCGGTCGGGCAGTATACACAAAAAATCTTCGCATATTACGGTCTGGATGAAGCTGAACTGTCAGCAAACCTGACCTATGGCTCCAACGTCAAAGAAGTTACAACAGCCGTTGTGGAAGCGACTGCCGATGCGGGCATTATCTACGGCACCGATGCCTTCTCTGCAGGACTGACCCCGGTGGATACTGCCACCAAGGAAATGTGCGGACAGGTCATTTACCCGGCAGCTGTTCTGAAAGAATCCGCCCACCCGGAAGAAGCGAAAGCTTTCCTTGAATATCTGCAGGGCGAAGAAGCATCGAAGATTTTCGAATCCGTCGGCTTTACCCCATTAGCGAAATAATGATCATATGAAGTAAGAAATTACGAAATACAGAATAACCTGTGAAAGACGGAATTCTTATTTCTTATTTCTTATTTTGTTCGATGGATCTTTTTCCGCTTTACAATTCACTGCGCATCACAGCGATCTCGGCAGTCATCGTCTTTTTTGTCGGGATCGCTGCGGCCTATTACGTTGCCCGCATGCCCCGTGTACTGAAGGGGCTCGTTGACGTGGTCCTGACGTTGCCGATGGTGCTGCCACCCACGGTCATGGGTTATCTCATGCTCCGCGTTCTGGGCCCGAAACGGGTGATCGGTTCCTGGTTTTATCAGCAGTTCGGGGTCAAACTGACCATGCACTGGTGGTCAGCTATTTTTGCGGTGGTAGTGGTCGTTTTTCCCCTCATGTACCGCCCGACACGCAGCGCCTTTGAGAGCTTTGACGAAAACCTTGCCGACGCAGCGAGAACACTTGGAATTTCGGAATCAAAGATTTTCTGGCGCATACGCGTCCCAAACTGCAAACAGGGGATCCTTGCCGGGATGATCCTCGCTTTTGCCCGGGGAATCGGTGAATACGGGGCAACATCCATGATCGCCGGATACACCCCGGGGCGCACCGCGACGATCGCGACAGAAGTTTACCAATTATGGCGCACCGGGAATGATGAACTGGCACTGCGCTGGGTTCTGATCAACATCGCCATTTCCGCAGCCGCCATGATCGTGATCAATTTTCTGGAGAGAAAGAATAAGAGTTAGGAGTTAGGAGTAAAACGTTGTTATAATAATTGTCGATAAACTGACAACGAACAACCATGACTAATGACTAACAAACAACAACCAACAACTTTCAACCGGCAACCGGCAACAGCCAACCGACAACTATCATGAAAGACCAATTCAACCGCACCATCGATTATCTGAGAATTTCCGTAACAGACCGCTGTGATTTCCGCTGTCGTTACTGCATGCCGGAAAACGGGATCACCAAGCGGAGGCATGCGGATATCCTGACACTGGAAGAAATCGCGGAAATTGCGGATGCATTCATCGATCTGGGTATTTCCAAGATCCGGCTGACCGGCGGAGAACCGCTGGTAAGGAAAGGAATTGCCGAGTTGTGCAGACAGCTGAAATCAAATCATTTTCTTAAAGAATTAGCTCTAACAACAAACGGAACACTTCTGCCTCAATATGCCGATATCTTAAAGAATTCCGGTGTTGACAGGCTCAACATCAGTCTGGACACGCTTCGAGAAGACCGATTCCGTTCCATCACCCGGGTAGGGAACCTCCGTGAAACCCTGAAAGGCATTGAAGCCGCGGAACGGGCCGGTTTCACGGGCACGAAGATCAATACCGTGCTCATCGGTGGGTTCAACGATGATGAAATCACGGACCTGGTCGGACTTACCCGTGACCGGGATTTGACCGTCCGCTTCATCGAACTCATGCCCATCGGGGAAGCCGCACGCTGGCCAGGGACCGCATTCATGGACGCTAATGTTGTCACGGAACGCGTCCCGGAACTTCAGTATCTCGGATCAGACGGTGTTGCGGAGCTTTATCGGCTTCCCGGTGCTGTCGGTACAGTCGGTCTGATTCGTCCGCTGAGTCACAGCTTCTGCGGAGCCTGCAGCCGTATCCGCCTCACTGCCGACGGTATGCTCAAACCTTGTCTCCATTCCGACCTGGAGATCCCTCTCCGGGGTCTGCACGGAGAAAAACTGATCTCTGCTCTCAAAGATGGAATTTGCCGTAAACCCGCCCGTCATTACATCGACCGGGACGGTGTCTCAGGGACCGAAAAACGTCTGATGAGCGAGATCGGGGGATAATGGAAAATAAGAAATAAGAAATAAGAAATTAGAAATTAGAAAGAAGAGCACCTCTAAAAACTCATGAGCGGGGGTTTGGGGGCTGCATAGCCCCCGGAAGCCATGGCGCGGGGAAGTTATTTTCCGAGAAAAACATTCTGAATCCCGCGCCATAGAGAATGAACTGTAAATGAGGATAAAATTTCAAAGGTTTTTTTAGATGGCCTATAAGAAATAAGAATGGGGACTGTCCCCATGCGATGAGGATCAAATGGAGTTCACACATTTTAACGAACAGGGGCATGCGAAAATGGTTGACGTGACCGGGAAAGATATAACATACCGCACCGCAGCTGCCGCCGGGACCATACACATGGCACCGTCAACCGTTGCCGCAGTACGGAGCGGCGGAATCGCCAAAGGCGACGTGCTTTCCGTCGCACAGGTTGCGGGGATCATGGCTGCCAAGCGCACCGCTGAGATCATCCCGATGTGTCACCCGTTGATGCTCTCCGGCATCGATATCCGCTTTGCCGTCAATGAAACGAGCATCGATATCTTCTCCGAGGTGCGCTGCAAGGGGGAGACCGGTGTGGAGATGGAAGCCTTGACTGCCGTTTCCGCAGCCGCACTGACCATCTATGACATGTGCAAAGCCCTGCAAAAAGATATGAAGATCAGCAATATCCGCCTGCTCTCCAAGACCGGCGGGGTAAGGGGTGATTATGCCATCAAAGAAGCCTGAAGTGATCGCCGTCTGCCTCAGCGAGAAAAAAGGCGTACAAAAACATGAAGTTCCGCAGATCGATCTGGTCTTCGGTCACGGTATCGCCGGTGATGCTCACGCGGGGAACTGGCACCGCCAGGTGAGTCTGCTCGCGGATGAAAGCGTTGACAAAATGCGGGCGTTAGGTTGGGACCTTCAGCCCGGAGCCTTTGCCGAAAACATCCTCACACGGGGGATCGACCTGAAAACTTTGCCGGTGGGAACGATGCTTGAGATCGGGGAGGCACTGCTCTGCGTCAGTCAAATCGGCAAAGAGTGCCACAACAACTGCGCAATCAAACAGGCCACCGGAAAATGTGTGATGCCGACGGAAGGAATCTTTGCAGTGGTTATCAGGGGCGGAATGATTAAAGCCGGAAACGAGATTAAAATTAGAAATGAGAAATGAGAAATTGAGTGTCACCCCGCATCATTCTTAATGGCACCTCTAAAAACTTATGAGCGGGGGTATGGGGGCGGCAGCCCCCGGAAACCTCCCTCGGAGATTCAAAGAATAAATTCTTTGAATCTCCGAGGGACAGAAAGAAATTGGAGTTTTTAGATGTTCCCATAAAAATTAGAAATGAGAAATTGAGGTGTCATCCCGCATCATTCTTAATCTATAGAAGTCGCAAAGCGACACCGCAATTTTTCATTTTTCATTTTTCATTATTTTTTTGGGGTAATTATGAAACTGATTAAAACACAGGATGCCGTCGGGCAGGTGCTCTGCCATGACATGACACAGATCATCCCCGGGGAGTTCAAAGGCCCGCGCTTCCGCAAGGGACACATTGTCACCGAAGAAGATATCCCGGTGCTGCTTTCCATGGGCAAGGAGAACCTTTACGTTTGGGAGAAAAAGGAAGGCATTCTGCATGAAAACGAAGCAGCGGAACGGCTCGCTGCGCTCTGCCGAAATACCAACATGACCGCGACAGAGGTCAAAGAGGGCAAGATCGAACTGAACGCCGCCATCCACGGGCTCTTCCGTGTAAACAGCGAAAAGCTCAACGCGGTCAACGAAATCGACGAACTGATGATCGCTACCCGTCACGGCAATACCGTTGTCCAACCCGGTGACAAGCTTTGCGGTACTCGCTGCATCCCGTTGGTGATCAATGAACAGAAACTGATTGCAGCAGAAAAAACCGTCGGATCGGAGCCGATCCTGGAACTGCTGCCCTTCCGGTTGAAAACCGCCGCTGTCATCACCACCGGCAGTGAAGTCTTCCACGGTCGCATCGAGGACAAATTCACGCCGGTTCTGGTGCGGAAACTGGCGGAATTCGGCATTGAAATGACTGATCACGTCACGACCGATGACGGTTTGGACCATGTCGCGGATGCCATTACCGCTATGCGGGCGAAAAAGCCGGACTTGACCCTCTGCACCGGCGGCATGAGCGTTGACCCGGACGACAACACGCCCGGTGCGATTAAACAGAGCGGTGCCCGCATCGTCACCTACGGCGCGCCTGTGCTGCCGGGAGCGATGTTCCTGCTGGGCTACTATGAGGATGGAACACCAATCATGGGGCTGCCGGGCTGCGTGATGTATGCCAAAGCGACAGTCTTCGACCTGGTCCTGCCCCGTATCGCCGCGGGCGTCGAGCTGACCCGTCATGATTTCACCACCCTTGGAGAAGGCGGACTGTGCCTCGGCTGTGAAAGCTGCCATTATCCTATCTGCCCGTTCGGAAAATAAACACAAAAGCTCCGCATACATGATATAATATAAGCTGAAACAGATAAATCAAACAAAGACATTGGTTTGCCTTAAGGGCACCTCTAAAAACTACCGGGCGGGGGTATGGGGGCGGCAGCCCCCGAAAACCTCCCTTGGAGATTCAAAGAATAATTTCTTTGAATCTCCAAGGGACAGAAAGAAATCGGTGTTTTAGAGGTTCCCTTAAATAAGGTGTAATTAACATTCAGGAGTGAAAATGGCAATTAATCTTATCGCTGAACTGAAACCAGCGGAATTATCAAATTTAGATTTTACATACGATTTGTTGTCAAGTCTTACAGATGATGAACTTGAAGCCGTCCAAGCTGTGGCAATTGCATTTCTAAAAAAGGACAGACAGACGAAATTGCAAGATATGTATACACCTTTCCAAGCAAAAACCGAAGACCAACTGATTTCACGCATTGATCATTCACTTGAACAAATAAAGTCCGGAAAATATCAGGATGCTGAAGAATTCGAAAAAGAATTGTTTACGGAAATTGAATTATGAAGACTTATCGCGTTTTCATCACTGATGATGCAAAAGCTGATTTACGTCGTTATACGGATTATTTAAAGAAAATTAAAAACAGCCCTCAAGCTGCAAAAAATATAGCCTCAGATTTTCGTGAAACAAGGAAAAAGCTTGAAAATGTTGCCGGCATCTTAAATGAACCGGCAAGTGATGTTTTAAAATCAAAAGGACTGAAAAGAATTAATTTTCTCAAACATGATTACTTTATGTTGTATTATATTGATGGAAAGAATGCCTTCATAACGAACATTTTTCATGCGCTCGAAAATTTTGAAAACAAACTCGGTTAAAAATTGGTTTTGAAGAGAAAAAGATGTTTACAGCAGCCATAATTACCGTCAGTGACCGGGCTTCCCGGGGAGAATATGAAGACCAGACCGGTCCGGTCCTTGTGCAAATGTTGGAAGGAGCCGGATACGAAGTTGTGGAAACAACCGTGATCCCTGATGAACAGGCACAGATCGAATCTGTTCTTATCCACTTTGCGGATCAGCATATCGCACTCATCCTCACAGCCGGCGGGACAGGATTCGCTCCGCGTGACGTCACCCCGGAAGCGACCCTCGCCGTTTGCGAAAAATCAGTTCCCGGCATCCCGGAAGCCATGCGGGCTGCCTCTATGCGTATTACACCACGGGGGATGCTTTCCCGCGCAGTCGCAGGGATCCGCGGACAGAGCCTGATCATCAACCTCCCCGGCAGCCCCAAAGGAGCAAAAGAAAACCTTGAAGCCGTCTTGCCTGCTCTTTCTCACGGCCTTGCCATGCTGCAGGGTGAGAAGGAGTAAATTTGACCTTCTTCCGAGATTCAGCTTACTGAACTTTCAGCCAGACTTTCGTTCTGACCTTCACATTCTCCTGAATGTTCGTAAACCAGAGCGTGTAATCTCCGCCGTGATAACTTTCCGGTCCAAAGTCTATCCTCTCTTCCATGGGGGCCAGCACATCCGTATGGGGCACCACAACGCCACGTTCCACATTCAGCTGCGCATCGGCAGCTCCCGGAATAACGTCAAATTCGCCGGTCTCCACATTTTTGATCCGCGCACCAAGACACAACTCTTTCCCTGAATAAGTGTCATCCCGTTTCCAGTTCAGCGGATTGATAGAAATTGCGCCTGCCTGTATCCATGATACCATATATTTTCTCCATTCACATCATCGCAAAAAATGAAATAAAGAAAATTCGTGCAGTCTGGTCGCCCACATCACAGTTCACAGCAAGGATGACATCGCAGTTACACTGATCAGCGGGATGGAAATTAAAGCTTGACACAGCCAAATGCAGCGCTTCACTTCATACGAGGTTTCGCTTTTAATTATCAGTTTTTGCTATAATTATTTAGATTTGAAGATATAGAGACAAATCGGTATTTGTGGAGACGACCTATATCGATCTTTTGAGCATGTGAAAGGAAAATCCTATTATGAAACAATATATCGTGGATGCATTTACTGACAGTGTGTTCCACGGAAATCAAGCTGCTGTTTGCATTCTGAATGAATGGCCGACAGATAAACTGATGCTGAACATCGCCAAAGAAAACAATTTCTCTGAAACAGCATTTGCGGTCAAGGAAGGAAATTCCTACCATCTGCGTTGGTTTACGCCTGGAGGAGAGATCGATTTCTGCGGACATGCAACCCTTGGAACATCATTTGTTATCTTCAATTACTATGAAAAGGACAGTTCTCAATTAACCTTCACAACACAGGTTGGAGAACTGAAAATCCAGAGAAACGGGAAAATCATAGAGATGGATTTTCCTGCGTATGCATTACATAAAACAGAAGTAACAGACCAAATGGAAGAGGCCATTGGAATACGTCCAATAGAAGCCTGGGTCGACCGTGATTTGCTGCTTATCCTTCCCGATGCCACCTCAGTAAAGGAATTACATCCGGATCAGGAAAAAATGAAGCAGCTTGACGGATTGCTGACAGCAGTAACCGCCCGGTCAGATTATGAAGGATATGACTGCGTAAGCCGCATATTTGCCCCAAAACTGAATATTCCTGAGGATCCTGTTACCGGGAGTACCCATTGCATGATAACTCCTTATTGGTGCGACCGTCTCGGAAAGAATGAACTGATCTGCTTTCAGGCATCTGAAAGAACGGGAATTCTTTATACAAGCATTCAGGGTGACAGAATAAAAGTAGCAGGAAAGGCGGTTCTTTATTCTGAAGGAATAATCCTTGAGGACTGATCGACAAAATCGCATTTTTCGGGATCTTGCATGGGAAATCCATACAAAGATGGAATGCTCCGGGAAAACGCTGTCGTATTGACTGATGAAAATGGAGAACGGGCTTATCTCTGGCAATTGGATGCGAGTCCCCGAGGTACAGGCTCCTAAAGGGCCCATCTCTCTTCTAAGCGTAAAAAACAAACAACGGAAGCAAAATCACTTCCGCTGCTGTTGAAAGGAGTCATATGAAACTGTTATCGTGAGCCAGAAACGGCTTTAACTTTTCCCTCGGAATCAGCCCGTACCCGCAGCATCATCGGCAGGTTCAGACCATCTTCAGTCTTCTCGTTTTTCTCATAAACCAGGAGCAGTTCATCGCCGCGTTCGGTAACTTTTGGTTTCACCCCTTTGTAAAAGGGATAATCCCGGTAAATCACTTTGTTGATCTTGTCGACAACGCTGCCCATAATAATTCTCACTCGTTTGGTACAGTCCCCTGCGGGTACAGTCCCATTTTTTTATCAGAGTCTGCGGCGCAGGAAGGTCGGTGTATCATAATCAACCGAATCCATGCCATTCCGTTTTTCTCCGACCTTGCGGGAGGAGGATTCGATACCACTGAGACCGAAGGGCTGCATGATGGTATCAAACATGGCATTGGCCGCATCAGATGGTGTGTACCCGGAAACTTCAGCCGGCTCGCTCGGGATCAGACGATCGGAAGAACTAACCTCAGTATGCGCCATCACCGGTTCTGCGTGGGCATAAGCCATTTCCATTTCCGGCTCCGGTTCC
Organism: Flexilinea sp.; assembly: GCA_017432685.1. Classification (GTDB taxonomy): domain Bacteria; phylum Chloroflexota; class Anaerolineae; order Anaerolineales; family Anaerolineaceae; genus Flexilinea. The sequence continues at coordinate 25,414 of JAFRIR010000111.1, read as the reverse complement.
GGTTCGGTTTCAACGGCATAACGCACCGGTTCCGCATATACACGGGAAGTGTTTGAAACGGTACCGATTTCAGCGACGGTTTTGTCTACGGTCTCCGATTTCAGCGGAGTAGACGCGATACCGGTGATAATGAGGATGATCTGAACTTCGTCCTTCATGTTCGGATCGACGATCTGACCGGGGATGATTTCCGCATTGTTGCCGGTGAATTGCTGGAGATGCCCAAGTCCTTCCATGACCTCACCAAAGGAAAGATCCTCACCACCGGTGAAGTTAGCGATGATCCCTGTAGCATTTTCGATAGGCAAATGCTCCAAAAGCGGGTGGTTCAGTGCCTGGTAAAGCGCGTTGGAAACTTTGTCCTCGCCCTTGCCATAGCCGATGGAGAGAAGAGAACCGCCGCCATTGGCCATCATATGGCGGATGTGAGAGAAATCCACATTGATTTCACCGGTACCGGAAAGAAGCTGTGTGATACCCGTGATCCCCTGACGAAGAACGTCATCCGCGTAAGCAAAAGCTTCGCGCAGTGTAATGTTGGAGGGAGAAACCTTCAGCAGTTGGTCATTCGGAATTGTGATGAGTGTATCGCAGTGTTCAGCCAGTTTGGAAAGACGATTGCGCGCGTTTGTGATGCGTTTACCGGCTTCAAAGGAAAACGGCGTGCTGACAACAGCGATGGTGATGGCACCCTGTTCACGGGCAATTTCTGCCGCGACGCTGATGGAACCGGATCCGGTGCCGCCGCCCATACCTGCAGTCAGGAAAACGATATCCGCGCCGCTCAACGCCTTGCGCAGCACATCTTCTGATTCCCAGGCAGCCTTTTCACCGACTTCCGGACGTCCGCCGGAGCCAAGACCGTTGGTAAGTTGTGGTCCCATGAGAATTTTTGTGTTTGCCTGGCAGCGCTGAAGCGCCTGCAGGTCTGTATTGGCGGCGATGAATTCAACATCATCCGTACCATATCCCATTGTCAGCATGCGGTCAATAGCGTTGCAGCCACCACCGCCCAAGCCAATCACTTTCATAACGGGCTTGTTATAAACGATATCCTGATTATTATATTTTTCCATAGGGTCCTCTCTCAATCTCCCTGAGTTTGCAGCGACACCATGTGAACCGCACAGTTTCTGTCGCGCAGCTGCCGAAGCATATAAGCCGGGTATAGGGCCTGATCGTCAAGCATAATCACATTTTTTGACGCTAACGCTTCGTTCAGATCATTTCCGGAAGCACATTTGTGAATTTTGATGTACTGCCGAATCGTGTTCATTTGTTCTTCGGTGAACAGGCTGTTCACCTCAGGCAGCAGGAAATACTCTTTGAGGCTCCCCCCTCGTGAGAGAAATCGAGCTGCATTATTTATAGAAGATGCAAGTTTCGTGCCAACTTTCTTTAATAATTCAAAAAAGTTCTTTAAATTGATTGATTTCAAAAACTGGAGGAATTTTTCCGAAAAAGAAACTTTTACATCTGTGTTGATACTGATATCAGCTGAAAAAACGCTGTCCGCCGCATTTTTCCCCACCGGGACAGAGGCGGAAAGTGTTTCTGTCGTAGGCAGCTTATAGACACAGCAGGAAAGGATATAAGGCGGAATCTTATTGTCGGCCTTTTGTGTTACATCCTGCAGCAGGTTCAGGATGTTCAGGTACTGCTGTTTGGAATCTCTCGTAACAACATCGAAGATTCCGGCATTTCCATCCCACATACCTGCGTTCATCAGAAGCAGCGGTACACTTTTGCCAAGTTCTTTTTTCAGTATGTCCTGATACCATTGGAAGAGATAAAAGCCGCGATGATCTACCTGCCCTTCTGCGTAAGGAACTGCCGGCGGACATCCTGCAGGACCCGCTTCATTCCATTCTATAGCGTGACGATAAAGGCAGCCGGAAGCAGAAAAGACCAAATTGGAAATAACCGCATCACTGTATTCCTTACGGATCTGCTTTGCGCTGCTGCGTAAGAATGCCAAATCCCAATAGTCGCCGCCGGGCTCCAGTAGTGGGAAGAGCGGGATCACCTTTTCCTGCACACAGGCAGCGGCATAATCCGCATAGCGGCGGATGAATCGAGTCACCAGGCCTGGCTTTACCCAATCTTCCGCGTTCCAGGAGCTTTTCATATTCGGGCGGTTGAAAAACTGCACCATATGGATGCCGATGCTGTGATAGTAAGCCATGCGCTGGCGAAAGATCTGTTGTGATGGAGGTTCTGAAATGGAATAATTCAGGACAACGACCGGTTCAATGCGGACATCCCGTAAACGATTAATGAAATTTTCAGGAATTTCTCCGTTTTCCGGAGCATAAACCACCAGCCAGGAAGTGCCGGAAGCCTGCAATTTCGGCAACCAATAATCCAGGCTCGGGTCATCAAAATGGCCGGCATCTTTATAATAATGGAATCCTAATTTTTTTGATTTTCTGTTCGCTGAGAAACCGTAAGCTTCCATCTCTCCAAAACCTCTCTCCACATCATTATGTTGCAAGGTTCATGCCAGAGTATAAATTAATGAATAGTGATTTGTGAAGAGCAAAGCAACTGTAATTAACGATATAATTATGTCGATGATGAAGCAATTGTTTTTCTTTATTTTGATCCTAACCAGCAGTATTCTGCTCAGCGGATGTCAGATACTGCCGATTTTTCAGCTGACCCCGGTCCCGCTGGAAACTCCGACACCTCAGCTCAGTCTGAACCAGGTACCGGAGATCCCTACCCTGCCGCCTGTCACGCCCACCGCTACCTTATCGGCTGCCCAGTCAGTCCATTATGAAAACCCCGGTGACATTTTCACTCAGGTTCATACCGAAATGCTGCCTGAAAAAGCCTTCCAACAGGTGGTTATCTTCGGTTCGGTTCACAGTTTCACGACCGAAACGGATGCTTGGGGCAGGACCGTAGCCACGGGAGGCTTCACGCTGGATCATCATTCCGGGAGTAGATTCACCGTGAAATGCGATGATTTCTGCTTCTTTATCGACGCAAAGAAAAACCTGATCTCCTCCGAGAAACTGACGGAAGACAGTGAAGTGATCGTCTTCGGCGCTTCCGGGGAAACGGCAACAGAAATCAATGCAGATGCGATCGCTGTCCACGTCATCCGGGAAGACCCGATACCGCAGGAAGCCAACATCAGTGCACTGACCACTAATCTGACATACACGGAATACGACCTCGCATCTTTCCCTCAGCTGAACCCGATCTCCATCCGGGCAGCACAGGAAACTGCTACACCTATCCCGACGATGAAAGAGGATGACCCGACCCCGACAGAGGATCCTTACGCTTACAATTACGGCTACGGTTACGGATACGATTACTATGGATACGGTCGTCCCACCTCAACGCCAAATAGACCCCAGCGTACGGCAACTCCTGATGAGACCGGAACACCGGAGCCTACACCAACACTTTCACTGGACGAACGTCTCTTGGATCGTCTCAACCATTCTTTGGAAAACCGTACAAATTATGCCTATGGCGCCTATGGAGAAAAATATTCCTCCTATATTGAATATGATCAGGACCTGAACCGTGATCCTTCCTATCCGACCCGTGCCGTGATGAATGTCCAGTCCAACGGTTATGATTTCACCGAATTCTGGTTCCCTTACTCACAAAACCCGATGTTCACAAACTGGGGCATTGTCTGTTACGGCGGCGACTGGTACCTGCCGATCCGTGTCAGTGTGGATATTGACCCCAACCCGGATGTGACGGATGTGATCTTCACGGACCGCACCATTCGTACACAGCAAAATTATGACAGAGAGAGGGGGTATATCCGCTCTTTCGGATATTCGATCATTGACAGCAAGCTCTTCTATTTCTACCAGAACGAAAACGGTTATGGGATCTCCATTGATAAACAGGACTATGATCTGGGTTTCGATGACATTCCTTTTGGCTACATCGGCGCCTACTCCGAGATGGATCCGTTCTATGCTGATGACATGATCACCTTCTTTGGGCATCGGGGAAATCAATGGGTTTATGTGGAGCTCAAGGCAGCGGTCAATGAATATGGGTATTATTAAATGGAGCCACTATGAAGAGTCCTGAAATTTCCGTAATTATCCCTTTTCTGAATGAAGAAGACAATCTGCCGCTGATGGTTGCCGCATTGGAGGATTACATTCCTTCTCTAGGCGTGCCGGTTGAGGTGGTGTTCGTGGATGATGGTTCTGCGGACGGCTCCTGTGCATGGCTGAAACAGGTGGAATTCAGAAATTTCAGCGCCAAACTGGTACGCTTTTCCCGCAATTTTGGCTCTCATCCCGCTGTTCGTGCAGGTTTCATGAACGCAAGCGCACCAAACTGCGTCTGGCTCGGGGCTGATCTTCAGGAACCGCTGGAGATCATCGGGGAAGGGTACAAGCTTATACAGGAAGGCTATGACCTGGTGCTGGTACAGAAAAATCAGGTAAAGGTCTCGAAGTCTGAAGAGACTTTTTCCCGAATCTACTCCGCCATGATCCGCAAATGGGCCATTCCCGGTTATCCGGAAAAGGGTGTCAACACTATCTTTTTCAACGAGAAGGTCAAAAATGTACTGAATGCCAACCCGGAACTGAATTCATCTGTCGTCCTTCAGGTGATTTCCCTGGGCTTCAAACAGACCGTTCTCAACATGAACTATAAGGAACGGGAGCACGGACATTCCAAATGGACCTTCGGCAAAAAACTGAAGCTGCTCATTGACTCCTTCGTCTCCTTTTCCTTTTTCCCGATACGTATGGTCTCTGTTCTGGGATTTGTCTTTGCATTCGTGGGCGCTTTGATGGCGCTGGACCTGATTATCGTCAAGCTCTTCAACATCCGCCCGGTGACACTGGGCTGGCCAACGCTCATCAGCGTACTGATGCTGGGATTCGGTCTGACGAATATCTCACTGGGTATCATTGCCGAATACCTGTGGCGGACGCTGGATGCGGCACGGGCACGGCCTGTGTTTATTATTGACGAAGTAGAAAATCTAATGAAGAATGAAGAGGGATGAAGTATGATCAATATCGTTCAAATCGGCTACGGCTACTGGGGGACGAACGTCGCCCGCAACATTATGCAGTCCCGTGAAACCAACATGGTCGCCCTGTCAGACGCGGCACAGTCCCGTTTGGATGCGGCACGGAACGTTTACGGCAGCGCTATCCCCGACTACACCACCGACTACGAAAAATACCTCACCGACCCGAATGTGGATGCTTTCGCACTCGTGATCCAGACCGAGCCTTCCTTTGAGATTGCAAAAAAGATCCTCCGGGCAGGAAAACATCTCTTCATCGAAAAGCCTATGGCCTCGGATACTGCCCGGGCAGAGGAATTGACTCGTCTGGCACATGAAAACAAAGTTATACTTCACACCGACCACATCATGATCTTTCACCCCATCATCCGCTACATCAAAAAGATGTATGATGACGGTGCCTTAGGCGACCTGATTTACTTCGACATCTCCCGCATGAATCTCGGTCCCATCCGCAAAGATGTCAACGCCATGCTGGACCTGGCGGTTCATGACCTGGCGGTGATCGACTACATCTCCGGGGGGAAGGAACCCTACCACGTGGAGGCGATCGGGGAAAAGCATTACGGTTCGCAGGAAACGCTGACTTACCTGACGCTGAAATATGACGGATTTCTCGCCCACATCAAGTCCAGCTGGATCTCTCCTATCAAAGAGAGAAGAACTATGATCGGCGGAACGAAAAAGATGGTCATCTTCGACGATATGAAAACCATGGACAAACTGACCATCTTCGATCAGGGCATCATCGAGACCGGAGAGGAATACGGCCCTTATGAATTCAAGGCCCGATCCGGCGATATCACCATCCCCTACATCCCGCAGGAAGACGCCCTCCGCAATTCCATTGAGCATTTCGCCCGCTGCATTCAGGAAGGGCATGAATCTCTTGCCAACGGTGAACAGGGTATCAAAGTGATCCGCATCCTGGACAGGGCACGCAAAGCTCTTATTGAAAGTGAAAAATAAAATAAGTCATACAAAGCACATAATAATTTTTTCTATGCTACAATGTAGAAACGAAGGAGATATTTCTGATGAGCATCAAAGAAGCAAATATTGAATTGATATCAGTGCTGCCTGATGAAGATCAGGAGAAGATATTTCGGTTTTTACAAGACATTTTCTCGGATGATAATCCATTCAAACCAATGTCAGAAAAAGAAATTCTTGCTGCATTAGCTGAATCAAGAGAATGTTATGCTCGTGGAGAATATCAGGATTTTGATGAAGCATTAGATGAAATAATGTTAGAAAATGGATTATAAAGTAATAATAACTCCTCGAGCCAGACGCAGTCTATTTAGATACATTCATTACACGGCTACTAAATTGAAAAATACACAGGCAGCCTATTCTATTGAAGCTGATGCTCGGGAAACAAAAACCAGACTGTCAAAAATTGCTGACATCATTACCCTTTGTGAACATCCCATATTGTCAAAGTTTGGCTATCGAAAAATTCATTTTCGTAAACATGATTTTTTTATGATTTATCAAATAGACGGGCATAAAGCTATCGTAGAAGAAATGTTTCATGACCTTCAAGATTATGAATCTATATTTATGAGTTCTTTTTTATCCAAAGAACAATAGGAAAACAAGCAATGACATCACGACACATCCCCATCATGAAACCATATTTCGACGAGGAAGAGGCAAAGGCCGCTGCAGAGGCGCTGTCCTCCGGCTGGGTGGCCCAGGGTCCCCGCGTCGCTGAATTTGAAAAAGCCGTAGCGGCGCATGAAGGCTGTGCCTTCGGAGTCGCCACAACCAACTGCACCACCGCGCTGCACCTGCTGATGGTAGCCATGGGCTTCGGTCCCGGACAGGACGTCATCGTCCCCTCCTTCACCTTCGTCGCTACCGGAAACGCCGTCGAATACACCGGCGCGAACGCTATACTGGCGGACGTGGACCCGATCACCTTCAACATCAACGTGAAGCTGCTGGATGATTTCGTCGCGGAACGCTACGACGACCGGGACGGACAGTGGATCAACAAAAAGACAGGCAATCGCCTGACAGGCATCGTCCCGGTGAACGAGTTCGGGCTCTGTGCCGACATCCCGGCGGTGAATGATTTTGCCAGACGTCACGGCGGTCTCAAGGTCATCGAGGACTCCGCCTGCGCCCTCGGCGCTAAGATCGGCAACACCCACCAGGGAGGGTTCGGCAACCCCTCCGCGGTCAGCTTTCACCCCCGCAAGTCCATCTCTACCGGGGAAGGCGGAATGGCGCTGATCAACGACCCCGTGATGGCTGAGCACGTGCGCCAGCTGCGCTCCCATGCGGCATCGATTTCTGAGGTCCAGCGCAACGCCGGCAAGGGCTACCTGCTGCCGGAATATAACGAACTGGGGTTCAACTACCGCATGACCGACATACAGGGCGCCATCGGCTGTGCCCAGGTGAAAAAGCTGGACTATATCACCGAACGCCGAGCAGAACTGGCACATCGCTATGACCGCCTGCTCCCGGAAGCTGTTCCCTGGGTACGTACGCCCTTCGTACCGGAAGGGTACACGCATATCTATCAGACCTACTGCACCATGTTGATCCCGGAAGCAGTTGGATGTAAAACCGTGGATGAAGCCAATGCCTTCCGCAATGAGTGGATGGACCAACTGGAACAAGCCGGTATCGCCACCCGTCAGGGAACCCATGCCCTGCATACACTGGGCTACTATGTCGGGAAATATGGTTATACGCATGACGATCTGCCCGGTGCATACGCCTGTGACCGGCTGAGCCTCGCCATTCCGCTGTTTGTCGAAATGACAGAGGAAGATCAGGACTATGTAATCGAACAGATGGGGAAAATTGCAAAAAAATTGCTCGGCTGATACCGAGCAATTTTTTTCTAATTTTTACGGTTGCTTGCCGATGTAGGCCAGGATACCGCCGTCCACGTAAAGGATGTGCCCGTTGACGAAGTTAGAGGCATCGGAGGCCAGGAAAATTGCCGGCCCCATCAGGTCTTCGGCAGTACCCCAACGGGCCTGCGGGGTCTTGGCAACGATGAACTGGTCAAACGGATGACGGCTTCCATCCGCCTGGCGTTCGCGCAGCGGAGCCGTCTGCGGGGTGGCAATATAGCCGGGACCGATCCCGTTGCACTGAATGTTATATTCGCCGAATTCGGAGCAGATGTTCTTCGTCAGCATCTTCAGACCGCCCTTGGCAGCAGCATAAGCGGAAACGGTCTCACGGCCCAGTTCGCTCATCATGGAGCAGATGTTGATGATCTTCCCGTGACCCTTTTTGATCATCCCCGGCAGAACCGCCTTTGAGACAATGAAAGGAGCGTTCAGATCGATATCGATCAGCTCCCGGAATTCATCGGTACTCATTTCCAGCATCGGGATGCGTTTAATGATGCCGGCATTGTTGACCAGAATGTCGATGACGCCAACCTCTTCCTCAATCTGTGCGACCATCGCCTTGACCTGTTCTTCGTCGGTCACGTCACAGATATACCCGTGAGCTTCAATGCCCTTTGCGGCATAATCGGCAAGCGCCTGGTCCAGATGGCGCTGGCTGCGGCAGTTGAAACAAATTTTCGCACCGGCTGCGGCAAAGGCTTCAGCCATGGCAAACCCGATGCCGTAAGCCGCACCGGTCACCAGGGCAACTTTTCCTTCCAGTGAAAACATGCTCATCATATCCATGTTGATTTTTCTCCTGTCAGAAGTGGTCAGTAGCCGGAATCCGGAGATGATTGACATCTTCTAACTACTGACTACCGGCCACCGGTCACTAATTAATTACCGCTGCACCCGTCCGGTACCGTCACCACCCATCAGTTTTTCAACTTCATCGACGGAAACGCGGTTGAAGTCGCCAAGGATGGAGTGTTTCAGACAGGAAGCCGCCACAGCAAATTCCAGCGCCTGCTGCTTGTCTTCGTAGTGGGTCAGCCCATAAAGCAGACCGCCGCCGAAGCTGTCACCACCGCCGACTCGGTCGACGATGTCACGGATTTCATATCGTTTGGAAACGTAGAAATTCTCGCGGTCATTCAGGCAGGCAGCCCAGCCATTCCAGTCAGCGGACTTGGACTCGCGCAGGGTGATGGCGATCATCTTCATGTTGGGGTAGGTCGCCAGGACTTTATCGCCCAGGGCTTTGTATTTTTCGCGGTCCAGCTCACCGGATTCCACCACCACATCAGTGGTGATTTCCAGAGACTTCTGGACGTCCTCTTCGTTGGCAATGGCAACATCAACATATTCGGCCATTTCGCGCATGACTTCAGACGCCTTTTTTCCATATTTCCACAGGTTCTTGCGGAAGTTCAGGTCGCAGGAGACGGTGATGCCGCGCTTCTTCGCTTCCTTGACAGCTTCCAGAGAAAGATCCTTTGCGCTTTCGGAGATGGCGGGGGTGATGCCGGTGATGTGGAACCACTCCACACCGTCAAAGGCTTTGTCCCAGTCGATATCGCCGGGTTTGGCCAGGCAGATGGAAGACCAGTCGCGGTCATAAACGACCTTAGAAGGGCGCTGGTTGGCGCCGGTTTCCAGGTAATAAATCCCCACACGTCCCTTGTCGGAGCGGACAATGCGGCTGGTGTCCACACCGAAGCCGCGCAGGTCGTGGATGCACTCATCCGCAATGGCATTCTTCGGCAGGACCGTCAGAAAAGCGGCATCCTGCCCGTAATTGGCAAGGGAAACAGCGACGTTGGCTTCACCGCCGCCGAAAGTGGCTTCAAACGCCGGGCTCTGGAAAAAGCGTTCCAGACCGGGGGACTTCAGACGGAGCATAATTTCGCCGAAAGTAAGGAATTTCATGTGAGTATCTCCTTGTTATTTTGCTCGAACTTCATCAACGATGCGGCGGGCTTCCGCGCACAGTTCCGTGATCTTGTCAAAGTTGCCGGCAGCGATTTCTTTCGCCGGGACGGTCCAACTGCCGCCCGCAGCCAGAAGCAGCGGAGAAGCAATGAATTCAGCCAGGTTATCATTGCTGACACCGCCGGTGGGGATGAATTTTGTGCCGGGGAAGGGACCGGAAAGGGCTTTCAGGGCCTTCAGTCCGCCATAGACATTCGCAGGGAAGAATTTGATGACGTTCAGGCCGTGCTTCTTCGCCATCATGATTTCGGTCGGTGTCACGCAGCCCGGGGTGACAGCAACGCCGTTTTCGCAGCACCAGGCAACGGTCTCTTCGTCATAGCCCGGAGAGACGATAAACTTCGCTCCGCATTCCACAGCCAGCTTGCATTGTTCCAGGTTGACAACAGTACCGGCGCCCACCAGCATGTCGGGAACTTCCTGCGCGACTGCACGGATAGAATCCGCGGCAGCAGTAGTACGGAAGGTGATTTCCATGGCATCAATACCACCGGCCAGCATCGCTTTCGCGGTCGGGACCGCATCTTCAGCCTTTTCCAAAACAACCACGGGAACGACACCCGTCGCAGCCATACGTTCAATTACATCCATTAACTAACTCCTTTGATTGTTGAGAAGGGAAGGGTAAAATGAGAAATGAAAAATGAGAAATGAGGAATTCGTCATCAACAAAAGCCGCATTTTCTCAAAATCATTAATTATTTTTCAATCCCTTTTTTATTATTAAATCAGAAGGCGCAAAGCGCCTTCAATATTTCATATTTCTTATTTCTGATTTCTTATTTATTTCAGGTCCATCGTGTTGATGTTGTCCATATCGTCAAACGCCTGGTTTTCACCGCCCATCGCCCAGATAAAGGTATAAGCCGCGGTACCGACGCCCGGATGGATCGACCAGGAAGGTGAGATCACCGCATCGTAATTGTGCATCACGATGTGGCGGGTCTCCTGCGGCTGGCCCATAAAATGGAACACGACGTTCCCTTCCGGAATATCGAAGTAGGTATAGATCTCCATGCGGCGTTCATGTGTATGGGTCGGCATGGTGTTCCAGGTGCTGCCCTCTTCCAGCTTGGTCAGGCCCATGGAAAGCTGACAGGTTTCCAGTACATCCGGATGAATGAACTGGTTGATCACGCGCTTGTTAGCGGTGGCAACCGAGCCCAGCGGGCGCTTGTTGGCATCCGCGAAGGAAAGGAACCTGGTCTTGTAAGCCCGGTGAGCCGGCGCGGAAACCAGGTAAAAGCGGGCCGGATCCGCCGGATCACAGCTGCCGAAGCAGACCTGTTTGGTTCCCTGGGTGATGTAAAGGCAGTCTTCATAACCCAGTTCAAAACGCTCGTCGTCCGCCTGGATAAAGCCCTTGCCGCCCAGGTTGAAGACACCGGCTTCGCGGCGTTCGAGGAAGTATGTCGTGCCAAAATTTGCCCAGACGTCAATGCCTTTGTCAATGGGGAGCGCTTCATTCACCGGCATGATGCCCAAAACGACCATGCGGTCGACGTGGGAATAAACAGCCTGAACAGTATCAGCCTGATAAAGGTTCGTGATCAAAAATTCCTTGCGCAGTTCTTCCGTTGTATAACGTTTCACATCGTTCGGGTTCGTTGAATATCGAATATCCATGTAGGATTCTCCTGATTATTAATAATTTCAAAATTGTCAGTTTGCCGATTTTCCCGTCAACCAGCAACCAATAACTACCAACTAATAACTAACAACTATTTTATAACCTTTTCCGTCTCTCCGTCAAAGAGGTAAACACCCTCATAAGGCAGGTAAAAATCGAAATCCGTGTCAAGCTCCGGCGTGTCGTGCGGATCGACCTTGAGGATCGCTTTTTCATCACCGATGTTGACATAGACGTTGGTGTTGTCGCCCAGCATTTCCGTCAGTTCAACGGTGCTCTTGATAGCGTAAGCATTTTCCGTCTTGTTCTGGACAATAGCTTCCGGACGGAACCCGAAGACTATCTCCCTGCCCTCATAAGCGGAAAGCTTGCTGCCCAGGCGCGGTTTGAGGTCCAGATCGTTGCCGCCGACATTCACATGCCCGTTCTTGACGGTCACGCGGATGAAGTTCATCGGCGGTTCACCGATAAAGCCCGCCACGAACACGTTCACCGGGTCGAAGTAAAGTTCTTTCGGCGTACCGATCTGCTGCACATAACCGTCCTTCATACACACGATGCGGTCAGCCATGGTCATGGCTTCCGTCTGGTCATGCGTCACGTAAATGGTGGTGGCGCCGGTCTCGCGGTGGATCTGGGTGATCTCAGAGCGCATGGTCACACGCTGTTTGGCATCCAGGTTGGAAAGCGGTTCGTCCATCAGGAAGATACCAACTTTGCGGATGATAGCGCGGCCGACTGCAACACGCTGACGCTGCCCGCCGGAAAGTGCACGAGGCAGGCGGTCCAGATAATCCGTCAGGCCGAGGATGTTGGCCACCTTCATGACCTTCTCTTCGATCACGTCCTCGTCGACTCCTTCCAGCGTCAAGCCAAAGCCCAGGTTGTCAAAAACCGTCATCTGCGGATACAGCGCATAGCTTTGGAAAACCATGGCGATCCCGCGTTCACGGGGTCCCATTTCATTGGCTCGCTTTCCATCGATCAGGAAATCACCTTTGCTGATATCTTCCAGACCGGCGATCATGCGCAGGGTGGTGGACTTCCCGCAGCCGGAAGGACCGACAAAAACCACAAATTCTCCCTTGTTGATCTCCAAATTAAAATTATGCACCGCGTGAAAGCCGTTCGGATAAATTTTGTTGATATCTTTCAGCGTTATATATGCCATGACGCACTACCTCCTGTCGCGGATGGATTTGAGTAATTAAGACACATACATCCTGCTATCAAGTATAAAATAGGGAGGAAAATTATACTATATCAAAAATGAAACAGTTTATGCCTAAAACGGATTTCACCGGGACTGTCCCGAAAAGCAAAAAGTCTGTTAGAATTGTATAGAACAGAACCTTGAAAACCGGATCGGCTTCTGACAGTGGACACGAACAGGACAAGGGGTGAAAACCGGGTCCGATTGGTGGCCACTGCCGCCAAATTCCGTCAAACACTGCCTGCAGAGGGTATGCTGACAGTGAGACGGTGATCGGGAGGTTGATGATGGAAGTCGTTAAAACAATAACCGTCAAGGTTAAACGCCCTGACGGCACTATTATTGTACTGACCTTCTCTATCAAGGTCAAACGCTAAATCACCAATCAGGAGAGGAGTTAGGAGCTCCTCTCCTTCATCCTGATCACATTATAGACGAAAACACCAAATTTGTCAAGCCGGTTTACCGATAAAATTTGGTCCGTTCATTCGTCTCCGCGTCGTGGATGGTGATGAACTGAAAGACGCCGTCGCAGGGCTCCAGATCCATCTCGTCCCACACCGCGTCGAGATAGTGGTCATCCGTCCCGTCCGTCCCCTTCGGGTTGATGTGCATTTCCAGGTCCCTGACGATCGGGTTGATGCGGTAGACCAAAATCATGTCGATCTTCCGCAGCGGAGCAAATTCATAGGTCTTGTAATACATCTTGTCGTAGAGCGTATAATGCTCCTTCGGGCCGTAATCATAAGGTTCCATGATCTCCGGCAGGTAAGTCAGCGCCTTGCCGCGGATATACCCCACCAGCTTGAAACTCTCCGGACTCAGCCCTTTATAGACCACATTGGACAAGTTGCGCACCTTGACGCGCACCTCAAACAGGACCGTATCATCGTCAGGCTTCGCCTGGATCACCTTGCTGCCCGGGTTGCGCGTGACCAGTGACATGGTCACTGGCTCATCAGGGAAAATCACCTCCAGCGAGTCACCGCAGTAATAGGTCTCGTTATAGTAAACATGAGCCTCCTGCCCGGCACACACAGTTCCGAGCCCGAAAAAGCACAACAGAATGAACAGCAGCGGTATGACTCTTTTCCTATACATTTTATTCCTCGTCAGACGTTAGACTTTAGACTTTAGACTTTAGACGTTAGACTTTAGACGTTAGACATTAGACATTAGACATTAGACATTAGACATTAGATGTTAGACATTAGGTATTGTTCTTAACATTGTCTTTAGCTCCGAACTCACAACTTCTAACTTCGAACTCACAACTCTTAACTCTTAATTCTTAATTCTTAGCTCTTATGGGATCCTCTAAAAAATCGATTTCTTTCTGTCCCGCAGAGATTCAGATAATAAATTCTCTGAATCTCTGCGCGAGGTTTCCGGGGGCTGCCGCCCCCATACCCCCGCCCGTTAGTTTTTAGAAGTGCCCTTAATTCTTAACTCTTAACTCTTAATTCTTAACTCCTAACTCTCTCCCGCCCGGCACCGGATTCCTGTTACTTCAGCTCCTGCTGCCAATCCCAATGATTAACCATCACGCTCGTCGCCGGATCCTCGATCATCGGTGACGGAAGGCAGAAGCGCACCGTCTCCTCTGCCTCAGCCCCGAAATGATGCGGCGCGAAGGTCATGACCCAGCTGTCCACATCCGGATAGACGCTGAACACCAGCGAGGTATAGAGCGTCTCCTTCGGCGGAATATCCATATAAAACGCCTGCTGATGAAAGCCGCCTGCCACCTTGCCGCTCTCAGCGATATCCAGCGCATAGGTCCCGTAGTAACGGCCAAGATAGGTATCCTGGATAAAGAAGGAATCCGGCGCCAGCCAGCCGCCATAGTCTTCGTTGTTATTGGTGATGGCCACCCGCAGCACCAGATACATCGTTTCCCGGTCGGCGACCAGATAGTTGTTGGACTTCGTCAGCACCGGATCCTGCAGCAGCTTGATCGAATAATCACCGGCATCCGCGACCCAACCCACATACAGCCGGTTCGGGATCTCCTCCCGGTCCGGCCGGTAATAATAGCTGATCGTCACGTCCGAGGCCAAAACAGGCGCCACCGCCGAAAAAATCAGCATCACCACCGCCGCGGAGAAAAACAATACCTTCTTCATTCTCACTTCATCATCTTCCTAACATCTAAAGTCTAAAGTCTAAGGTCTAAAGTCTCGCACAAGATGACAGTTCTTGCGTGCGGGCCTCGCCGCAGCGCAAAAACCGTCCCCGTGTGCTTCCTAATGTCTAATGTCTTGCTGCGCACATTCGATACTGCCCTGCTGTGCGGGCTGCGCCGCAGCATCAGATCAGTCTCCATGTGCTTCCTAACGTCTAAAGTCTAATGTCTAATGTCTAATGTCTAAAGTCTCGCACAAGATGACAGTTCTTGCGTGCGGGCCTCGCCGCAGCGTAAAAACCGTCCCCGTGTGCTTCCTAATGTCTAATGTCTTGCTGCGCACATTCGATACTGCCCTGTTGTGCGGACTGCGCCGCAGCATCAGATCAGTCTCCATGTGCTTCTTCTATCCCCTATATCCTAATTCCTAATTCCTAATTCCTAATGTCTCTCGTGCCCCATAATATACAGCGCACCGATGGAACAGGTCACCGTCTCACCGCCATCGTGAAGCAGCGGCCCATAAGACCAGGACACCTTCGAGGGAATGGTGTTCCAGTTCTCGTCCGTATCCACGATCCCGTCGTCCAGCTCCGCAGCCAGTTTTCCGTTGATGTAGACCCGCAGATGCGTTCCCTCACGGATCAGCTCGACCCGGTAAGCCCGAACGGTCGAGCCCGGAATATGGTGAAGCTTCTTCACGGAATCCCAGTCCCGCTGGAACTGGAGGTCCATCAGGTCATAACGGTAATCCCCCGCCGCATAGGAAGAGGACGATATATCGTTTTCGTCGATCGGGAAATCGCTGCCTTCCCAGGCCTCCAGCATGTTCATGTCATGCGTCTTGTTGGTGAGCGCGTAAGGCAGGTCATAGATATTGTCCACGTGAAAGATCCCGCTTTCCGGATCCACCATAATGCCCGTGTTCATCGTAAGTCCTTTGACCAGCGAGTCGGAATAGTAAACATAACAGGAGCCGGCATCATCCGGCGAACTGTCGCTGACGAACAGCGTCGCGTAGAGATAGAAATCATCCAGGAAGCCATAATCGGGTCCGATGGCATTTCCCTGGAAAGTCCAGGTCTCCACCGGGTCGCGCAGCATCATCAGCTGCTGAAGGGTATAGGAATCCTCATAGCGGACGAGAAGTCCCCACTGTTCCTGGTCCCAGCTTTCGTGGGGAAAATATTTAAGGTCCAGCGGGTCAAAAGAAGGAACCTCGACGGGGAAGCGAAAATATTGGTGCTTCTTCGGCTGCAGGAAGCGGTAGGTATATTTGGAGATGGGGAACTTTGCGAGGACGTCCTCGTCTTCATCTGTCCCGTCCTGTGCCCAGCCCGTACCAAATCCCGCGGCAAGCATCACCACCGCCAGAAAAATCCAAATTAATCGCTTCATTCTATTTCCTAACCCCTAATGTCTAATCCCGCGCACAAGAGATACTGCCCTGCTGTGCGGGCTTCGCCGCAGCATCAGATCAGTCTCCATGTGCTTCCTAAAGTCTAATGTCTAAAGTCTAACGTCTAATGTCTTTCCAACCTCCCCACCCTCAGCGGGATCTCAACCTCGCAGGAGGGCTCATCGCCGCGTGCCGCGGGACTGAAGAGCAGCGTCCACCCCGTCTCATCGGTGACGTCCACATCAAACACCAGGTCCAGCTTGATCAAACTGCCCAGTTCCAGCGGGTCCGCCATGGTCTTCCAGTGATTTTTGATCCCGAGCATGGAAGTCATCATATAATTCAGCGGGATGATCTCCCCGCTCGCGTCATGACGCAGCTGGAAAGAGCTTTTGTCCAGCCCATTCCAGGGCCAGTCCTGCAGGTAAAGGAACTCCACAGTGAGGTAGAAGAAGTAATTTTCCGCGTCCCGTCCGCCGGTGGAATAGGTGATCTCGGGCGCCACCAGCAGCTCAAGCACCAGCTCTTCCGTGCACTCATACACCCAGGGATTGGGCGTCTTGAGCAGGATCGGATCAACCTTCGAGATCTGCGCACCGCACGGCAGCGCAGCTCCCAAAAGCGCCATCAGCAATAATAAACCCCAAACCCGTTTCATTTTCCTGCTTTCGTAATCAGACCTTAGACGTTAGACTATAGACCTTAGACGTTAGACGTTAGACTTTAGACTTTTTAGACGTTAGCGCTTATCTATTATATACCTTTTGCCTGACACCCGATACCATCAACGAACCACAGTCTAATGTCTAATGTCTACTTCCTCATTTCCCGCACATGATGACAGTTCTTGCGTGCCGGTGATGCGGCAGCGCAAAAACCGTCCCCTTGTGCTTCTCTATTCCCTATATCCTATATCCTATATTCTATTCCCTAACTTCTTATTTCTTATTTCTTATTTCTTATTTCATATTTCTTATTTCTTATTTCTTATTACTTTTTTTTTATCTGTATCTCATCGTAAAGTTATCAAAATCGCACCGCACCCGGTTGCCGCCCTCATAGATCTCCACACCACCTTCGAAGGACATCTTTCCGTCGAAGCCGTCCTCAAAACGGAAAAGGAACTTCCCGTTGGCATAGATGAAGGTGACTCCATCCAGGCGGACGAAATCAAACTTGATCGCGCTGTCCAGGTTCAGGGCGGAAAGATCCGCCACCGGCGTATAGACCAGGTCCTGATGGTTTCCCAGCGGTTCAAAGGCAAGAGCCTCCCGTCCCGGGAACAGGATCAGCCCGCTTTCACCGCCCTCACCCTTGGTGCGGACGTTGCTGTAGCGCAGCCAGCACCCGCCGGCGCCTTTCGGGACGTTCTCCGTCCGGATGACCGTGATCGTGACGTGGTAGTCCCGTTCCCAGGCCTGGGTCATGCTCGGACGGAGCTTCCCCGCCCGGGCCGTGGTTTCCGCCGGGAACATGGACATCAGCACTTCCGAACCCATCCCTTCACGGACAAAATGCTGGTAAATGATGTCACCCTCCAGCACCTCGTTGAGGTAGCCCTGGGACTGCCAGAAAGTTTCATCGGGGCCAACGCGCCGGAAAAACAACTCGTCAGCCACGCTCAGCAGCAGGTCCGGGTCGGAGAGCGCTTCTTCCTCCGTGATTTCGGGAGCCTCATCCCCGGGATCCTCGATCTCAGCGGAATCACCGAAGTCATCTCCGTACGTTGGCGCATCAAATTCAAATTCATCGTCAAAATCGATAAATTCGAATTCATCATCGGAATTGGGCGCATCATCGTAGGATATCGGGATAAATTCAAAACCGTCACTGTCATCGGAGGGTGTCTCCGGCGTCGGATTCACGAAACCGTTTCCGAAAGCGGGATCATCCTCGAACTCAAACTCATCGTCGAAATCCTGCGCCCCGGCTGATCCGAAAGAAGCGAAAAGGACGCAGATAAACAGCACAAAAAGCAGGGCTTTCCGCGTGCCTCCCGCGATTTGCTTATTCCGTAACCAACTCCGTGTTTCTTTCAATCGAACCTTCATCCTTTTGTGACAACGGGGCCGGTTGCCCGGCGGCACCGTCTTTACCAGGTCCTTTGCCTGATAAATTGAGTATCTCCCCTACGGTGCCAGAGGGAACCGTCCCTGTTGTCACCGATAATTTGCTGTTATTTTCCGGTGACAAGGGAGACGGTTCCTTCCGGCACATTTCTGTCGAACCGCTTCGCTATGTGCCTTCAGGCAATTGGCCCCTTGTCACCTCGGGGACTCGGCTCCTGGGTGACTACGGGGCCGGTTGCCCGGCGGCACCGTCTTGACCAGATTCTTCGCCTGATAAATTGAGTGTCTCCCCTACGGTGCCAGAGGGAACCGTCCCTGTTGTCACCGATGATTTGCTGTTATTTTCCGGTGACAAGGGAGACGGTTCCTTCCGGCACATTTCTGTCGAACCGCTTCGCTATGTGCCTTCAGGCAACCGGCCCCTTGTCACCTCTTTGGTCCTGAAGCCAGTCTCCTTTCGGGTCCTGGCTTCATTTCTTATTTCTTATTTCTTAGTTCTTATTTCTTATTTCTCACTCCCCAGCCTCTTCAGCATCATGTTATCAAAGGTACAGGCGGCTGAGTCACCCTCCGTGAACAGCGCCGTACCGTAAAGCAGGTGGAAAGGACCCTCCAGCCCGTCATGCAGCTGCCCGGCGTAGTTCCCATCAAGATAGACATAAGTATGACCGGTGAGATGGACGATGGAAAGCTTCGCGGTTTCCTTCCCGCGGGTTTCCAGCGGGAAATGTTCCCCGGCGTCCAGGTCGTGATTTTTGAGATAGATCTCCATGTTCTTCGCGTCCGAGACCAGCGCCACCACATGGGCGCCGTCATAACCATGGAAGGCCGAGACGCCGTAATTGGTGAATCCGACGAAGCAGCCGCCCTGCCCCTTCGGCCAGGTATCGCGGACGGTGACCTCCATCGTCAGCAGAAAGTTTTTCAGGTACCCTTCGTCGATGAATTCATAGGCCAGATGGTCATGGACCGAATCGGCATTCGCGAACATACGGATGTTCCGCTTTCCCTCGTCGTTTTCGATCTCGATGACGGTCTCCATGCCGTCGTTGGAATACAGCGCCTCGTGGTAGGGGTTGAAATATTCTTTAATGGAGGTGATGGGGAAAAGGTTGTCGAGATTGTTGTTCAGGATCTCGATCATGTCATCGCCGACCGTCCGCTCCGGATCAGGACCTCCTCCATCGGCGCTTACCGCGAGAGGTGCAAGGAGCATTAAAATCAGAAGGAAGGCAACAACCAACTTTTCCATAATTCTAATTATATATTTATTTCCAATTATGTCAACAGAATTAATCTCAGGGAACGGAGCACGACTGAGACGTTTCTGCCGCTGCGGCGAAGTCCGCACGGCAGGGGCGTATCACGTTGTGCGCTTCACCCTCATCATCCATTGACGCACACACGATACAGCCCTGATGTGCCGGCATAGCGGCACCATCAGAGCAGTCTCCGTGTGCTCCGTCCCCCGTGTGCTCATTTGTCGGCTGCGCGGCAGCCGGGAAGCACGACTGAGACGTTTCTGCCGCTGCGGCGAAGCCCGCACGGCAGGGGCGTATCACGTTGTGCGCTTTTTTCTCAAATCCTTTGACGCATCACGAGATACAGCCCTGATGTGCCGGCAAAGCGGCAGCATCAGAGCAGTCTCCGTGTGCTCCGTCCCCTCGTGTTTTTTAACTCTTAACTCTTAATTTTTAATTCTTAACTTTCTTTATTCAAACTCAATGAATTCGTCGTCAAATTCTTCGTCGCCGAATTCCCCGAACTCATCCAGCAGCGCCTCGTCCGGCTCCTCGGCATTGTACCCCAGGTACGCCGGGACGATCGCCTGCGTCCAGGTCACGTTCGCCGCCACGTTATAATTCTGCAGCACCCGCGCATAGAAATCAAAATACACATTCGAATACAGCGGAATGATCGGCAATTTTTCCATCAGATGCTGCTGGTATTTCAGCCACTTCTGGATATATTCCAGCAGCTGCCCCGGTTCCGTCTTGCGCATGTCGACCGTCAGGTCATATAGCTCCTGATCCGCAAACTGGGTTTCCGTCCACATCGCCTCGGCATCCTCCCGTTCAACGAAATCGGAAGAGGGGTCAAACATGATGTCGAAGTTCAGCGCCAGGAACATCAGGTCAAATTCCCGCGGAGAGACGTTGTGATACTGATGCAGCAGCTCCTCCATCGGGATCGCAGTCAGGCGGATCAGATAACCTTCCTGAGCCGCCGCTTCGGTCAGGTGGACCAGTGCTTCCTCCGCGGGGGTGCCGATCGGATATGCCATGCTCAGTTCCAGCGGCACCAGTTCGTCCCCGAAGCGTTTGCAGCGCACTTCATCCACGCCGCGTCGGAAAGGCTCGCCCTGCGCGTTCAGGTTCCAACCCGCCTCGCTCAGCAGCGCAGCCGCCGCATCCGGGTCATATTCATACACCGGGATTTCATCGAGCGTCAGCGCTTCCCATTCCCGCATCTGCTTGTCATATTCGGCATCCGTCATCTCGTTGTCCGGCCCCGGTTCTTCCACCGGATAGGCAAGAGCGCCGCTGAGGATCTGGTACATCCACTGGCCCATGCCGTAGAATCCGTCCACGCGCAGACCGAAGTTGCCGACGGTCTCAGCGATGAACTGATCCTTGTCAAACAGCTGCGCCAGCGCTTTGCGGACTGCCTCTTCGCCCATGATGGGTTTTTCGGTGTTAAAGTTGATGAACGCCAGACCCGTCCGCGGATAGTTGGCAAAGGCCAGCCGCGTGTTGTTGTTCGTCACCGCGCCGATGCCGGAGAGCACGATCTCGCTGGAGCTCATCTTGTTCAGCAGACCGATCCTGCCGCTTTCCAGCGCGCGGATCAGCTCCTCCCGGGGCAGGTCCTCAAAGGTCAGCCGCGGGATCAGGGGCGTTTCGCCCTCATAGTTGCCCTTGTAATATTCATTGACTTCAAAGGTCGCCACACCGTCTTCATAGGAGATCAATTTGTAGGGGCCGCTGGTGACCTTCGGATGGGAGATATAGCCCGTTTCCGGATCCAGCATTGTCTTCTTGAGCAATTCAGCGGTGAAAATGGGATCGCCGCTGCCGCTTTCGTTGGTCAGGTAGATCCCGCGTCCGTCATCGGCGACTTTCACCCCCGGAGCGATCTCGCTGATCGGATAGGGCGTGGTCGAAAGCAGGCCCATGGCGTAGAAGAAGGGCAGATACTCGCCCTTGATGGTGATGGAGAAAAGGTCATCGTCGATCACCCGGAAACCCGAGAGGTAAGAGGCATCGCCCGAGGCGTATTCTTCATAGCCCTTCAGGTAGTCCGGCCGGCGGATGTTGCCGCCTATCTCGGTGACTTCCGGCGCGATGCTGAGCAGGGTGGAAAAGGCATAATCCCAGGCGGTGATACGGGTGCCGTCACAGTAGTAAAGGTCCGGATAAAGCGCGATGGTGAAGGTCTGGTTGTCGCTGCCGTCAGTGGTGACGACGATGCCGCTGACCACGGTGTCATCGGCCTCGTACATGCCGCCCTCGCCGTTCCAGTGGACCAGGTCGTAGCCGTGAAGCAGGTACCAGACGTCGATGTCGCTGGTCATCTTGCCCCAGACGTCGTCCATGAAGTTGCCGTTCAGCGGGTTGATGGTGGCCACATTCAGTTCTTCCATCGAGTACTCGATCCGGTCAGAGAGGATGGATGAGGCTTCTTCATTTTCGCCAAAGTCTTCGAAGCTTGTTTCTGCCGGTACTTCAGCGAAATCCTCCTCTGCGAGCTCCTGGGCGAATGCCATGTCGGTAAGGCAGAACACCGCTGACATCATCAAGAATAATGAAATGATACCTTTCCTCACGCTCTTTCCTCCATTTTATCCTTCAACCGGGAAGCACGACTGAGACGTTTCTGCCGCTGCGGCGAAGCCCGCACGGCAGGGGCGTATCACGTTGTGCGCTTTTCCCTCATCATCCATTGACGCACACACGATACAGCCCTGATGTGCCGGCGAAGCGGCAGCATCAGGGCAGTCTCAGTGTGCTTCTTTATTTACTCAATGCATTCCCCGACATTGATGTTCAGACCGCCGAGGCCCAAAGGTGTCTCGAAGTCAGCGATGTCGACCAGCTGGTAGAGGGTGTACGGGGGTTCCGGAATGCTATCTTCGTCACCCGGTTCATCCTCCTCGCCGCCTTCGGAAGGTTCAGCCGGCGCCGGTGAGAGCGGCAGATAGAACACGGTGATCATGACATCTTTGTTCCCGATGATGCCGGTCACAAATTCGTCACCCAGCAGGCGATAGCCTTCGATTTCAGGATTTTCCATGTAGAAGCTTTCGCCGACCGGCAAGTTCTCGAGTGTCACCCGTTCGATGATCTCCTCACCGGTGAGGATGTTGACATATTTGATGATGACGGTATGCGTCAGCGGTACCCATTGTCCGGTCACGGTCACGTTATCGGCAGGCATGGCGCTCACTTCACCGTTCCAGCCCTTGAACTCGTAGTTCTCCATGCTCGGGACTTCCGCCGCCGGGACGGAGTCACCCACATGGTAGCTCTTCTTCTCCGGAACGGCCGGAGCGCCTTCCGGTACGGTGCCGATGTAGACATAGGTCACGGTGTACTCACGGTCATCAGCCACCGGGGCGGTGATGGTCAGAGTACCGGGGACATAAACCACGATATAGTTGCCCTGTTCAGTCGGACCGGCAGGAGTGATCGGATAGGAACCCGGGTTCTCCCCTTCATCGCGGCTGATGGTGTAGGTGATCGTGTCGCCGTTCACCAGACCGTCAACGGTGGCGGTCAGCTCCGGATCGGGCTCACCGGCAACCTTCGTCTTGTCCTCAGCTGTCACGGTGACGGTGATCGGTGTCACGGTCAGGGTCGCCGGGATGTAGGTCACGATGTAATTGCCCTGCACTTCAGAACCGGACGGGGTGATCGGATATTCTCCGACCGGGCTGGTCTGGTTCGCGGTCGTGGTCAGCGTGTAGGTGACGGTGTCACCGTTCACGGCGCCATCCACGTCCGCGGTCAGCGGCGGAACCGGATCGTTATATTTCTTCTCGGCATCATGGGCAGTGACGGTCACCGGCTTGGGAGTGATCTGCAGCCAGCCATCGGTAACGTCGAAGGTCACCGAGAAGTTGGGGTTATTGTTGGTGTACTGATCTTCCGCCAGGCCCATCGGGTAGGTGCCGACGTTGGTGCCCTTCGCGGTGTCATCACCGCTGAAGCTGAAGTCGGACACAGTATAGAGCGGTTCACTGATGTTGGTGACGTTATAACCTTCCACCTGCTGTTCGGAACCGTTGTAGACCTTGGTATCAGTGTTGCCGACGATGGTCACGACGACCTCCCGCGGGATGATGCTCAGCGTACCGAAGTGTGTCGTTACATCCGTGTAGGTTTCAGCATTCTCGAGGGAATAGCTGAAGGTATTGTTCTGGTTATAGGTCGGATCGACGTCCCTCACACCGGTGGTAGTCGGGATGATGGTCAATGTGTCACCGGTAGGCAGATGGAAGACCTTTCCGTTCTCATCGACCGGGAAGACCGTCGTGCCGCCATAGGTCACAGTGTAGACCTCATCCGTATGGTACTGGCCGTCATAGATCCAGCTTCTGGTGGAAGAACTGATTTCCAGCGCTTTCGTGCTCCAGGAGCCTACCAGTTCGACCGGCTTTGCGGGCATGTTGAACGCGCCATCGGTCACGGTGGCATCGGATGTTGTCCAGCCGCTGAAGACATAGCCTCTCAGTTCCGGATCCGCGGCAACCGTCACGGTCACGTCAGCCGGGTAATCAGCCCCTGCCGGGACTTCCGGCGCTCCTGCCGGGACGAAACCGGTATAGCGATAGGTCACCGGGTAGGTAACAAGCGTGTTGATCACATTCGTTCCGTTGACCGTGGTGGTGTATCCGGCCACGGCCTCTTCGGTCACGGTATAGGTGATTTCGCGTCCGCCCGCATACCTGTCAAGATCGCTGAAGCTGTAAGCCCAGTTGTCAGCAGCCGTTACAGTCTTGCTGGCTGTTGGTGTGCCGTTCGCCAGCAGGTTGATCGTGATGGCTGCCGGTCTCTTCCCGAACTCGTTGTTGTTATCGGTCCATGCCTTGACGCCGTTGACAGCGGTCTTTTCGATCTCATGCTTGTTCGTCAGTGTTGTGACGGTTCCGGCTTTGTCAGCGCTGCTGAGGGTGTAACCCGCAGGAACTGTCTCACTCCAGCTGTATTCGATCTCGACACCGTTTGCATACTTCGGCAGGTTCTTGACTGTTGCGGTCCAGTTGTTGGCTGCGTTCAGCGTGACTGTACTGCCATTGGAAAGGGTCACGGTCAGGCTTGCCGGACGTTTCCCATCCTGGTTGTTGTTGTCATCCCAGACCTTCGTCACCGTCGCTTCGGTCTCAGCCGGTTTGTGCGTATTGGTCAGGGTGGTGATGGTGCCGTTGACTGAAGTGTCGGTCAGTTCATAGCCTGCTGCCGTTTCTTCACTCCAGGTATAGTTGATCGCTGCACCGTTGTCATATACCGGCACGGTCAGGGACGCTTCCCAGTTGTTCCCTTCATTCAGCGTTACGACCATACCGTTGGACAGGGTCACCATCAGTTCTGCCGGGCGGATGCCGTCCTGGTTGTCCGCGTCGTTCCAGACTTTGCGGACACTGACTTCCATCGTCTCAGTATTATAACTGTTCGTCAGTGTCGTGATCGTTCCATCCACAGAGGTTTTCGTCAGAGTGTAGCCTTCCGGCATTTCACCTTCCGTCCAGCTGTATTCGATCTCCACACCATTCGCATACTTCGGCAGATTCTCGACGGTTGCGGTCCAGTTGTTGGCCGCGTTCAGCGTCACATTCTGACCGTTGGACAGCGTCACAGTCAGGCTCGCCGGACGTTTCCCGTCCTGGTTGTTATTATCGTTCCAGACCTTTGTTACCGTCGCTTCGGTCACTTCCGGTGTGTGTGTATTTACCAGATTGTTTCCGCTCAACGTTGATGTATATCCATCCGGAACAACCTCGGAAATTACATAGCTGATCGTATTGCCGTTATTCTTCACCGGCAATTCAGTAAATGCATACTGCCATTTTCCATCACTTCCGGCG
>JAFRIR010000110.1 GCA_017432685.1 Flexilinea sp. | reverse complement strand
GTGAAGTTGGTGACCATAGGAGCGTGGGTATACCCGGAAACATACCGAACCCGGCAGTCAAGCGCGTGTCCGCTGATGGTACTTGGAGGGCGACCTCCCGGGAGAGTAAGAAATTGCCAACTTCACTTTTTTTGTTTTAAGCACTACTCGGGGGGACGGGTCCTGAAAGGGCCTGTACCCCGGGGAGGACTGTCTTACCTTTGGCAATTAGGTGCCGAGCGTCCGAGGTACAGGCCCACTTCGCGGTACCGTCCCTCTTTCTCAAGCGGGGTCAGATCCCTCCAACTCTTCGCTCGTGCTCCGCACATCGCGCGGGTCTGCGGAATCCGACCCCATACTGACCCTCTATCAAAATCCAAAAAAACAAAAGAATCATGTATAATTTAAAAGGTGTCTTTTGGGACCATCAGAAGAAGAAAAAAAGAGGATTTGAATCATGAAAAAAATCAGTATTCTGTTGCTTGCACTTCTGTTTTTACTGACATCCACCGTTATGGCGCAGGATGAATTTACCGCAGACGGGGAACAGGAAGAGCCGACACATCTGACCGTCGGCAACACGACACCGATGCATGGCAAGTTCTTTACCGAAATGTGGGAAGATGTTACAACCGATGGGGACGTTCGCGACCTGATCCATGGTTACAACCTGATTATGTGGGATGGTGAAGCCGGGATGTACACCCATGATCCCTCCGTGGTCAACGCTATCGGCATTATGGACAATGATGAAGGTGACAGGAGCTATCTGATCGCGCTGCAGGATGACCTGTTTTATTCCGACGGAACGCAGATCACGGCCTGGGATTATGCGTTTTCTTTCCTGCTCAACATCGCTCCGGAAATCAGCGAGTTGGGCGGGCGGCCGGTAAGCATGGACTACATTTTCGGCTACCGTGAATATATCAACGGAGAGGTCTCCTACCTTGCCGGTGTGCAGGTTTTGGATGACGACCAGATCATGATCACACTTTCCCATGATTATCTGCCCTTTTTCTATGAAGAGGGTCTGATTTCCTGCTATCCCTATCCAATCCAAGTGATCGCTCCCGGTGTGAAAGTGAAAGATGATGGTTACGGGATCTACCTGGCCAACGAAGACCCGAGTGTGAAGGAACCGGTGTTCAATGCGGAGCTGCTGAAAAAGACGATCCTGGATCCGGAAACAGGATACCAGTCTCATCCGTCGGTTGTCAGCGGACCTTATATGCTCACTTCCTGGGACGGGGTGACAGCGGAATTCGAAGCAAATCCCCATTATAAAGGAAACGCTGAAGAGAAAATGCCGCTGATCCAGACCCTGACCTTTACATTGGCTGAAAATGAAACGATGGCAGATGAATTTGCCGGGGGGAATTTTGGTCTTCTCAATAAGGTCACCAAGGCTGATACGGTCCAAAAGCTGCTTCCGATGATCGGCGAGGGTTACCAGATGGTGAACTATCCGCGCACCGGTATCGCATTCATCAGTCTCAACGGTCATAATCCCGCATTTCAGAGCAAGGCTGTGCGTCAGGCGATGGCCTGGTGTATGGACCGCGATGAGATCATCGGCGCTTATACCGGTTATTACGGTTTGCGGGTGGACAGTTATTACGGTCTGGGTCAGTGGATGTATGGGCTGGTCAACGGTTCCATTGCCGCTCCGGTCGATCCTCCGGAAAATGAAAATGATTATTCCGCCCAGCTGGCTTATGAGCGGGAGCTTGAAGAATGGGCCAAACTGTCCCTTGACGATTTGTTGGTCTATGAGCTGAACCTGAACGTCGCAAATCTTCTGCTGGATAATGACGGCTGGATCATGAATGAGGTCGGGCTGAGGGAGAAGGAAATCGACGGGGAGCGTGTTACCCTTACCTTCAAGCTCATTTATCCTGAAGGCAATGACATCAACGAGGTGCTGGAAGAGCTTTGGGTACCGAACCTGAGAGACTGTGGCATTGAACTGACCATGGAAGCAGTTCCGATGACGGACCTGATTGATCGCTATCTGTCCACTGACAAATGGGATGCGGACCTGATTTATATCGCCCGCAACTTTGAGGGTGTTTTCGATCCCTCCTCTTATTTCCAGATCAGTGAAAAGGATGGAAAGCCCGCATATTCCTGGTTCTCCACGGAAATCGGCACGGAAGATCTTTATAAAGCTACGGTCGATATGCGCAGGACGGAACCGGGTCAGGTGTTGGAATATGTACAGAAGTGGCTCAAGTTCATTGATTTGTTCAATGATGAACTGCCGGAGATCCCGATCTATTCCAACGTGTATTTTGATTTCTACACTCCGGAACTGCAGGATTACTATATCGCGCAGCATGAGAGCTGGGGCAAGGCTATCGTCGGCGCTTATCTGGGTGACAAGATCGAAGAAGACTTTGTCCTGAGTGAAGATGAAGAATTTGAGGAGTTTGATGACTTCGGCGATTTCGAGTTCTTTGATGATGAAGAAGGCGGCGGTGAGTTCTTCTTCATGGACGATGATTTCTAATGCAGTGGCCGGTGACCGGTGGTCAGTGTTCGGTTATGTCCGGATTGATGCTTTATTTCGATTCAATTGACTGATAACTTAACGGACAGACGGATGATGAACAGCGCTTTCTTTATCGAGTCTTTTCTGTTGGGTGTCGGGCTGGCGATGGATTCTTTTTCCAGCTCGGCAGTCAACGGTTTAAATGAGCCGGAGATGTCCCGGCGCAAGGAGCTGCTGATCGCGGCGGTCTTCGGTGTCTTTCAGGCGCTGATGCCGCTTATCGGCTGGTTCTGCGTCCATGTGATCGCTGAGGCTTTTGAATCTTTCCGGAAACTGACGCCGTTCATTGCGCTGGCGCTGCTGCTTTATATCGGCGGCAAGATGCTTATCGAAGGGATCCGCGGACAGGATGAAGGGGAAAAGCCTGCGCTGAGCGTGACCGATCTGCTGATCCAGGGCGTGGCGACCTCGATCGATGCACTCTCCGTGGGGTTCACGATCGCGGGGTACGGTTTTGCTTCCGCCCTGACCGCTTCGCTCATCATCGGTGCGGTGACCTTCGTGATCTGTATCGGGGGCGTAGAGATCGGCAAAGCTTTCGGCACGAAGCTTTCCGGCAAGGCTCAGATCCTTGGCGGAGTGATTTTGATTTTTATCGGACTGAGAATATTTTTCGGGGCCGGGAACTGAGAACCGGCTCCGTTATATAAAAGGGGAAACTATGATCAATGATCGGAAAGCAGCGATCATCGGCTGCGGATTTGTGGGGGCTGCTTCGGCTTTCGCCTTGATGGAAAGCGGTATGTTTTCGGAGATGGCGCTGGTTGATTCCAATCGGGAAAAGGCTGAGGGTGAGGCGCTGGACATCAGTCACGGGCTGCCCTTTGCCAAGCCGATGAAAATCTACGCAGGGGATTACGCGGACCTGGCTGATGCGCAGCTCATCGTTGTGACGGCCGGCGCCAACCAGAAGCCGGGCGAGACCCGGTTGGACCTGGTCAAGAAGAATGTAGCTATTTTTCGTTCGGTCATCCCGCAGATCACGTTTTATAACCGGGATGCCATTTTGCTGATCGTTGCCAACCCGGTGGATATCCTGACCTATGCGGCAGTGAAGATCAGCGGACTGCCGGCCAGCCGGGTCTTCGGCTCCGGTACGGTCCTGGATACGGCCCGTCTCAAATCCCTGTTGGGTGAGCATTTGAAGGTGGACAGCCGCTCTGTCCATACGTTCATCATCGGTGAACACGGCGACAGTGAGTTCCCTGCCTGGAGCTGTACTAATGTTTCCGGTGTTCCGCTGTGGGATTTCTGTGAGATGCGCGGCCATCATGAACATGAACAAGCGATGGAGGAGCTGGCTGAGTCGGTGAAGAACAGCGCTTATCAGATCATCGAAAAGAAAGGCGCTACTTATTATGGCATTGCAATGTCGGTACGCAGGATCTGTGAGGCAATCGTCCGGGATGAGAAGTCGATCCTGCCCGTATCCAGCATGCAGACCGGAGAATACGGCATCACGGATGTGGCGCTCTCCATGCCGGTGATCGTGGGTCGGGATGGAATCGAAGGCCGGGTGCCGCTGCGCCTGTCTGATGAGGAAGTCGAAAAGCTGAAGAAATCTGCTGAGACCCTGAAGGGGATCATCGGGGAAATATAGGGAAATAAGAAATAAGAAATATGATTCAGGATATTTTGCCGGATGTTTTGAACAATCATTTTGAGCCGCTGCAGCCGGAGGGCGGGGATCGTGTGATCCTGTTCCGGGAGGACCGGCTGCTGACCCGCTACGATGAGGCGGCCGAAGCGTTCACCTTTCCCTCTTGGGCGGATTTTCGCGGTGATGAGACCGTGGTTTATCTGTTTTCCGTGAGCGGTGTGCACTATTTCCTGGTCTTTGAATCTGAAGCATTACCGGAAGGGTATGAACTGCTGACCTTGCGGGAAATGCGCGGTAAACCGCAGCGTTCCAACACAGCCGTGATGGCCGCCTTCACCGCCTGGCATCTTTACCAATGGTATCGGACCAGCCGTTTCTGCGGAGCTTGCGGAACTCCGACAGAATTTGACTCGGCTGAGCGGGCGATGGTCTGCCCGAAGTGCGGCAGCAAGATCTATCCGCGCATCAATCCCGCGGTGATCGTCGGGGTGAGGAACGGGGACCGGCTGCTGCTCACCCGTTACCGGGAAGGCTATGGGCATAACGCAATGATCGCCGGTTTCACCGAGATCGGCGAAACACTGGAGGAAACCGTTCAGCGGGAGGTCATGGAAGAAGCCGGACTGAAGGTGAAGAACATCACGTATTATAAGTCGCAGCCCTGGGGGATCGCGGCTGATGTGCTGATGGGCTTTTACTGTGACGTGGACGGTGATGATACCATCCACCGGGATGACTCGGAGCTGAAATATGCAGCGTGGGTCAGACGAGAGGATATTGTACTCCAGCCGGACAGTCTGAGCCTGACCAATGAGATGATGGCGAAGTTTAAAGGGGGTTCGAAGTTCGGAGTTTGTAGTTCATAGGTGGCTCATATCACTCTGAACTCTAAACTCCAAACTCATTAATGTACCTTCTGAAAATTGATCATGGTGAGGCTTTTGTCGCACTCGGAGTTGGGACGGAAGTAGATCTTTTCTGAAGCAGGCAGGCGGTTCATGTCCAGAATCTGGATCCAGACAGGTTTGTCGAAGGGATGGACCGGGCGTCCCAGCGTGATCTCATAGCCGGAGTCACCGTAGATGGGGAACAGCCCGGAAAGGGTTTCCGAAAGGGATCCGTCCGCATAACCGACCTGCACATAATAGCCGATCTGGGGTATGCCGCGTTTGTCCATCAGGCTGCCTGCGACGCCCATCCAGGTGCAGTCCGCGTTGGGATAGACCTCCGCAGGGTCGAAGGAAGAGGGGCTGCCGAGCAGTTCAAACCATTCTTCGCTGTACTGTGAGGCGCTGCCCTGGGTGTAGTGCCTGACGGTCATGGTGCTTTCCGCCAGCGCCAGCAGGTCTGCCGCGTTGCCTTCCACGGTCTTGCGGGGCCGGAGCTTCGGTGTAGGCGTGAGCGTAGGCGTCGGTGAGACGGTAGGGGTGGCGGTGACGGTCGGGGTAAAGGTTGGTGTCGGCGCTGTAGCAGTCGGCGTCTGGGAGATGGTGGGCGTGATGGTCAGGAACAGCACTTCCTGTGTCTGTTCAAACCAGTAAGTAGGGTTTTCCAGCGGGGCTTTGAAGTTTCTGCCAAAATTTTTGAGCGCGAGGTGACGGAAGAAAACCGCGATCACTGCAATGACAAGAATCGCGAAAAGGGCAAGGATCCACTTGACGCGCCGCTCCCGGCGAAGACGCCGCTGACGCCGGTATTTCAGGTCCGGCAGGTCATCATAATCGTAGGTTTTCTTCTTCCGCATGATCAAAGGATCTCGATCTGGGCTTGTTTTCTCTGTTCTTCCAGCCAGTCCGTGAGAGCTTTGCGCTGGGCAAGCTGCTGCACCTGGGTGTCCATGGCGCGTCCGGTCTGTTTTTCGGCGACATAGAAGATGTTATATACGCCGTCAAGTTCCATGATGTCGGTGTGTTCGCCGGCATTGAGGTCGAAGATCCTGTCTTCGGCTTCCTGAGAGAAGAGAACACCCCGGGGGAACCAGCTCATATCACCGCCGGTCACCTCGTCATAATTCTTCGCCATTTCGGTGAAGGAGATGCCCATGTTCAGGCGGTTCATCACCTCATCAAGGTCGGAGCGCCGCTCTGACCAGATGCGGTAAACATGCAGTTGTTCTGTGTCTTTGAGTTGTGCAAAAATGACCTCCCGCATGTTGGCCGCAGCGGTTTCCCGTTCGAGTGCCCTGCGGAAGCTGTCCTGATTGTAATGGTTCTGCGATTGCCATTCGC
This sequence comes from Flexilinea sp., assembly GCA_017432685.1. Classification (GTDB taxonomy): domain Bacteria; phylum Chloroflexota; class Anaerolineae; order Anaerolineales; family Anaerolineaceae; genus Flexilinea. The sequence goes on along the minus strand of JAFRIR010000110.1, from coordinate 14,366 downwards.
GGAGAGCATCACAGGAGCCGAGTTTGATGCAGAGCGCCTGGGTCTGTGTTTCCAGGTCGGTGTTGTCGGGTGCGATGCCGCGAAGCTGGGCTGCAGACAGGAACAGCGTCTCATTGATCAGGTCATCCATGGCTTCTTCCCGCAGGGCAGCATCATCGGGGACATCCTCGCCCAGCTGTTCATAGGCTTCCCGGAGCTGGGCCTTTTTCAGGTCCACGTCTTCGATGGCGATCACGAGTCCATTGACCCGGGCTGCGGCGGGAGGAAATGTCGGTGTGGGTTCCGGGATTGGGGTCTCGGTCGGGGTAGGTTCTTCGGTCGGAGTGGCTGTCGGATCTGCATGGGGAACCGCACAGGCGCTGAGCAGAATGGCACAGCAGAGCATAAACAGGAGGAGTGTTTTCTTCATAAGGCTAATTTTAGCATAAAGGTGATAAAATTGCGTTTGGATATTAATGAAAAACAGAGGAAAGCAAGCATGAATAGTTTTAGAAATCTGATCATACCCGGCATTTTGCTTGTGATGTTGATCTCCGCGGCAGCCGTTCAGCCGCAGCTCAGCATGGACGAACAGTCAGCCATCGTTGAGGCTGTGGTGCAGACGATGAACCCGGAGGCCATGAAGGCGACAGTCATCGCTGAGGTCGAGGCGGACCTGATGGAAAAATTCACCGCGGCCGGTTATGTGGGACTGGCCGCTGCCCTTTCCGTTCCCGGTCAGGAAGCCGGGGAGGGGTCAGCTCCGGAAGCGCTGGCGCCGACCGTTACGCCGACGCCGGTTCTTTCTGTTGAAAAAAGCACGCCGGAGCCTGAAGCGAAAGCAGGTCCCCGTGTGGTAGAAACCAACATCGCGGATTATTATGAAGGTGCAGTGCAGCAGGAGGATGGGACTTACCGCGGGCTGCATGCCAAACAGGTGAACGCCTATGCCTATACGATTGGCGAGGACGAAAACGGTGTGGTTCGTCAGTTCCATACGGAATATACGCCGAACACGCGCTTCAATGTGGACGTGGTCTTTGAAAATGACGGCTCGCTGGTCTGGCCGCCGCGGATTGAAATGCGCCACGTAGGGAACGTAGGCGAATACACGGGACATGCGGAGAGCGTTTTTTCTGACCGCACGAATGACCCGGTGCTGCCCGGCGGACGGTGTTCTTTCACGGTTTCGGCCTATGGCAGTGAAAACCTGGGCTGGACGACCTTCTATTTTCAGCTTTATGACGCGGATTCCGGTTCCATCATCGAAGGCGGACAGGGATCCTTCACTTATCACGCGATTTGAAAGGACACAATCACATTAAGAGCTCCTCTGAAAACTATCAAGGCGGGGGTATGGGGGCTGCATAGTATAACCTGCTACGTAAGGTACGGGCTGACGCCCAGTTTGAATGCGGAGCAGGAGCTTCGCCCCACGGAAATCATGGCGCGGGAAAGTTACTTTCCAAGATAAAATATATCTGAATCCCGCGCCATAAAGAATGAACTGTGAATGAGGTCAAAATTTGAAGGGTTTAATAAGGGGCATTATGAATGAAGATCTGATCAAAAAACTGGATGAGCTGGAGCGCTCGCTTTATGTTTTTCGGCATCTTTCCTCACTGGTGGAGCTGGACGCCATGACGGCTGCACCACAGGACAGCACGTCAGGACGCAGCGTGGTGACGGAATATCTGAGCAAAGAGCGATATGGGCTCTTTGCTTCTGACCGGACGGGTGAGCTGCTGGAACAGCTCACGGAACAGAAGGCGAACCTCCCGGAACGGATTGCCCGGCAAGCCGAATTCCTGAAACGTGACTATGACCGCATGAAGGCTATCCCGCAGGAGGAATATGTTCAATATGATGTGCTGGTCTCAGAGGCTCAGAATGTCTGGGTCAAGGCCAAGCGTGACAATGATTTTGCCTCCTTTGGCCCTTATCTTGAAAAGATCGTGGAGACCCAGCTGCGCTTTATTGACTATTGGGACCCGAAGCACGAAAAAAAGCCCTATGACGTGCTGCTGAATGAGTATGAATACGGGCTGACGGAAGAATTTCTGGACGATTTCTTTGCGCATCTGAAGCAGACGATCGTGCCGCTGGTCCGCACTATTTCGGAAAAAGGCTGGCAGCCGCGCTCCGATTTTCTCCACCGGGAGGCTCCGCTTGAAAAACAGCGTGTTCTCTCCGATTATCTGATGGAAGCGCTGACCATTGACCGCGCTCACTGCTCCATTGGCGAAACGGAGCATCCCTTCACGCTGGAATTCAACCGCGATGATGTGCGCATCACCACGCACTACTACCTCAATGAGGTGATGAGCTCCTTTTATTCCGTGATGCACGAGGGCGGTCATGCGCTCTATGAGCTGCACACCGGTGATGAGCTGCGTTTCACTTCGCTGGCTTCCGGCGCTTCCTCCAGCATTCACGAGAGCATTTCGCGCTTCTTTGAAAACATCATCGGGCGCAGCAGGGGGTTCTGTGATTTCATACTGCCGAAGATGAAGGAACTTTTCCCGGAACAGTTCGCGGATGTCAGTGAAGAGGAATATTACCGGGCGGTGAACATTGCCCGCCCTTCGCTGATCCGTACGGAATCCGACGAGCTGACCTACTGCCTCCATGTGATGGTGCGCTATGAGATCGAGAAGGGACTGATCAAGGGTGAGATCAAGGTGGGCGATCTGCCGCGGATCTGGCAGGAAAAAATGAAGGAATACCTGGGCGTGGACGTGCCGAACGACACGAAGGGCGTGCTGCAGGATTCCCATTGGAGCGGCGGAGCTTTCGGCTACTTCCCGACCTATGCTCTCGGGAATGCCTATGGCGCACAGATGTGTGAACGGATGCGGCAGGATGTGGATGTGGACAGTTGCTGCGTGAAGGGTGACCTGGCGCCGATCGTCGAATGGCTCACGGAGCATGTGTTCCGCTACGGCTGCCTGATAGACCCGGCGCCGTTGTTTGAGCAATACTGCGGCGCGAAGTTCACTCCTGAGCCGTACTGCCGCTACCTTAAGAAAAAGTACAGCGAAATTTACGGGCTTTAGATATTGATTTTTTGATCAATATCTATTATGATTATGCTATGGGATTCGTAAATTGCGTTCTTTACATGGGTTTTCTCGGCGTCATTGCCTATCCGGTCGGGCGGATCATCTCCAAATATGGCCCGGACCCGGAGGGGTTCCTGTTTAAAGAACGTGCCTGGGAATTGGGCGGGAAGATCTATGAGAAACTGCATATCAAAAGCTGGCAGGCAAGGATCCCGGATGTCAGCCAGGTTCTCCGGCGCTGGATGCCTCAGAAAAAGCTGAATGTCGGTTTCACGGCAGAAACTGTCCGCACGATGATCAGCGAGACCTGTACGGCAGAAGCTGTACACAGTCTGCTCAATCTTGCCGGGCTCTGGCTCCTCGGACTTTGGCGGGGAGTCGGAGGAGTCGTGATGTACCTGATCTATGTGATCCTCGGAAATCTGCCTTTCATCCTGGTCCAGCGCTACAACCGTCCGCGGCTGAAGGCGCTTCTGACTCATTTGGAGTTAAAAGAGGGACGGGTCGAGTCCCGCCCCTCAGATCCTGTCTGATTTTATAACTGTTTTGAACCGGATAACGCATCACGAGATACAGCCCTGCTGTGTTGGCTTCGCAACATCAGCAGAGCAGTCTCTGTGTGCTTCGTTCTGAATAGTTGCTCTGAATTATTACTTTTCCCTGAAATATCTGGTCAGGCCGAATGCTTTGGAGAACTCCATCACAACGAACGGGACGAAGATCAGTCCGAGCCCGATGAGGTAGACATTCCCCGGCAGGGTGATGAGCCCGAAAATGCTGCGGACCGGGGTGAAGAGCACCAGGCACATCAGCACGATCGAAAGTGCCGCCGCCCCGTTCAGCTTTTTGTTGGTGAAGGGGCCGATTTTGAACAGGGAATGCTCTGAACGCATGTTGAAAGCCTGCACAATCTGAGAGAGCGCCAGCACCATGAAGGCCAGCGTCTGCCCGCCTGCCAATTCTCCGGTCATCTTTTCGCCAAGGTAGAACCCCGCGAGTGAGAGAATGCCGATCATCAGTCCCTGCAGGATAATGCGCAGTCCCAGCCCGTGAGCAAAGATGCCTTCATTTTTCGGTTTCGGTTTTTTGTACATCACGTCATCTTCCACCGGCTCTACGCCCAGCGCGACAGCCGGCAAACCGTCAGTGACCAGGTTGATCCACAGCAGCTGCATGGAAAGCAGCGGGGCTTTGTGCCAGAGGATCATGGCGGTGAAGACGGTGATGATCTCACCGATGTTGGTGCCCAGCAGGAAGCCGACCACCTTTTTGATGTTGGCGTAAATGCCGCGTCCCTCACGGACCGCTTCCACGATGGTGGCGAAGTTGTCGTCCGTCAGCGTCATGTCCGCTGCACCCTTGGCGACGTCCGTGCCGGTGATGCCCATGGCGCAGCCGATGTCGGCGGCCTTCAATGCCGGAGCGTCGTTCACACCGTCGCCGGTCATGGCAACGATCTGGTCCTTCTTCTGCCAGGCTTTGACGATGCGGATCTTGTTTTCCGGTGAAACGCGGGCATAGACGGAGATATTTTCGACTTCATTGTCCAGTTCCGTTTCAGACATGGCGTCCAGCTCCGGACCGGTGATGGCACGGTCGCCTTCCCGCAGGATACCAAGGTCTGCGGCAATAGCGGATGCGGTAACCACATGGTCGCCGGTGATCATCACCGGACGGATACCGGCCTGCTTACACACTGCAACAGCATCCCGGGCTTCCGGACGCGGCGGGTCGATCATACCGACCAGCCCCATAAAGGTCAGTCCGCTTTCAATTTCTTCCCCTTTCGGTTCAGCCGGAACGGAATCAAGCACCCTGTATCCCACTGCCAGGACACGGATCGCATTTTTGCTCAAGGCCTCATTGACTGCAGCAGCTTTTTTGATGTCTCCTTTGATACAGCGGGGAGCCATCACATCAAAAGCGCCTTTCACGATCGCAATGTTCAAATTGTCAATGCGGTTGATGCTCGTCATCAGTTTGCGGTCCGAATCAAAGGGAATCTCACCCAGACGAGGATATTTGTTGTTCAAAGCATCTTTTGGCATACCGTTGCGGTGGGCTGCCAGCACGATAGCGGTTTCTGTGGGATCACCGATATGGATCTCTTCGGTCCCGTTGAAAACCACAGAACCGTCGCAGCAAAGCGTACCGTAGGTCAGCAGGCGTTTTACCGCTTCGGAATTATCCGTTGTGACATCTTCCGTTTTGTCTGCGCCATCAAGATAGACCTTGACCAGCTTCATACGGTTCTGGGTCAGGGTTCCGGTCTTGTCGGAGCAGATCACCGAGGCGCTGCCCAGCGTTTCAACAGCCGGCAGACGCCGGATGATGGCGTTCTTTTTGACCATGCGCTGGACCCCGAGGGAAAGCACGATGGTGACGATGGCGGGCAGCCCTTCCGGAATGGCAGAGACGGCCAGGGAAACGGCGGTCATAAAGATCTCCATCACCGGGATGCCGCTGGTCAGACCGACTACAAAGACGATGGCACAGGCTGCCAGGGCAATGATGCCCAGGTATTTGCCGAGCTGCGCCAGCTTTTCCTGCAGCGGTGTCGGTCCTTCTTCTTCACCTTCCAGCAGGTTGGCGATCTTGCCCATTTCGGTGTCCATGCCGGTGGCGGTCACCACCGCGGTGGCGGTGCCGTAACTGATGGAGCAGCCGGAGTAGATCATGTTGACCCGGTCACCCAGCGGCGCCTTCTCATCCACGGTGACCGAGGCATCTTTTTCAGAAGGGAGCGATTCGCCGGTGAGGGCAGATTCTTCGCTCTTCAGGCTCACGGAGCGGATCAGCCGGGCATCTGCCGGGACAAAATCACCGGCTTCGAGGCGGATGATGTCGCCGGGAACCAGATCTGAGGCGTCGATGATCTTCTCGTCCCCGTCCCGGATCACCCGGGCATGGGGAGCGGAGAGACTCTTCAGGGCGTCCAGCGCCTTTTCCGCATTACTTTCCTGGATGGTCCCGATGATGGCGTTGACGATGACGATCACCAGGATCAGGATCGGTTCGAAAAACCCTTCCGGGTCGCCTTCCGAGATGGCGATGAAGAAGGAGATAGCGGCTGCGGCGATCAGGATCAGGATCATCACATCTTTAAACTGGTCGATGAAGCGCTGAAAATTGGTCTTCTTTTTCTTTTCGCGCAGTTTGTTTTCGCCGAATTTTGCGCGAAGTTCGCTGACCTGGCTCCCGTTCAGACCGTTTATCTGGTCGGAACCCAGGGCTTTGACGACTTCGTTTGCATCAAGATTATGTGCTGTCATTAAAAACCTCCTTTTCAATGATGCATCACGATAAATTATATGGTTATTTTGTTAGAATTTGATTGGAAATGGAGTTGGAGGAACACAAAATATGATTAATCGCATTTGACTGGTTTTGGCACTCTTCTTGCAATATTAAAGTGTTTATAGATGTATTGATTTATATAGAATTTATGTTAAAATAAGGCATATGGCAAAGACAGAAGAAACAAAAAAAGAGCCGAAAGAAACAAAGGCAAAAACAAACAAAAACACAGCTTCAGAAAAAAAATCTGCTGTAAAAAAAGAGTCTGCTAAAAAAACATCCACGACTGCTGCGGCAGCGAAAAAGCCTGCAAAGACTGAAAAGAAGGCTAAACAGCCCAAACAGACCAAGCCACTGACCGCGTCCGATGGTTGGAAAGAGAAAAAAGCGCAGATCAAAGAGCGGGGAAAACAGCCGAAGACCCTGGCCGAGCGGAGGGCTTATGAAGACAAAGGGCCGATCCGGCTTTTCTTCATGAAGCACAAGGGAATCTGGGATTTTCTGCTGGTTCCCTTCTTTACTTTCGCGCTGCTCTGCCTTTATTCCATCGCATCCGGGAATGACCGGCCTGCGGCTGTCTGGAGTGTGGAGATGTCCCGGCACCTGTTTGGCGCCATCAGCTTCCTGTTTTATGTCTGGGTGGTTGTTTTCTGTGTGCGCTTCTGGATGCGGAACATCGAGCGCTTCAAGGTCATGCATTTTGGGCGTTATTTTTACTTCCTTGGACTGTATTTTTTTGTGGCGCTTGTGCTGCAGTATAACGCGAACAAGAGTATCCCGGTCACCCCTCCTGAGGAAGCCGGTGGTGTCATTGCCGGGACGGTGGTCACAATGGTCACCAATGTGCTCGGCAACAGCGGTATGCTGATTTTGCTGCTGTTCCTGATGATATTTTTCATTTGGCAGGCATGGCGATTCCTGGCTGCCCGTGAGCGGGAAAAGGATAATAAAGAGGAAGTTCCGGTGCATGTCTATTGGGATGTGCGTACGGCTGCGGAAGCTGAAGCCCTGGAGGCGGAAAAGCAGAAGGCAGAAGCGCTTACCTCTGATATTGAGGCGGATTTCCGTTCAACGATGGGTCTGCTGACAGCCTCGGAAGGCAAAGAAAGCGAAAAAACTTCGATTCGGGAAGAAGCGGGCCAATCCCTGCGGAAGCTCCGGGATACATTTCGGGAGATCGCCCAACCGATTCCCGACAAGGAAGCCATGATCCCGAAAGAGGAACCGGAAGAAAGACGGGCTCCCGTTATGGAAGAGCCGGTGTGGGAAGGGCTGCAGAGAAAACAGAAACCGGTCAGCCAGAGCGCTTCTGTGAAGCGCAGCGGGAAAAAACCTGTTGCTCAAAGGCCTCAGCAGCTTCCATTGGCGCCCACGGCTCCGGAATTGCTCCCGGAAGAGGAAGAACTGCCGCCGGAACCGATCTTTGAAGAGCAGGAAGATCACAATGGCAGCGGTCTGCTTTCCGCTCCTGCGGAGAGTGTGAAACCTGTGAAGAAGGAAGAACCGAAACCGGCGGTCCAGGTGCGTACCCGCTCGGTCACTATTGACGAGGAAAAAGAACAGGTCGAGACGACCCGGGTCGATTATTCTTTTGTTCCTACCATTCCGCCGGAAGAAGAGAAAAACTCCGGGCAGGCTGCACAGCCGGCTGAAGATCCCTGGATCCTGCCGGACACGCAGAAGATCCTGGACCCTGTCAAACAGTATAAGGGTACTTCACCGGACGATCCGGCAATTAAAGCGCAGGCGGAGAAAATTGAACGGTTGCTGGATACCTTCGGAGCGCCCAGCTCCGTGGTGGATATCCAGTGCGGTCCGACTTTCTCCCAGTTTGGGGTTGAGCCGGGATTCATTGAGCGCGGCGGGCGAAAGACCCGGGTCCGCATCAAGCAGATCGAAATGCTGCAGAAGGACCTGGAGATGGAGCTTTCCGTCAAACAGCTGGCGATCGAAGCGCCGATACCGGGCAAGACCTATGTGGGGATACAGGTGCAGAACAAGACCCGTACGCCTGTCAGCCTGCGGGAAGTGATCGAAAGAGAAGATTTCCGGACTCACAAACGGGAGCTGGGTATCGCGCTGGGCAAAGACATCAATGGCGCTACCTTTGGGGCGGACCTGACCCGTATGCCGCATCTGCTGATTGCGGGCGCCACCGGCTCCGGTAAATCTGTCTGCCTGAACGCGATCCTGGCCTGTCTGCTGCTGCACAATTCACCGGATCAGCTCAAACTGGTGCTGGTGGATCCGAAACGCGTGGAACTGACCGGCTATAATGGTATCCCGCACCTGATCACGCCGGTGGTCACAGATATTGAGCAGGTCGGCAACGTCCTGCAATGGGTGCTGCGGGAGATGGACATGCGCAACCTGCATTTTATGGAAAACGGTGTGCGCAACATTCAGGAATATAACCGAAAGTTCGCTAATAAGAAGCTGCCTTATATTGTGGTGGTGATCGATGAGTTGGCGAACCTGATGATGGAGGCGGCATCCGACATTGAAAACAGCATTGTCCGCCTGGCACAGACGGCCCGTGCCATGGGCATTCACCTGATCGTGGCGACGCAGCGTCCGTCCCGGGATGTCATCACCGGGACGATCAAAGGGAACCTGCCGACCCGGATCGCCTTTGCGGTCGCTTCCTATGTGGACTCTCAGGTGATCCTGGACCGTCCGGGTGCAGAAAACCTCTTCGGCAAAGGTGATATGTATTTCCTCTCTACAGAAGAGACCCAGCTGAAGCGTTTGCAATGCGTATATGTTTCGGATGACGAGATCCGCCGCATTGTCAGTTACTGGCAGAAGAACCCGCGAAAGGACGGAGCTCCGGAAAATGCTGATCCGGACCTGGTGAATGTCCCCGGACCGGTGACGGAAAAAGTGATCCGGGAGCCGGAACTCACGAATAACGGTACGCTGACCCAGCTGCCGCTGTTCAATGAACCGGCACCGCAGCTCAAAAAGGATGGCGATGTGCTTTACGATGAGGCGGTCAAGATGGTGCAGCGGGCCGGACGCGCGTCCGCGAACATGCTGGTGAGCCGCCTGAGCATCGGTTACAGCCGCGCCAATAAACTGCTGGCTCGCATGGAAGAAGAGGGCATCATCGGTCCGCCGAATGCCAACCCCGCCATCCCCCGGGAGATCCTCGACTACGGGGAATACGGACCGGAAAATGACAGTGAGTAGTAGTGAAAGAATGGTATTTGAGATGACGGATAATTTATTACAGGAATCAAATATTACCGAATTAAAAACCACCCTCAATGACAAACTGGAAAAGGAAGTTGTCTCTTTTCTGAATTACCGGGAGGGAGGGGATATCTATTTTGGTGTAGATGATCAGGGTAAGCCGGTTCTGATTGAGGATCTTGACGGTATGCAGCTTGCCATTGCTGACCGTATCAGGAAAAATATTCAGCCTTCTGTGCTTGGTCTGTTTGATATTGTTAAGGAGAAATATCAGGGGAGTGATATCATCCATGTCATTATCTCCAGCGGACCGGAAAAGCCATATTATATCCGGAATCAGGGAATGTCTGAAAAAGGCTGCTTTATCCGTATCGGCACTTCAACCCAGCCCATGACGCAGGCAATGATTGACGACATGTATGCTCGAAGAACCCACAATTCACTGCGCAACATCGTTTCTCCCAGACAGAAGTTGACCTTTGAACAACTGCAAATCTATTATCAGACCAGAGGTTTGTACTTGAATGATCATTTTGCTGAGTCACTCGATTTGCTTACAGAAGATGGCCGTTACAACTATATAGCCTGGCTCCTTGCAGATAACAACGGGGCTTCGATTAAAGTCGCAAAATATGAAGGTGTAGACAAGACCGACCTGATTGAAAACGGAGAATACGGTTATTGTTCTTTGATCAAAGCTGCAAAAAGTGTGCTGGATAAACTCGAGATCGAGAACAGGACTTTGACAAAAATCACCAGCCGGGAGCGTATTGACCAACGTCTGATAGAACCTGTTGCATTGCGGGAAGCAGTCATCAATGCTTTTGTCCATAATGATTATTCAAGAGAGGTGACACCGGTATTCGAATTATTCTCTGACCGTTTGGAAATCACTTCTTATGGCGGGCTTCCTATAGGTTTTTCAAAGGAGGATTTTTTCAGCTGCCGTTCCATGCCTCGCAACCGGGAATTGATGCGCGTTTTTCGCGATCTTGGCCTTGTTGAACAATTGGGCTCCGGTATGGGAAGGATCCTTCGGGTTTATGACCGTTCTATTTTCAGGATAACGGATCATTATCTTGTAGCCACATTTCATTATCCGGATGAAAGTAACATACATGTTGAGAAAATGACCATACAAGTTAACGGTCAAAGTACCCCACAAGTTAACGGTCAAAATACCCCACAAGTTGGAGTTGATACCCCACAAGTTAACGGTCAAAAAACCCTACATGTTAAGAATAGTGAAGAAATCAAATTTGAAATTCTGTCTTTTTGTGTTGAGGCACATTCAAGAAAAGAAATTGCAGAAAAATGCGGTTTTCGTGATGTGAGATATTTATCAAGCCAGTATTTAGCTCCTTTGCTTGAAAACGGTTTCCTTAGGCTGACGATTCCTGACAAACCTCGCAGCAGCAAACAGAAATATCAGACGGTTCTGATTACTTCTGATTTCCATAAAGTCTAAACTGTGACACCTATGATTACAAAAGATCTTGGCTACTTTGAAATCGGGATATACCGGCCGAAGCACTGGGAGAATGTGGGCACACTGTGGCGCAGCGCCTGGCAGCTGGGCGCCGCCGGCATCTTCACCATCGGAAGCGGCAAGGCAAAGCATCAGATCACGGACGTACTGCGGGTGGACAAACGCATCCCCCTGCGCTGTTATGAGGACTTCGATGCCTTTCTGGCTGCCCGTCCGCAGGGAGCGCAGCTGATTGGTGTGGAAATGGGCGGTGACAAGCTGAGCGCCTTTGTCCATCCGGTGCGGGCGGTCTACCTGTTGGGCTCAGAGGTGGACGGCCTGCCGCGGGAAGTTCTCTCAAAGTGCCAGCATGTGGTGGAAATTGAATCGGTCAATTACGCCTCTTTCAACGTTGCGGTTTCCGGTTCGCTGGTGATGTATCATCGTTTGGTTAGCCTTTGACCGGGCGTTCACATATCGAAAAGATACGGTATATGTCAATATCACATATGTTACAATTATAAAAATAGAAAGACCTGAGGAGCTTTTGATGAAAAAAATGTTTGCAGTTTTGCTTGCCTTCCTTCTGATCACAGGCAATGTCTGTGCCCAAAATAAGGGAGCTGACTCCTATGAGATCACGGAACGGACCTATACGTTTTATGACGGCGATATTGAAGATGTGCTGGATCAGCCGTTTCCGCTGTATTTCCTGGACGGTGTGGATGACCTGCCGTATGTGGAACTGGAATCCTGGATGGACCTGCTGATTTTTCTGAACCGGGAATGGCTGGATGACCCGAAATATGACTTGATGTTCAATGCTTCGGGGACGGACGCAGCCTATGTCCGGGAAAACGAATATCACATGCAGTTTGATTTCGATGAGAAGACTATCCTCTTCGATGATTACAATGCCTTTGTCCATTCTTCCTCTGAAGGATCTCTGTTGGATCTGCTGAGCGCCAGCGGTTTCACGGAAGCCGGGGAATCCGAACTGTTCCAGCGGAACCTGAGCGCTTCCTATGACCGTTACGGTGATGAGCTGAAGCTGAACCTGGCGAAGTATCACATTCCCATGGTGATGCAGGACGGTAAATACTATATTCCGCTGCAGACCATGAACGACATTCTGATTTCTCCGACGCTTCGTGCCACGATCCTTTTCAACGGGGAATGCCTGATGATCGTCAACAGAGACATTCTCGGAACAGTTTGGAATGGTTTGACGGAGCTTGGTGAGCTTTATTATCAGGCTAAAGGAGATGGACGCAGCAAGGAACTGGCGGAATTCGGTTATTATGAACTTTGTTTTGTTCTGGATAATCTTTATGGGCTCAAGGAACCGCACGAGATCAAAAGCTTCGACCAGTTCTTCTGGCAGATGGGTTTTGATGAAGAATTTCTCAATGCATCTCCCGAAGAGGCGGATGAACTGCTTTATAAGCTCATTGATTTTTATCTGGATGATCTTCATTCCGAATTCATTGCCTATTCTTATCTGACAGGCCCGAGGGAAGTGGACTGGACCACCGGACCCGCTACCCGTAAATTTGACGAATCGGTTGAAATGTATGGGGATGCGCGGGCTGCAGCGGATGATTTTTATGAGGATGCCCCGGATCCCTATGTCTATGAAGAATTTGGAAACACCGCTTATCTGGTTTTTGATCATTTTACAAGCCATTCTGCCTCAACCTATTACGAATGGGCAGAAACCGGTGAAGATATCCCGTGGGATACCATCAAATTGGTGATTTATGCGCATGACGGGATCTACCGGGAAGACAGTCCTATTGAAAATGTCGTTATCGACCTCAGCAACAACACCGGCGGCAGCGTGGATGCAGCGATTTTCCTGATGGGATGGATCCTCGGGGATGTTCCTTTCAGTGTCAAGGACACCTTTACCGGTGCGCTCTCTACTGCTTCCTATCGGGCGGATGTGAACCTGGATCGCAGATTTACCAGCGGTGATGTCCTGGATGACAAAAACGTTTTTGTGCTGGTTTCTCCGGTCAGCTTCTCCTGCGGCAATCTGGTGCCGGCAGCATTCAAGGCTTCGGACAAGGTCACGCTTCTCGGCCGTACCACCGGCGGCGGCAGCTGCATCGTTCAGCCGCTATCCACGGCCTGGGGCACCTTCTTCCAGATTTCCGGACCGCAGCGGATGTCCTTCCTCAAGAACGGATCCTTCTACGATATTGACACCGGTGTGGCGCCTGATTTCACGCTTGTCAAACCGGAACGTTACTATGACCGTGAAAAGCTCACGGAATATATAAACAGCCTTTAAGGAGGAATCTGATGGCAGCAAAAAAATCCAAAGAAAACAAAAATTCACTGATCGACGTCGCTGCAGACCTGATCGGGAAAGACGGCATCAATCTGGAAACTGTGGTTGACCTGGCAGCAAGTGCGGTTTCCGGTTCTTCGAAGAAAAGCGGATCTTCCCGAAAGAAGAAAAGCAAAAGCGATGACCTGCTTTCCAAACTGATCCCGGAAGTGATTGATTTCCCGCAATTCAGTGAAAAAACCTACTGGTCGATCCGTGATACGTTTCAGAAAAACGTTCCGGATACGGTCACTGTATCGACCCTGTCAAAAGTGACAGGTCTGAAAGCGGATACCGTCAAAGACTATGTGCTTCCCGCTTTGAGTCTGCTGGGACTGCTGAAGAAGGACGGGGCACCGACTTCCAAACTGAAGTCCTGGCTCAGTGACGCGAAATATGTGGACACCTGTCTTTCCATCGCCGAAGAAGTGTATCCGGATGCTTTGAGAAAACTGGGCTTCAAGACAGAAGACGAGCAAAAGGATGCTCTGAACTGGTTTGTGAAAAATGCGCGTGTCAGCGCCTCAACAGCGAAGAAAATGCTGGGCGTTTATCTGCTCTTCGTAGACCCGAAACTGAGGGCTTCCGCAGAGAAAAAGGCGGCTTCCGCTTCGAAAAAATCTTCCGGGACGAAGGCTTCCATCGATTCTCTGAAGGTGACCAAAAAGGGTGATGCGGCGACGATTACCGTCAAAATTCTTGCCGATGAGAGCATTACAAAGAAGGCTCTGACCGAATTGTTTACAGACGCGGCTGCAGAGGCTTATAAACAAATAAAGTGAGAATCTTTTCAGGATGGAACACACGGAGAGGGGCTTCGCTGTTTTGAAGCCAACACAGCAGGGCTGTATCTCGTGTTGCATTCCCCGTTTTCATCAGTTGCTGACAGCAATCGAGTAGGGGAGCTTTAAGAGGCTCCCCTCTCACACCACCAGTACGTGCCGTTCGGCATACGGCGGTTCAATCTACTTTCAAAGCATGTCTCTCCATGTAGTAATCAAAAACACTTACCAAGCCTCTTTTGCAGAGT
>JAFRIR010000109.1 GCA_017432685.1 Flexilinea sp. | reverse complement strand
TTTAATAGTATTATATTATAATCTATAAGTATAACTAAAAATATGTCTTGACCTAATACCTCTTCAGCTCCTTCCGGTCGATCTTACCCGAAGGAGTCAGGGGCAGTTCATCGATCAGGTAAAAATGTTTCGGAACAGCATAGGGGGAAACGCGGTTGTTCACTGCCACCTTCAGTGCACTTTCCAGCTGCCTGTTCCATTCCGTCCCCTCTGTAAGGACAAGAAAAGCTGCCGGAGCTTCGTAAAGTAATTCATCCGGTACGCCAACCACTGCCGCGGCAGCAACAGCCGGGTGTGCACTCAAAACCTGTTCCACCTCCAGCGGTCCGACCAGATGGCCGGAAGTATTGATCACGTCATCTGCCCGACCTGCAAAACGCAGCAACCCTTTTTCATCCATTTCGGCAAGGTCACCGGTGTCATATAGTCCATTGCCGGTCTTTTGGGCAGTTTCTCCCGGCATCCCGTAGTAGCCTTTAAACATGGAAGAAAAACCGGATTCAAGGAACAATTTCCCGTTTTCTTTAAGGATTACTGTTGTGTCATCGACAGGGCGTCCCATCCACCCCGGACGCAGCGGCTGCCCTGGCTGGTTGGCGATGCGGATCGTGCCGCATTCTGTCTGGAACCAGGTGTCATAGATCGGCTGACGAAAGGTCTTCATACCCCATTCGTATACCTTTTCCGAGAGGGGTTCGCCGATGCTATAGATTTGTTTCAGTGAGGAGAAATCAAAGCCTTCATAAAAAGCTTGTTCTTCCCGCATCAGTCCGCGCAGGGCAGTCGGGGCGGTGTACCACAGGGCCACCTTTTGATCCTGCAGAACAGGCATCCAGCGTTTGGCGTGAAAACTCCCTTCATATTGCAATGATGGAATGCCGCAGAGCGTGGGGCCGAGAATTCCGTAAACCGTTCCTGTGATCCAGGCCGGATGTGCCGTGCACCAATAGAGATCATCCGCTGCGGCATGGAGGATGTTCTTCATGCTGCGGATGATCGCACCTGAAATTCCGTGCCGGTGCAGAACCGGTTTGGGTGTCCCGGTGGTGCCGGATGTGAAGACGATGAAGGCATCATCTTCGGGTGTCACGTCAGTGAATTCCGACAATGGCTGCCATTCGTCTTCATTCCAGCTGACGGACAACCGGTCATCGGATTTTTTATCGATCAGAATAATTTTCTTTAAGGTTTCCGGAAATCCGATTTTTTCGATCAATTTTGAGGGATCTGAATCCGTGATCAAAAAACAGGCATCGGCTGCCTGCAGCCGGACTTCCAGCCCGCCGGGACCCAGTCCGGGGAAGAGCACGCAGGGCACCGCGCCCAGCTTCAGTGCTCCCCAAAAGAAGCTCCGGAGAGTGACGGTGTCTTTTACGGAAATCAGCACCCGGTCCCCTTTTTCGCAGCCAAAGAATCTCAGGCACGCTGATGCACGGGAAGACTTCCCATCGAGCGTAAGCATATCATAAGTGACAGTCTGCTGCCGCGGGTCGATCACCGTCAGAACCGGCTCTCCGGGAACAGCGCTTTCAAGTTGACTGCGGTAAGCGGTCAAAAGTGTGGATTCGCTCATAAATTACTCCCGTAAAACAGTATATCCCTGATTCCCGGACATTGCGGACCGGTTTGGATCCTGAAGAATCTTGCGGTACAGGTGGGAAAACTCAATCCGTTCCATCCCTTTTGCTTCATTCCATTATTATAATTCACTGTCTGGTAGTTTTAGGCCTGCCTCGGAAATTTTGGGCTCTTTGCCCGAGGTACCGTCCTCTCCGAGGTACAGGCCCGCTTCGCGGTACCGTCCCTTTATTTAGAAAGATGACAATTGTCATATTATTGTTAGAAATTTATTACTATACCCTTGACAATTAGAAATTATCGATTATTATAGAACCATATTTGAGAACAGGAAGGAGGTACGTGCAATAATGGAAGATCTGACCGCCAACATCATGAACATGATGTTCAATCTTCAGGATCTGAAGATACAGCAAAAATACAATGCTGCCAAAATGCCGGAAAAGGATTCCTATGGATATCCCTTTGAACCTTTTGACGCCTTCAGCACGGAGCCCACCTCCTTTCTCGAAAAAGCGATGATGCTCGAAAACGAAGCTGTTGAGGTTTTCAAACAGCTTCGGGAACTCAATCGTCATTCTCCGTTGTTTTATCAAATGTCTTCCGATATGGAAAAGATCGTCAGTCAGCTTGGTTCCGTATGCATCACCAAAGCCGTGATCGAACAGCAGGGTGAGAACTCTTCTTCCATGGACCAGCTTCTGAACAGGCTTACGATCGATCACCTTCGGGAATGGACCGCTTTCAATCTGAGGAAATGTTTTGCTTCTTACATGGAATCTTCCTCTGTACTGCATTACAACAGAATGGCGCTGAACCTCTCCCTTCGCTGGTCCGCGTTGGACAAGCGTCTGCTCGCCACAGCTGAAAAAATCGAAAAAATCAAATCCGGACTCCTCAAAGTGGACCTGACAGACAAGGCTGAAGAGCTGAAAAAAGAAGTTTCATCCACCGAACAGCCAAACGAAAAAACGGAAAAGAATGCCGCGCCGCTGCGTGATAACGGGTGTGCCCTGCCGGTCGACAAGGCCGCGGTGCGCGATTCCATTGCCGAAGCCGCACAGGAAATTGTGACGGAGTCAGGTGAAAAAGAAATTTCCGAAGCCACTGCGCAAACTCTGCCTCATGAGGACATCCCCGCTGTGGCAGACCCAGACCAAATCCCGGTGAGTGCTGAGACAATCGCTCCGTCAGACGAAGCTGAGCTCTCAGAACATGATACACCCACAGAATATACAGATGAGGATGAAGATGAGAGCGATGAACAGCCCCTGCCTATAGGCAATCAGTACTGGATGCAGGACATGGCCGCGTTATTCTCCGACCCCAACCTTATGAAATGGGTCGTCCCTGAATACGCCTCTCCTCCATAAAGCAAGCACACGGGGACGGTTATTGCGCTGTCGTCCAGCCGACACGCAAGAACTGTCCTCATGTGCGCACAAGAAGCAAGGAACAAGGAGTTAAGAGTTAAGAGTTAATGAAGGTACGGATAAGCCGCATCCTGATAATTAACTTTAACTCTTACCTCTTAATTCTTAATTTCCGACAACTTCCTACTTCCTACTTCCTATTTCTTACTTACTATTTACTATTTACTATTTACTACCGTCTTCTTCATCAGATAGGCATGCTGATGCTCCGTGATCACAAAGCCTTCATCATCCACGAAGCTCCAATCTGAGTCGTCAATGCGGATCACCTGAAACCCGTGGTCCAGGTAAAACCAGCGGGCGCGGTGATTGGACACGGCGCAGTTCAGATAAATATCCTGCAGACGGTGCAGCAGCGCTTGCCTTTCACAACTCTCCAGCAGTCGGGCACCGATCCCCATTTTCCGGAACTGTGGCCTGACACGGAAGGAACTGAGGAAATAGTAGCGGGACCGGGCTGTGAATTTCGGGTTCGGTTCCTTCTGGTTCAGGAACACTTGCCCGATGATACCGTCCCGAGGGGTTTCAGCTACCAGCGGAATACTGAGACCCATTTGAGAATTGCGGTACACTTCCCGGTAAATGCGGCGGTAGCGTTTGTATTCTCCGTCCCATTCCAGAGCAGGAAGGTCTTCTTCCCGCAGCAGGCGGATCGTAACTTCCTCCGGCCGGATCAATGTCATCAGTTCAGAGTCCTTTCTCAATGGACATTTCCAGCCATTCGGTTTCTTCTTCCGGATTCAGGTCAAGATCCAGACAGGCGGCACGGAGCCCAGTGAGCAACGTCCGCATCTGCGGGCCTGGTTCAATGCCCATCTCGATCAAATCTTCCCCCGTGAAGGTCGGATGGATGTGACGCCACTTCAGAATGTAATTTTTGATCAGCGCCTTTTCACTTTCCGGACAGAACAGTGAATAGCAGTAAAGCGACTCTGCCGGCAGTTTTTCGAGAAAAAACGTGATCTGTGATGGACTTTTCCGGCTGATGAGCGGAAAGTCGGTACGCAGCTGGGAAAGACCTTCGATGATACGCTGGGTCTTCTTCGGCATCAGCAGCCGTTCCCCGAGCTCGATGACTGTTTTCAACGGGAAGGAACTCAGCCAGATCCAAAGCGGACCCTCCCGGTCGGTGGTGTCAAGATCCGCGCTTATCACATCGTTCCAGTAGGCAGCCCGTTTTGCATCCCGGAAGCGGACCTGATCAGCTTCCATTTCATCTGTCCAGCACAGGGCGCTGTGTACCTGTGCTGCGATACCGAGCTGAACGATGCGGGCAAAATTGTTTTCAGGATAAGGTTCTGCGCAGTATAAGCGCAGTTCATGCCAGATGCGCTGCCCGGTGAGGAGCTGAACGCCTTCAAGCTGCTCCCGAAGCTGTCTGAGGGTATCGGCTTCCAGTTCAAAATCAAAGCGCTGTTCAAAGCGGACAGCCCGGAACATTCGTGTCGGGTCGTCGATAAAGGATTGCTTATGCAGTGTATGGATCAGGTGTGCTTCCAGATCCGTAAGTCCACCGCAAAGATCCAGCAGTTTTCCGTAGTGTTCCCCGTCCAGACGGACCGCGAGAGTGTTGATGGTGAAATCCCGGCGCATCAGGTCATCTTTCATGCCGGACATGGCCACAGTCGGCAGTGCGGCAGGGTATTCATAGCTTTCCGAGCGGGCACTGATGAGGTCCAGCGAAGTTCCGTTGGGGATCTCCCATTTTGCGGTGAAAAACTGTGGATGGAGAACGAGTCTGCCTCCGTATCGGGCGGACAATTCCTTTCCGAGGCGGATGGCATCTCCTTCTGTGACGATGTCAAAATCCATTACCGGATGATCCAGCAGCAGGTCACGGACTACACCGCCGACAATATAAACGGGCGTATCCAGTTGTTCTGCGGTCTCATCAATGAGCCGAATGAGCTTCAGCTGTTCGGGGCTCATCCCCTTTTTCATTTTGTCTGCGAGATTCGGAGCGGGAGGTTTGATATATTCAGGCAGGGCACGCAAAACTTTCTCGCGGGCATCACTGAGAATATCAGCCGCGTTTCCGGTCTCCATATATTCGACAGGAATCAGCCCGGAGGCAGCCCTGGTGTGACCACCGCCGTTCATGACCCGCATCATGGCGCCGAAATCGATCTCGTCGGTGGTAGATCGACAGATCATACGGACGCCGGTTTTGACACCCAGCAGCAAAATCAACCCATCCGGGTTCAGCATATCCCGCAGGTGATGGGCGACCGCGGAAAACTCATCGCTGATCTCCCGGATATCGGCCATGGCAATGCTGATCTGTTTGCCGTTGACCTCATAGCTTTCCAGTGTTTGCAGCAGCAGCTCACAGCCCTGCTGCTGGTGGTCGGTCATAGGCTGCAAGACGTAACGGCGCATCAGGTCCAGATCCCCGCCCTGTTCCACCAGCCAGGCTGCCGCGCGGATGTCACGGGCAGTGGTAGTGCCGTAGGTGAGAGAGCCGGTGTCCTCATAAATGCCCATCAGCATCAGGGTCGCAAAGATCCGCCCCGGATGGATCTCCGGGTGATCCATGAGCCTTTCCACTAAGAATGTGGTGCAGGCGCCGGTGTTTTCGTAGATATTTTCCTCCCGGTCCGGGAAGATGTGACGGTGGGGATGGTGGTCCCAGACGATGATGTCTTTTACCCCTTCCATCCGTTCATGGAGAGCGATGTTTTGTGTGTCGGTGATGAGGATGCGCCGAATCGTTCCTTTAGGCAGGGTTTTCCAGGTGAAGAAAGGCAATCGCGACTTGTAGTCATCAATGAACGAGGCAAGGTTCCGGTTTCGCTTTTTTGGCAAAATCGGCATACGGGAAGGATCCAGCAGCCAGGCGGCTAAAACAGATCCCGCTGCGTCAAAATCAGCCTGTTCGTGAGTGATGATGATGTCCATAACACTAAGAATAAGGAGTAAATAATAATTAGTAAGGAGTAAGTAGTAAATAGTAAAGAGAAAGTAGTAAGTAATTTTTTTTACTAAATACTCTTTACACCTTCATCTTTATTCCTTATTCCTTGCTCCTTATTCTTTACTCTTTACTCCTTACTCCTTACTCCAGGTTGTAGTCCGTGATTTCCCCGCTGGTGAAGTCGATGATGATGAAGCCGCGCTCTCCGCGGTGGGCTCCGCCGATGGCGCCCGGGTTGATGATGCGGGTCTTTCCGGCGGTCCGGTCGGATTTGCGGTGCGTGTGACCGACAAAGATGTAATCAAACAGTCCTGAGTCCATCATGGCAGCAAACTCCCGTGAATGCTCGTCATGGACTGCCCCGATCATCTTTCCGTCAAAAACGGCTTTGATCCAGCGGTCGGAACGGGAGCCGGCTTTGCAGCTTTTCAGCACAGCCTGAATATCGGCTGTGGCATAATCACAGTTGCCCCAGGCATGGTAAATGCAGAAGTCTTTGAAAAGCTCGGCAGTATAGGCAGTGGTCATGTCGCCACAGTGGATGATGGTGTCAACACCTTCAGCAGCGATCATTTTCAGCACATCCTGTGTGCTGAAGATAGAATCATGGGTGTCGGAAATAACAGCAGCTCTCATCTTTACTTCAAGGGTGAAGGTTGAAAGGTGAAGGGTGAAGAATTTCAACTTCATTCCTTCAGCTGAATAAACAATTCAAGCTATAAAAAACGCCGCAAAGCGGCACCTTATTTTTACCTTTCACCCTTTCCTTTCACCTTTTATCTTTAAAATCTAATCAACGAAACGGTATTTAAAGAGCGTCCACAGTGCAATAAGACCGTCCCGCGGTTTGATCTTCTTCCCTTCATCATAAGATCGTCCGTTGTAGCTGATGGGAACTTCCACGATTTTGTATCCCCGTTTGAGCAATTTGGTCGTCAGCTCCGGCTCCAGCTCAAAGCGGCGGGAGTGCAGTGGGATCTCCCGGACGTCAGCCACCTTGAAGAGCTTATAGCAGGTCTCCATGTCGGTGAGCTTGGTGTGGTATAGAACGTTCGTTAGAAATGTCAGCAGCTTGTTGGCAGCCAGCGAGCGGAAATAAAAATATTCCGTGCTTTCCATAAAGCGGGAGCCGTAAACCACATCGGCTTGTCCGGACTCAATCACCGGATAGAGTTTTGCATAATCGTTCGGGTCGTATTCGAAGTCAGCATCCTGGATGATGGCATAGGTGGATTTTGCGGCCTTGATCCCTTCGCGGACGGCGGCACCTTTGCCCCGGTTCTGCTCACAGAGAATAACCTGAATCCCGTCCTGTCCCTGATATTTCTTTAAGATTTCGGTGGATCCATCAGTGGAGCCGTCATCGACCAGGATGATCTCGTTGGCAAATCCCGTAGCCTGTACGCGCCTGACGATTTCTTCGATGGTCTTCACTTCGTTGTAAACCGGGATGATAACGGACAGATCCATGAATGCATTCTCCTTGTAAAATCAAGCACACGGAGACTGCTCTGTTGATGACGCGAAGCCGGCACAACAGGGCTGTATCCCGTGATGCGTCTTTTCAAAAAAAATCAGGCTGATCTATAAGCCGCATTCTGTTCAGAGGAAGTAACTCGAGTCTCCCGTCTGAGATGACCATCTCTCTTGGACGCACGTTACCGTACGACTCTAGCAGCCTACCCGGAGCTCAATGGGATCGAGC
>JAFRIR010000108.1 GCA_017432685.1 Flexilinea sp. | reverse complement strand
TTGTCCTTCTGACGGCAGACGCCGCTTTTTCTCCCCGCAACTGGCAGGAGATGATTGTACCCGGCTTCGGCTTTGCCCGTGGGTTTCAGAGGAAGAGCCTCCTCTGGATTGCGGGCATGGCTGCAGACCCGAACTGCGCCGATGTGCTGTGCAGCCACGACCCGGATGTAAAGCCGGGGGTAATTACCATATAGAGGAATAAAGAATACCTAATATTATAATAGGAAGAGCATTGAGCGGGCGTTCAATATCGTTTCTTCGGCAAAAAGCGAGAGCTCAAAAGACCCGTAAATTGGGGCTTCTTGGGCTCTCGGCTTCTTTTCCGTACATAGATTTCGCGCTTTTGAAGAGCCAAAATTATGATATAATTCAATTTCAGACTGTAGCTTTCCACCGGGGGAAAAAAACCGGACTTATGCACGTTGCTGCAGAAGGGGGTGGGGGAAAACGGACTCCGTTTTGCCGAAGAATGGCAGTCAGGCCCGGTAGAATGACCGGGGAACAGTTTTTGGCACAGCATCAGGCGGTCCAACGATGCAAATAGCTGGGAGTCTGATCGATTTCTTCAAAATCTGATTGGCTGATACAGTAAACATATAAAGCACATATAGCCAGCCTGTAGTGAGAAGAGATTCCCACTGCGGGCTGGCGCTTCTTTCCAGGGAAAGGACATTCCGGAGAGCTGATCTTTCCCTGAAGATCGGCAGATTTGTTAAAAATGTCCTTTGACTTTTTATAATTCGGGTGATAGAATCCAAAACAGTGTGTGGCGAAAGCATAAATCCGACTTCGCCGCACTTATAATTTGAATACTTTTGGAAACGATACAAGCCCTGTGCCGATACGATACATGTTCAGCACAGGGCTTGTTTTTGCTTGGAGGAAAACGTCAATGGAACAAAAATCAAATACATTTCTGGAGCAGGAGAAGGTCGGAACACTGATGCAGAAATATTCCATTCCCTGCATCATTTCGCTGGTAGTGGCCGCGTTGTATAACATCGTTGATCAGATTTTTATTGCCAATGCCGACTATCTCGGTTCCTATGGCAACGCAGCCAACACTGTCGTGTTTCCGCTGACCGTGGTCGCTCTTGCCATTGCTGTTATGATCGGAGACGGAGCCTGCGCTTTTGTGTCGATCTCACTTGGCGCAAACAACAGGGAAAATGCGCACCGCAGCATTGGTAACGCTATTGTATTGTGCCTCGGAAGCAGTGTGATTTTGACGGCGATTTATCTGCTTGCATCTGAACCGATCCTCACTTTTTTCGGAGGCAAAGTGAATAGGGAAACTTATGCCTGTGCGAAGGAATACTTTTTCTGGATAGCGCTGGGTCTGCCTTTCTATATGTTCGGGCAAGCCATGAACCCTATCATCCGCTCCGACGGCAGCCCACGCTTTGCCATGGTCTCCACCGTGGCTGGTGCGATTACAAACATCATTCTTGACCCGATCTTTATCTTCCCTTTGAAAATGGGCATGATGGGTGCCGCGGTTGCCACGGTTGCCGGGCAAATCCTTACGGCCATACTGGCCGTGTGGTATCTCTTTCACATGAGGGCTGTCAGATTGGAGCGGAGCAGTTTCTCCCTCAATGGCAATCTTATCAGGCGCTTTCTGCTTCTGGGCATGACAAGCTTCCTAAGTCAGGTTTCTTTGGTGATCTCCATGGCGGCAGTACAGAACATGTGCACCAAATATGGTGCTCTGGACCCGGTGTTTGGGCAGTCTTCGTATGCTCAGATCCCGCTGGCAGTGCTGGGCATCGTTATGAAGTTTTTCCAAATCGCGATCTCAGTTTCCGTTGGACTCGCTGCAGGCTGTATCCCCGTGGTTGGTTACAATATCGGAGCGGAACGAAAGGATCGGGTAAAGGCACTGTTTACGATGCTGCTGATATGGGAAATGGTCGTGGGCCTGATTGGCCTGTTGATAGTGGAGCTGATGCCGCGGCAGCTCATCGGTATCTTTGGCGCTGCGAATGAAAGCGAATACTACACGCAGTTTGCTATCCGCTGCTTCCGCATCTATCTCTGCATGATGCCGCTGGCAACGGTCAACAAGGGAACCTTTATCTTCCTGCAGGCGTTGGGAAAAGCAGGCCCGTCCATGGCTTTGTCGCTGGTACGGGAAATCCTTTTCGGAGTGTTTCTTCCAATTCTGCTGCCATATTTCTTTGGCCTTGACGGTATTCTTTATTCCTTCCCGGTGGCGGATATGCTGACCTTTGCACTCACAGCAATCGTTGTCCTGAAAGTATATAGGGAGCTTGGCGTCAGAAATGCTGCATCTCCGGAAATCATTTTTGCCCGGAAACCAGCATGAAAACCACTTTCCAATTTCTCCTTTCGCCGACAAAAATACATGCTTTTTTCTCAAATTTTGATATAATAGTTATGCAGCAAATGCTGCCACGAGAGTGCTTTCACAGTGACATGCCGGGCGGCAGTTCGGTATGCCGGCAAATACTCGCTTGAACACCTCTCTGCATAATTGGCCGGATCGGTTCTGCCGCAACGTATCGTGCCGTGAAGGAGGTGTTATTATGAAGCGTGTGAAAAGCGCCTGCATCCTGCAGACACTTGTGTTTTCTCAGAAAGACGATATCGGACTTAGCCGCGAAACGATCCTGAGTCAGAATCACGA
>JAFRIR010000107.1 GCA_017432685.1 Flexilinea sp. | reverse complement strand
TTCACCAGACCAAGGGAGTACTGTGCCTGTTTTTCTGCAAAGAATTCTCAAATCCGGTCTGAAAGCTGTTCGGCTTTTCAACTGTCACTTAAATCATGTTTGTTTCGAAGCCTATGAAAGCTTCATGAATAATTCGGGTTAAAAATTATGACGAAATACTTGATATCTATCCATTATAAAAATTATCGCTCCCTATTATAATAATGAAGAATAAACCGTATCAAGGAGCGGATATGGAATCTATTAATTTGCCTGAAATCGGTCAGGTTGTGATTGTTCGCCAACGGCGATATATCGTAACGGATGTCAAAAAAAATCCATTGGAATTCAATGATCCAACAATGCCGGGAGATACCCTGGTGTCGCTGCGATCGATTGAAGATGATGCCGCAGATGAAGCCCTTCAGGTCATTTGGGAAATTGAGCCTGATGCACGTATCAGTGAAAAATCAGGCCTTCCGGCCGGTGATGGCATGGATGATCCGAAAAGATTCAATGCCTTCCTGAACGCAGTTCGCTGGGGAGCGATCAGTTCTGCGGATGATAAAATTCTTAATGCTCCCTTCCGCTCCGGAATTACAATCGAAAATTATCAGCTCGAACCACTGGTTCGTGCTATTCAGATGCCCCGTGTGAATCTGCTGATTGCGGACGATGTAGGTCTGGGGAAAACTATCGAGGCCGGTCTGGTTGTTCAGGAAATGCTGCTGCGCAGCCGTGTTCGAACCATCCTGATCGTCTGTCCTTCAGCGCTGCAGGTTCAATGGAAGGATCAAATGCGCGACAAATTTGGTCTGGACTTCCATATTGTCAATTCACAAACCGTCAAAGATCTCCGTCGTAACCGCGGGCTGCATGTCAATCCATGGGCACATTTTCCCCGGCTGATTACGTCTATCGACTTTTTGAAACGCGACCGCTCCATGAGCTATTTCAAAAAACTGCTTCCGAAGGATGACGAATCCCGTTATCCCCGAAAGTTTGATTTTATGATCGTTGATGAAGCCCACAACATCGCACCATCTGCAGGCGGAAAATATGCGGTGGCTTCTCTGCGGACGAAAGCGATCCAAACCCTGACACCGCATTTTGAGCACAAGCTTTTTCTTACTGCCACGCCGCATAACGGATATAAGGAAAGCTTCACGACTCTCCTCGAGCTATTGGACAACCAGCGTTTTGCCCGCGGGATCGATCCGGACAAACGTCAGCTCGAACGGGTCATGATCCGCCGCATGAAAAGCGATATTCTGAATCCCATAACCGGAAAGCCGAGATTTCCCGGACGCTTCGTAAAAACGATCGAAGTTCCCTATACCGATGAGGAAAAACAGGCTCACAAATGGCTGCAGGAATATATTAGCCTTCTGCTGAAAAATGCACAGGGTGATTATGAGCGGACCGCTGCGGAATTCATGTCAAAAATTCTGAAAAAGCGTTTGTTTTCTTCCCCCGCCGCTTTTCATATTACGCTGGAAAAGCATATTCAAACGCTGGAAAAAACACGGAAAGCAAAACCGGAACGGAAACCGGTTTTCGGCATTCTTCGTCAGCAATTGATGGAAGCGGAAGACGAAGATACTGATTATGAAAATGAAGAAGAGGAAACTGCTGAAGATGTGGCGACCCGTTTGTTCCATGAATTGTCACCCCGGGAACGGGATCTGTTGAATTCGCTCAAAAAATGGGCGGAGCGCAATCAGGCAATTCCGGACAGTAAGCAAAAGGAACTGGTAAAGTGGCTGAAAAACACGATCCGTCCGGATGGGAAATGGAATGATGAGCGGGTGATCATCTTCACAGAATACCAGGCGACACAAAATGCCCTTTTCAACCTGTTATCCCGTGAAAAATTCACAGGCAATGACAGAGTGATGATGCTGAACGGCGGAACGAATGATGACGAACGGGAACGCATTAAAGCTGCCTTCCAGGCAGACCCGAAAGTCAGCCCGGTACGGATCCTGCTGGCAACAGACGCAGCTTCGGAAGGTATCGATTTGCAGAATTACTGTTACCGTATGATCCATATGGAGATTCCCTGGAATCCGAATCGTCTGGAACAGCGGAACGGCCGTCTGGACCGTCATGGACAAACGCATGATGTGCTGACATTTCATTTCGTCCCGAAAGGGTTCAATGAAAATCAAAACGGACTCCCCGGAACCGGAGCCGGTACACTGGAAGACGATATGGAGTTTCTGTTCCGGGCGGTGCGAAAACTCAACCGGATCCAGGAAGATATCGGCAAAGTCGGACCTGTTATTTCCACCGAAGTACAAAAAGCCATGCTGGGATTGGGCGGTGATTTGAATGCTCCGGGGACACGGAGACAGGATACGACCGTCGAAACCTGGCTCATGGAACAGCGCCAGCGGGAACGCAGCCGGGAAAGGGCGTTGAAAGAAAGAGAAATGCAGCTGAATGAGACCCGGCAAAGCCTGAAAATCTCACCGGAGAATACGCTTTCCATCGTTCAAACCGCGCTTGCTTTGGATGGACAGCCGCAGCTGACAGAAACTCATATTGATGGCGTTCCGTATCAGGTGTACAACATGCCGGACCTGACGGGAAGCTGGGCAGTCTGCGCAGAGGGATTGGAGCATCCATTCACACATGAAAGGCGTCCGATCACCTTTAATACAGAAGATTATAACGGTGAGGACAGTGTTGTGCTGGCTCATCTTAACCATCGCCTGGTCCAGAAATCCATGCAGCTGCTGCGTGCGGAAATCTGGGCTCCCGCCGGTAGGAAACAGTTGGATCGTGTTTCAGCCTGTGTGGTGTCCAATTCACTGTTGACGGAACCGGCGCTGATTGCCTTTGCCCGGATCGTCGTAACAGGAGCCTCCCACCAGCGTATCTATGAAGAGATCATTACAGCCGGTGGTTCCATCGATAACGGCCGCTTCAATCGATTCAACGTTGGCGACACAAACAAAACCACTGCCCTGATCACGGATGTTCCGGTGGATCAAGGAACGAAACAGGCATTACTGGAATTTTACCGGCAGCATCAGCCGCAGATATTATCTGCGTTGGAAGCCCGGGCGAAGGAACGTCTCTACGGTATTGAAAGCACATTAGCGAAACGATCTCAGCGGGAAAAAGATGATATTGAACAGGTACTGAAAGAGCTTGAGCATTCCATTGAATCAAGGCTGAAAGAATCCGAAGCAGGCAGCATTTACCAGTTAGACCTGTTCAGTAATGACGAACGCGAACAGCTTCGGAAAAACATTGATTATCTCCAGCGGCGTTTACAGGAAATTCCCCTGGAAATCGAAGAGGAAAAGAAACGCATCGAGCAGCGTTACAATGAACCGGATATCCGTACCTTCCCCGCTGCGGTAATGTTCCTTGTCCCGCAAAAGATGATTCGGAAATAGGGAGGAGACATGGCAAGTACAAAAGAGCATGCAGATTGGCTGGCATTAATTGACATTTCCGGTTCCTTCCTGAGTCTGAATGTTGTGGACCGGGTGTTTCCCAATGGACCGGATGGCGTTTCCGCTGAAGAACGGGAGGATTTTCGCAATGCCTATGAAGAGTGGGTTGAAAACCAGGAAGGGCTGCAGCCGGATGAGGATATCCATCAGGCATGGATCGATTACGTACTGACCAAAGTGCTGGATTATGATCCGGAAGACCTGCTGACGGTGCCGAACATCCCGCAGGATCTCCAGGTGCTGCTGCCGGATCATGCCTCCGCCCTGCATCCGGACATTGTGATCCGGGATCATGCCGAAGCAAATGCGAAACCGGTCCTGCTCATGACCGTCTGGGATCATACACAGGATCCCGAAAAGCCGGTCAAAGGAAAGGCATATCAGATGTCTCCCATCGAACAGATGGTAGAACTGCTGCGCGGAACGGGGATCGAAGCCGGCCTGGTCACCAACGGGGAAAAATGGGCGATTGTCGGTGCTCCCAAGAATGAAGCTTCCTCCTGGGGCATCTGGTATGCCGAGCTGATGTGCGACGAAAAGATCACGCTGCAGGCTTTCAAGTCACTGCTGAGTGCCCACCACTCTTTTGCCGTACCGGAAGATGAAATGCTGGGTGCGATGCTGCGGGATTCCTCGGCCGACCAGCAGCGGACCACGGATCAGCTGGGGTATCAGGTTCGTGAAGCCGTGGAAGTTCTGGTGAACGCCATTGACAACATGGACAGATCCAAAGAACTGCTGAAGAATATCGAACCGGCGGTGATCTACGAATCTGCCCTGACCGTCATGATGCGCCTGGTCTTCCTGTTCTCGGCGGAAGAACGGGGGTTGCTGCTGCTTGGCGATCCGCTTTATGATGAGAATTATGCGGTTTCGACGCTATATGACCGGCTCCGGACGACTGCGGACAAGCTGGGAGAAGAAGTCCTGGAACGGCGTTATGATGCCTGGTGCCGGCTTCTGGCGGTATTCCGGGCAGTTTACGGCGGAATTGACCATGTGGATCTCAAACTCCCCGCTTATGGCGGCAGTTTGTTTGACCCGGAACGATTTCCTTTCCTGGAGGGACGTTCCCGCGGGCAGCGGATGTCGGACGAAACGGTTCCGATGAACATCAACAACCGTACCGTGCTTCATCTGTTGGAAGCGCTGCAGATCCTGCAGGAAAACATCGGTGGAACAAAGATCCCGCGCAGGCTTTCCTTCCGTGGGCTGAACGTGGAGCAGATCGGCCATGTCTATGAGGGTTTGCTGGATCACACCGCCAAACGGGCCGAAGAAACGGTTCTGAGCCTGATAGGTGCGAAAGATATCAATGCAGAGATCCCGCTTTCGGTTCTGGAACAGGAAGCGGCAAAGGGCAGAAAGAATCTGCTGGATTACCTGAAAAAACGCACCGGCCGCACGGAAAAAGCGCTGGAAAAGGATCTGGACCGGGAAGCGGATGAGATCACGAACCGGCGGCTGATGACGGTCTGCGAAAATGATGAAGCCATTTTCCAAAGCGTTTTGCCATGGAGCGGGCTTATTCGTGATGATGACACCGGATATCCCTGTGTGTTCCTGCCCGGCAGCGTCTATGTGACAGCCGGAACGGAACGGCGTTCCACCGGAACGCATTACACGCCGCGCTCGCTGACGGAACCGGTGGTGAAATACACGCTGGAACCGCTGGTCTATACCGGTCCGGCGGAAGGACTGCCGCAGGAGGAATGGAAGCTGAAGAGCCCCGCGGAACTGCTGAAATTGAAGATCTGCGATATGGCGATGGGCTCGGCCGGCTTCCTCGTACAGGTAGTGCGCTATCTTTCCGAACGTCTGACAGAAGCCTGGGAGAACCTTGCCCGGGACGGACAGCTGCGTATTACCCCGGATGGGACGCCCGCGGTGGGTGAACTGAGTGAGCAGCTGCTGCCGCAGGATCCGGAGGAACGGCTGATCCTGGCAAAGCGCCTGGTGGCGGATCGCTGCATTTACGGTGTTGATAAAAACCCACTGGCGGTGGAGATCGCCAAGCTTTCCATCTGGCTGACCACCATGGACAAGGGACGTCCCTTCGGTTTTCTCGATCATGCTCTGAAATGCGGGGATTCCCTGGTGGGGGCGGATGCCCATGATTACCGGACCTGGACCCGCAGTGCCTTCGGCGGGGCGGAAAAATCCCTGCTGGATGATACCATGCAGGAAAACCTGACACATGCCCGGGAGCTGCGGAAACGGCTGGAAGCCTTCACCGTCATCGATATACGCGATGTGGAGGCGAAGAAAGAACTGGCAAAGGAAGCCGACTCAGCCCTGCGCAAGGTGAAGGAAGGCTGTGACGTGCTGGTGGGAAGCCAGCTGCTGGAATTGAAAAAAGAGGAACGTGAGCGTCTGCTTTCCACGCTGATCTTCGAACATCAGCGAAAAGAAACCATGGATTCCTATGACGCACAGCGCCTGATACGCACCGCCAGAAGCGTCAACGCATTCCACTGGGAATTTGAGTTTCCCGAGGTCTTTGAACAGGGCGGCTTCGACGCCTTCGTAGGCAATCCGCCGTTTATCGGCGGTCAGCATATTACAGGAAATTTTGGAACTGTTTATAGAGACTACATAATTCAGAATATTGCTAAGGGCATAAAAGGAAGTGCAGACCTTTGTTCATATTTCTTACTACGTTCTTTTTCGATGCTTCGAAATAATGGTGACTTTGGTTTTATCACTACAAATACAATTTCACAGGGTGACACTCGCGAAGTCGGTTTAGACCAAATAGTTAATTACAATGGAACAATTTATCGTGCAAATACAACAAAACCATGGCCTGGTCAAGCAGCTGTTTTTGTTAGTTTAATTTTTCTTAGAAAAGGGCAATTTAAAGGGGAAAAGTATCTTGACGAAAAAGAATGCAATTATATTTCCTCAATGTTTTCAGACTCTACTGTAGATGGAAAAGTCTATAGTTTAGGTAATAATACTAATAAAAGTTATCAAGGAATAATTATATTAGGAGATGGATTTATCCTTTCAAAGGAAGAAGCAAAACAAATAATCGCGGAAGATATTAAGAATCAAGAGGTTGTATTTCCAACAATTAATGGAAAAGAATTGAATAATTTTTTTGATTTTATGCCTACACGATATGCAATAAACTTCTTTGATTGGGATAAAGAAGTTGCTATGCAATATCCAATATGCTTTTCAATCATAGAAGAAAGAGTTAAACCAGATCGTACTCGAACTAAACCAAATGGTAATTACGTCTTAGAAAAAAACGCCGCCACCAATTGGTGGAGATTTGCTCGGCCAAAAATGGACTTACTTACCGGTCAAAGAAAATTGTCAAAATACTTAGTATGCACGGCTGTAACTAAGTATCTAAATTTTACATTTTTTAGTGATCCAACAATAATTTTTACAAACACTACTTTTGTTCTTCTTTATGAACATTACTCCGATTTTGCGGTGTTGCAGAGCAATTTGTATGAAGGATGGGCGCGGAAATATTCATCTACAATGAAAAACGATCTTCGTTTTGCCCCTTCTGATTGCTTTGAAAACTTTCCTTTCCCGCGAGAGAATACTGATGAGCGGGAACGAACCGGGATAGCGTTTTATGAGCTGCGGGCGCAGATCATGAAAGAGCGGCAGGAAGGGCTGACCGTGATTTACAACCGTTTCCATAACCCCGATGAACAGTCCCCGGATATCATTGAAATGCGGCAGCGTATGGCGGAGATGAACCTGGCAGTCCGTGATGCCTATGGCTGGCAGGATCTGGACCTGGATCAGGGATTCCATACTACCCGCGAAGGCCTGCGCTTCACCATCAGCGAACCCGCCCGCCTCGAAGTCCTCCAACGCCTTCTCAAACTCAACCACGAACGCCACGCGGAGGAAGTCGCTGCCGGTCTCGTCTCTGACGGAAAATCTGAGAAGAAACCGCCGCTGAAGAAGGGCAAAAAGCAGTCAGCAGACAGCGACCAGCAATCAAAAGATGGCGCTGTCCGAGCCGCCTCTTCCCGTTCCAACCGCAAGATATCGGAGATAAAGGAACAAGCCCAGGCATACCTCTTCCCGGAAATGAATGTTCCCGCCCCGGTACAATCCGGGCTGCCGATCGACTCCACTGCGCAGCAGGATCAAACCACTGATCAGCAACAGCCGAAAACCAACATCCAAAATGTTGGCGATCAATCCCAATCCGGTACAGCCACCACCATCGGCGACTGGAACAAATGTGTCTGCCTTGGCTGCGGCAAAGTCCTCGCCGGCTTCATGCGTCCCCGCCACACCCAAAAGGAGCATAACGGCAAAGACCCGGGGTACAGGAAGATATAAGAAATATCGGGGACTGTCCCGTAAAGGGACAGTCCCCTGGCAAATCCGTGATAAGCAACAAAAGCAGTACTATAAACGGGAAATACACAAAAAAACGCAAAATAAATTACAATGTAATATAATTGAATTACAAATCAAGGAGGTAAAATGGCAACATCATTATTACAAGTAAGAATAGAAGACACACTGAAAGAAGATGCAGCCCGCGTTTTTGATAACCTGGGAATTGATACATCAACAGCGATACGAATGTTTCTGAAAAGATCCGTTATGGAAAACGGAATTCCTTTTCGAATGACTTTACCCAGACAGCCTTATCGTGCGGAACGGGGATATCGGGCAATGCTGGAATTGGGAGAATCAGCAAGAGAAAATGGTCTTTCAGATATTTCATTGGATGAAATCAATGCGGAGATTGCAATGTCTCGTTCTGAAAGGATCCCATTTGTAAAATGAAGTATTATGCGGTGCTTGATACAAATGTTATCGTTTCAGCATTATTGAAAACCGGATCAGTACCGGGTCAGATCGCAGCAGAAGCTTTGCTTGGTGACATCATCCCTGTTTTGAATCAAGACATAATTTGGGAATACGAAGATGTATTAAAAAGACCGAAATTTAAATTTAATGAAAGTGTTATAGATGTCCTGCTTGATGATTTAAAACGGAGAGCTGTTTTTGTTGATGCAGCTTCTGTCAATGAAATAATGCCTGATCCCAAAGACGTAATCTTTTATGCTGTATTGATGGAAAAACGCAGGGAAGAAGAAGCCTATCTTGTTACCGGGAATCTGAAACATTTCCCTATTCGAACATACATTGTCACGCCAAGAGAAATGCTCGATATATTGCAGGAAGGAAGAATATAATTTCGCCACAGTCCCGAACCTTTTCCGGAAGATATAACGCCGGAAATGTTTATCAAAGAGAGCCGCAAACCGATCCGCCGCAATCCGCTGATCACGCGAACGCTCTATTATTCAAAGGATATGGAAAGTTTCGCTACCGGCTTGAAGCGTATTCAGAATTTTTGTAACGATGCCGGCGTCAAAGTCGAATTCTACGGCGACCGCTACGGTTTTACCGTCCGCTTTTACCGCCACTGTGGTGAAGGTTGGGCAGAGCTTGCAGGTTCTGATGAAATTCAAAATGAACCCCAAACTATGAATGGCCCTCAAAATGGCCCCCAATCTGAAAATGGCACTCAAAATGTCACTCAAAATGTCACCCAAAACGATTCCCAATCCAGGCATTTTCCAAAGTATCAATCTGATACTTTGAATGTTACTTTGGATGATACTTTGGAAAATAAAATATTGATATTGCTTCATGATAATCCGTTGGAAGGTCAAAAATCAATAGCTGAAAAACTCCAGGTATCTGTATTAACCATTAAGCGTGTAATGAAAAAGATGAAGGAAAAAGGGATAATTATCCGACATAATGGGAAACGTTACGGTTATTGGGAAATAACTGAGCCGAAAGAATAAGAATCATGGTTGTTACGTGCTATCGTGAGAGCCATTTTGGCATTTACGATGACACTCACAACAGGAGGTGTCTGCATGAACGAAAATGAAATTCCATCCACTTATCAGATCCGGGCGGAACTGGTGGACCTGGTCACACGCGATTTGCTGGGTCCTGCGAACGGCCCGGAAGAGATCGTCACCGACGAGCAGGTTTTTGACCGTTATATTCTCGGGCTGATCGCTCCGAAAGGAGAACCGGTCGTGCTGCCGGAAGACGAGGCAAAGGTCGAAAATGATCCGAACGCGGTAGAAGAAGAGAGCGACAAATCTCCCGATCAACCGACTGCATCGGATGTTGTTACGCTCCGGCCGACTTCCATCGGGCTGACTTTTTCCATGGATACAGATGCAAAATCCTTCATCATTCAGGCAAAATGGGGAACATATATTTCCTCTTATGCCGAGGTCGAGGAGGATAGGCAGATAAATCACAAACCCGCCTGGCAGCGGGTACCGCATGAATTTCTGTCCGAACCTATCCCCTTGAAAAAAGGACCAATTGCAAAAATCTATCCGGAAGAAGATGTAAATGTTTATATCCAGGGCATGATCCGGCAGCGGGCAGATTGCTGGATCGTTACGCTGTTTCTTGTGAATGGTCAGCAAGACGCAAAAGGAAAAGGAAAAAGCGCTTATTGGCTATTCCAGCCGGAGATATGTGTCTATGAACCAACCCATGCGGCTGTATTCTGCAATAAACTGCAGACGAATCTGGAAAATGAGGACGAAGAAGATAAAGCGATGAAAATGCTTTATCGGAAAGAGGTCGAGTTTGCGGTTGGACATGGCACAGCGGTTCACGCGGAAATTTCAAAGGGCGCCTTCGATAGGGCTGTTGAGATCAAAACCGTCAGTGCGCCTATTTATCAGCTTGCCGCCGTTGAGCGTCCTGATTCGGAAAAATACCCGGAGCTGGCTAATCTCACTGTGGACATGAAGCTTCTTTCCGAAAAGAGTCAGGATGAATTGAAACAGGCATTGGAGCCGTTGGTTAATGCCTATCGGGGATGGATTGGAAGTCTTGAAGCCCAACTGCTGAACCCTTCAGACGATTTAAAACCCTATGTCCAGCAGGCTTATGCTTCCATTGACAGCTGCAAACGGAATTTAGCCCGTATTCAGACCGGTATAGACACTCTCGTTAAAGACCCTAATGCCGCGAAAGCATTTCGCTTCTGCAATCAGGCTATGCATTCACAGCGTATTCACACGCTGTACACCGATGAACTCAAGAAAAATGCGGATATAAAGATCGAATCACTGGACATTCCCAAAAACCGCAGCTGGTATCCGTTCCAGTTAGCTTTTATCCTGCTGAACATTCCCTCTCTGACAAATCCGTTTCTTGATGAGCGAAGCAACCCGACGCAGGCAATCGCGGATGTCTTGTGGTTCCCCACCGGCGGCGGTAAAACAGAAGCCTACCTCGGTCTGACCGCATATACCCTGGCAATGCGCCGTCTTCAGGGACAGATCTGTGATGTCGATGGCAGTGCCGGCGTGGCAGTTTTGATGCGTTATACACTCCGTATGCTGACACTCCAGCAGTTTGAACGAGCCGCCGCATTGATCTGTGCCTGCGAAGAGATCCGAAGAGCTGATCCCGGAACATGGGGGAATGAGCCATTCCGCATCGGGCTCTGGGTCGGGCAGAAAAGCACACCAAATACCACGGATAACAGCGAAGAAATCATAAAGCGTTTCAAAAAAGCCACAAATATTTACAATGACGGCAGTTCCCCGCATCAGCTTTCACACTGTCCATGGTGCGGAGCGGAAATCGATCCGCAGCGGGATATCGTTGTAGAAACATTCAAAAACGGTCAATGCCGTACCTTTGTATACTGTCCGAATGGGCATTGCCATTTCAGTAAGAAAAATGCACCAAAGGAAGGGCTGCCGATCATTGTTGTTGATGAAGAAATCTATCGCAGGGTACCCTCTTTGCTGATTTCTACAGTGGATAAATTTGCACAGATGCCCTGGAAGGGTGAATCTCAGGCGATCTTCGGCAGGGTCAATGGCTACTGCGAACGGCACGGATATCGGACACCTTCCACAGAAGATACAGATTCACACACAGCAAATCCGTCAAAAGGATTAGCTGCCGCAAAGACAAAATCTGTGACCCGCCTGCGTCCGCCGGATCTGATCATCCAGGATGAACTGCATCTGATCAACGGTCCTTTGGGAACCATGGTCGGTCTCTATGAAACCGTTGTTGACGGGCTCTGCAGCTGGGAATATAACGGGAAAACAGTCCGCCCGAAAGTGATTGCATCTTCCGCGACAATTCGGAAGGCTCCCGGACAGGTCCATAACCTTTATCTGCGCCAGGCTAATATCTTCCCGCCAAGCGGTTTGGAAGCAGGGGATAATTTCTTCTCTTACCAAACACCGGCAAGCGAGGAAAAACCGGGCCGTCTGTACATGGCAGTCTGCGCTCCGGGTGTACGGCAAAAAGCTGTTATGCTCAGAACCTATATCACAACATTAGCTGCGGGACAATACCTCTACGATAAATATGGAGCCGCAGCGGATCCATATCTGACGCTGGTCGGCTATTTCAACGCGATCCGTGACCTTGGAGGTATGCGCCGTGCTTTGGAGGACAGTGTAACCAGCCGTTTACGCCGGATGTCCCAGCGTGGGCTTGCAGACCGTCACATGACCGTTGAAGACATTAAAGAACTGACTTCACGTATGAGCGCATCTGAAATTCCGGAGGTATTGGACAGGCTGAAAGAACCTTTTGTCCCCTGGAATCCGGATAAAAAGACGAAAAAGAACTCTGATGATAAGAAGAAAAAACATATCGATACGGTTCTGTGTACGAATATGATCTCCGTGGGCGTCGATGTTCCCCGTCTAGGTATGATGGTCGTTGACGCTCAGCCGAAATACACAAGTGAATACATTCAGGCAACCAGCCGCGTCGGACGCCGTCATCCCGGAATTGTTTTCATGGTATATAACTGGGCCCGGCCGCGGGACATGAGCCATTATGAACGCTTTGAACATTATCATGCTACGCTGTATAAAGAAGTCGAAGCATTAACCGTGACCCCGTTCACCCCCAGGGCACTGGACCGCGGTCTTTCGGGAGTTCTTGTTTCGCTGCTGCGGCTGAACGGCTTTGACCTGAATGAAAACAAAACAGCCGGGAATATCGATACAAACAGCGAAGAGGTACAGAATATCGTGAACCTCATCAGCAAACGTGCTGCAAATGTCATGCAAGATGTGAATGTCGAATCGGATGTACGAAAGGAATTGAAAAACCGTCTGGACAGCTGGGCAAAACAGGCAAAGATACTGAAATCAAGTGGTTCATTGCTGGGCTATAAATCTGCAAAAGGAACCCCACCGGCTATTGCATTGCTGCATGATCCATCCGAAATGAAGAATGATAAATTCGATTGCCTGACTTCCATGCGAGATGTGGAAGCAACAATCAATGTTATGCTGCAAGAACAGAAACCGATGAATGAAGAGGACTAATTATGGCAAATAACAGTTCAATTAAAGCCGGAGAGATTCGCCCCACTCAAATCTTGTATACATATGGCATTGGCTCTGTAGTTGATTTTCCTCATATCTCAGCGCTTGTTATGGGACTGGACGATTGGCCGAATGATCCAAAGCATTGTCAATCCATTCAGGAGGATCGCCTGCTGCAGCAAATTCGGGCAGTATTTGGCCCACAGGTTGACAAATTACTTACTCCTCCGGTAAGTGAGAAAAACGATTTCGGACCTGATCCGTTCGGCAAAGAAGAACATGTCGGAATTCCTGCGATGCCGTTTCCGACCTGGATGCATTGTACGGCATGCAATACGCTGGCGCCACTTTCCAGCGGACAGTTTGAATTGAAATCAAATCCATTCCGTCCTGAAGAAACGCATTATATCCATAAGAGCTGCACCAAAGGGAAAAATCCAAAAGCGCTGCCGGTTCCTTTCCTGGTCTGCTGTGAAAACGGCCATTTGGATGAATTCCCCTGGGTCGAATTTGTTCATGGCGGACCGGGGCACGAAGATCACACAACGCTCCAATATTTTGACAGCGGTGTTTCCGGTGAAATGCGTGATATGTATGTAAAATGCATGGATTGCGGTGCCAGCAGACCTTTATCCATGGCTTTTGGTAATGAGAACCGTAACCGAATGCCAATGTGTACCGGCCGGCGTCCGCATTTACATGATTATGATAACGCTGAACCTTGTCAGAAACATGCCCGTGCAATCCAGGTAGGAAGCAGTAACTTATGGTTCCCGCAAATATTCAGCGTCATATCTATTCCGGAATCCACCAGTGATCTCGCTAATCTCGTTACAAAACATTGGGATGATTTGCAAACCGTTACCAATGCTGTTATTATCGGTTATCTCCGCGGTATGGGAAAAATCAGTGATATGGGGGCATTTACCGATGATGAAATCATGGCTGAAATCAACAGGAGAAAAAATCCGCCATCAGATGCAGACTCAAATTCTTCGCATGAGGATAATCCATTGATTGCCGAATGGCATGCCTTCAAAAAACCATGCCTGAAAACACAGACTGAAGATTTTCGCCTTTCCCCCGAACCTGTTCCAGCACACTTTTCGAAGCAGATCGAGCAGGTTATTCTGGTTGAGCGGATGCGGGAAGTCCGTGCACTTACAGGCTTTTCCCGGATTTATGCTCCGGGAGAGGAAATCGATGCGGTTGAAACCGGTGAAACCGCGAAGATCGTACCGATCACGCAGGGTACGCCGACATGGTTCCCTGCCGTGGAAGTTCACGGAGAAGGTCTTTTTATTCAGTTCCGCGAAGATGCTGTTGATGCCTGGTGTAATAAAGCTGAAGTAAAAGATCTGGATGCAGTATTTTACAGCGCTTATATTGATCTTCGGAGAAAGCAGGGAGCAATCAATCCGACATCCGGTTATCCGGGTATTCGTTATGTCTTGTTACACTCCTTCAGTCATGCGTTAATGCGACGATTGGCGATGGAATGCGGATATTCACAGACAAGCATTCGTGAGCGGATTTATTATAATAAACCGGGGACAAACGAAGAACCCATGGCCGGTGTCCTGATTTATACTGCAGCTCCTGGGTCTGAAGGAACTCTGGGTGGTTTGATTGAAATGGGAAAGACCACCAATATGGAACGGCATATCCTCAATGCACTGGATGACTGTCGGCTGTGTGCCTCTGATCCTACATGCTCGGAAAATTTACCTTCTTATGGTGTGAATACAATTCATGGCGCAGCGTGTCATTCCTGCCTTTTCGCTCCGGAAACATCCTGCGAGCGCGGAAATCGTTTTCTCGACCGCTCAGTCCTGGTGCAGACACTCGGACAGAATAACAGGAACTTCTTTGATGAAGACTGAACGACTTTATAAAAGCATAGCTGATTGTGTCTCAAATCTCCCAAAAGGTACGATAGAAAGCATTTTGGCTGAGATCAGAGGATTTGAAAAAGCGCCATTGGCATGGGAAAAGACGAAAATATTGATCAGAGTACCGGTTTTAGCTGCCAGGGATCTTGTTTCGTCATTTCTAAATGCCTGGTGTGAAGATGCATCCGATATGGATGGAATAACGGCAGAAAAGATGATCAGATCTGCAGTCGCTGTGCATGAAATGAAACCAGCAGATCCTGAACTTATTTGGACAGGACCTGAAAAACATGCCGGGAAATTCCGCCGTACGGACCAGGCTTTACTTGATGTAATTAACCATGCTGAGAAAGATCTTTTTGTTATAAGTTTTGCAGCTTTTTATGAACAAACACTATGGGATGCATTCAAAGCTGCAATTCAGCGTAACGTTCAGATTTATTTCATTCTTGAAGATAATGATGATAAATCGGGGTTTACCGGAGATATCAGTAAAGCCTTTTCATCTCCTGTTTTCAAAAAGGCTAATTTTTATCATTGGCCGAAAGAAAACAGACCGAAGGATGACAACGGTAAAAGTACAGCTTCCATGCATGCCAAGGCGGTCGTTGCAGATCGTCGATATCTTTACATTTCCAGCGCAAACCTGACCGGCTCAGCAATGGATCAAAATATTGAGCTTGGCGTTGTCTTGGATAATCCCAAAATAGCAACGGATGTCTGCAAATTGTTTGAAGACATGATTATTGATCATACGATGGAAATATATCCTTTATAAGGGGTAAATATGTTCATATTTTTTCTTTGCCTGTCGTTAGCTGTATTTACTGTCGGGGTCGCCTATGCGGTTCGGATGAAGATGGAGGATCGGATCCCGTGGCAGTCGTTTCTGTTGATCTTCCTCCTGGTGACCGCCATTGCCATGTGGATTGCGGTACTGCCGCTGGTAAAAGACGGACCGTTCCCCTATCAACCGCTGTACGCAGCCTTTTATGTATTGGAATCCGCGGTCGGGAATGTGGACTATTCGCTCTTTTCCAACGCTCTGGAACGGTTTCCTGTATGGCGAATTTACACCATTATTCTGCACCCGCTGCTGCGTAACAGCGGCTTTTCGCTCGATTTCATCATCAATATACGGATTATACGCGTTTTTATATTCCCGGATGTCGCATGCAAAGCGACATTTTGGATAACCACACACTAAAGCCTATTTTTATCTGGGAATTTTCGAATTTATCCAGAGAAAAATATCGGCTTTGTCTCGTGGTGCCTATTCAGTCCTTTTAAAAGGACCACATAAATCTCAACCATATGCAAAGCCACATTTCACGGCTATAATGGGATTATTATGAGCGAAATATGAAGGAGAAACGCAATGAATATCATCGTCTCTGTTGAAAACGGCGGACTGAAGCGCAACCGGGAATTATCCGGAATGAGTGTGGAACAGCTGGCGGAAAAAGCCGGATTGGCTCCGGAAATGATCCGGGAATATGAGGATGGCAGCCGGGATCTGAACCGGGTGGATCTGCTCACCCTGCTGAAACTCGCCAACACCCTGCACTGTCCACTGACGGCTCTGCTCACCGATCCGGCAACCCTGGCCGAACTGGAGAAATACGAGAACGACGACGATGACGCTCCGATCCCCGATCCCGCAGCCGATTCCTCCGCACAAATCGCAGCCATCCGGAAACTCACCCAGGAACTGACGGAATAGACGAAGAACTTTGTTTTATAATTGCCATCAGATCAATTAATCACATACTTCTTCGGGGATACACCATCGCCGAAAGAAAACACTGGGCACAGGAAGCTTATGCCAATAGAACATTGGTCGTTACCTGACCGGAGATTCAGCCCCGGGCAGCTTAATTAAAGGCATAGGAAACAAGACAGTTGTCACGGTAAGACGCCATGAGAGCGTAATCATCTCAGAACAGAGCATTTACGATTCAAAGGAGAGCCGCAAATGGATGCAGGGAAAAGAATGGTCAGTGAAATTTTCACCGGCAGCAAAATTCTGGAAGTGCCTTTCTTTCAAAGAGCTTATGTTTGGAAGGAAGAAAATTGGGAACGTTTTTTAGAAGACATTGAATATGTATGCAGTTCAGGAATGCCGTATTTCATGGGGTCTCTGATTCTGAAGCAGCAAATGACCTTATCAAACAGCACGGTCGGGGATATTCGCCTGGTGATCGATGGACAGCAGCGCCTGACCACCATCAGCATTCTGATGAAAGTTCTGAGTTTGAAGGTTGGCGCTCAGAATAAATTTGGAAGACGATTTCTTTTGGATGACGGAAGCCCTGTATTGCGTCATAACCGAAATGATTTGCCGGCCTTCAATAAAATCATGCAATTGGACACATTGGAAGAACTTCCTGACGACAGCAGGATTACAGAAGCTTATCGATATTTCTGCGAGAACGCCAATCCTGACAAATTGAACTTTGATACCATCTGCAATAAAGTTTTATTCGTTGGGATCGATCTGGATCAGGACGATGATGAGCAGCAGATTTTTGACACCATCAACTCACTCGGTGTTACCCTGACGACGGCTGAACTTCTGAAGAATTATTTCTTTACTCGCAGAGACATTGATGCCTACAAACAGGACTGGTACGAGGTTTTTGAAAAAGATGATGAAACCCGAAATTACTGGGATACAGAAATCACCACAGGCCGAACCAAACGAACTTATATTGATGT
Organism: Flexilinea sp.; assembly: GCA_017432685.1. Taxonomy (GTDB): domain Bacteria; phylum Chloroflexota; class Anaerolineae; order Anaerolineales; family Anaerolineaceae; genus Flexilinea. Next base: position 1,415 of record JAFRIR010000107.1, on the reverse strand, counting down.
GTTCTTCTACTCCTTTTTGCTCATCAAAATTCAGGATCCGGCGTATGATCTCAGCACAGAAGAAAAAGTAAAATTTTCAAAATTTGAACGGCTTTTTGATTCCTACAAGACATTCATAAAAGATAAGTGCAATTGCGATAGGATCAGCATTCTCAAAGAAATCAGGGAATATGCCACGCTGTTTAGAAATGCGATAACCCAAAATGTGCTGTGGGAAGAACTGACACCGGATGCGGGCATTGAGCGAATCAATGCGGTTATCTTTACTTTCGACACGACCACACTGATTCCTTATGTTCTCTATATTGAAAAAAATATCCAGAATCTTGCCACAAAGAATGATCTGTATGCTGCCCTGGAGGCCTATATCGTCAGACGTGTGGTGACACGGCAGACAACGAAGAACTACAACCGTTTGTTCTCTGAACGGCTTATTCTGAACCAGGTTCTTTCAAGGGATGATTTTAATGCGTACAATGCGAAAAGTGATGACGTCAACAACAGAATCCCGTCAGATGAAGAAGTAGCCAAGGCTTTTCATGAATCCATTATCGTAAATAAATATGCTGCCGGTGTTTTATATCTGATCGAGAGTAAGATCCGAGCCAGAAATTTCCATTCCACTAGATTGCTTGGCGTCGGGAAATACAGTCTGGAACATCTGATGCCAAAGAAATGGCGAAACAAATGGAAGGTTGAAGATGAAAACTTCGATGCCGCTTACAGAGACTGGACACTGTTGACACTTGGAAATTTGACAATTATCACTCAATCGCTGAACACATCCATCCGGGATGCCGATTGGCAGACAAAGAAAACAGGTGTTGGGACAAAAGGCGGGCTGATCAAGTATGCCGATGGCATTGAAACACTATCTGATTACCTAACCCTTGATGAATGGAACGAAGACAAGATCTGTGAACGCGCATCCTATCTGGCTGAAAAAGCATTGCAGATATGGAAAATATAAGGTGTATATGAGCCTGAACATGCCGAAAAAAACTGCTAGAAACCATAATGCCGGTTTGCTCCATCCCAAAGGAGTCTGAACGTGGGAAAACGGCAAGAAGCGGACTGCCATCCGCCGTGCATCTCTGGTGGTATCGTAACGGTAAATTATCCTGCATAGACAAATTGTCGCCCGGAAAACGACCACAGTGAAGACAATTCCCGTTATACTGTGAATATAAGTCAGAAGTAAAACAAACGGAGCGAAAAATGGACGTAAGGGAAGCGAATAAGATACGGAACAGGTTCAGAGCGAAGGATGATCCCTCCGAAGAGGACGCATTCCTCTATACGGAGGCGATGGACTGGCTGATCTATGAAAACAAAGATCCGCATGCCATGCTGGAACTGGGCGGATATTATTACGGAAACAAATACTTCGACCTAGCGCAGAAATACTATGAGAT
>JAFRIR010000106.1 GCA_017432685.1 Flexilinea sp. | reverse complement strand
GATACGGACGGAAACTGTTCAGAAACCCGTTGAGGAAAAGACATTTCTTGCTGAATTCATCGCAGACCCCGAAGCGTTGCGAAGGATCGATCTGGCGGAAGCGCTGAAAGAGCGGGATTCCGAAGGGGAGCTCTACACCGATAAGAGTACGGAAACGCTTCTGAAGATCCGGAAACGCCTGAACCGGCTCTTGAAGGAAGAACAGCTGCCTGAAGAAAAAGCTGCTGTTCTTCAGAGAAAGATCGATGCAATCAATGCCATTCTGTATGACAAACAGATGGCGGGAGCTGAGAAAACGAAATAGAATTATCAGACAAGGGGACAAACAGTCCCTTTGTCTATACTATCGACAAACATGAAAAAATTTTTTTCTACAGGTTTATAATACCTTCAGAGTTGACTGTTGTCAGAGTAATAACACATTTAAAAAAGGAAAGATGAATTTCGAATGGAGTGGATCTGGTATTTCGTCGCATCTGCCGGTGCAGGTATCGGAACAGGGCTTGCAGGTTTGTCTGCTGCGACAGTAATGGTTCCGATCCTTATCGTGCTGTGTCCGTCATTTTCCAGAGCAAATGGTGCGTATCAGGCTACCGCTATTGCATTGGCTTCCGATATACTCGGATCCGCTGTTACCACATATACATATGCAAAAAACAGAAACATAGATCTCCGCCGCGGCTGGCTCATGCTTGTCTGCATCCTCCTTATGTGTACTGTTGGAAGTTATGCCGCATATATCGTGGGAAATGTAGTGCTCGGAAACTTTACGCTTTTTCTGACTTTTTTCATCGGGATCCGTTTTTTGATTAAGCCGGATACTTCCAGAGAAAACCATAAGGAAAAAGGGGTGAAACTTGATTGGAAAGGCATCCTTATTTCTTTGTTTTTCGGTTTAACGATCGGTTTTGGAACCGGATTCGTCGGTACCGGCGGCGGGATGATGATGCTGATCGTGTTTACTGCTTTTCTTGGAATGGAGCTGAAGACAGCAGTCGGAACCAGCACTTTCATCATGACGTTCACTGCTCTGATCGCTTCTGTCAGCCATATTCTAATCCATCCCGCAATCCTGCTGGAAAAATGGAATGTGATGCTGGTTTGCATTATCACTGCAACAGTTTTTTCTCTTATTTCCGCTCGCTTCGCAAACAGGGTAAAGAATCGGACAGTTGGCCTTGTTACGGGCTTTGTATTGACAATTCTCGGAGCAGCCATGCTGATTTTGAATTACCGGGATCTTCTTTTATCAATTGATCTTGTAAATCAAATATTACATTGCATTGGTATATTGGCCGCTTATATCCTGCCCTGTTTAATGATCCTGCTTCCGATTCGTTTTCTCACGAAGATTCCTTCATTTATTTTCCGCAAACTTTTGCATATCGTCGCTGTGACCTGTGTATCTCTGATGCTCCTTACTGCAAAAAGCTGGCAGGGTGCCGCTCTGACATCTATTCTGATTGCAGCGGCAGTTTATCCGATTTTGGTGCTGCTTGAAAATGAGCCATGGTATGAGAAGTTGTTTGTGCAAAAAAAGCCGGGAGAGATCAAAAAGAGTCTGCTTCTGCTGTTCTTTATGTTTGCTGTAGTTATCTTTATCGCATGGGGTCTTTTCGGGAAGCCGCTGATTGCCGCAGCCGCGATCCTGATGTGGGGCGCAGGCGATGCAGCTGCTGCATTGATCGGAATCCCGTATGGGAAACATAAGATTCAATGCCGTATTTGTGATGGTAAAAAGTCCTGGGAAGGCAGCCTTGCAATGATGTTTGTTTCTTTTATCTTCGGACTTTTATTAATGCTGTCTCATGAAATAACAATATCAGGCGCTTTGCTTTCCTCACTGATCGGGGCTGTATTTGGCGCTTTTACAGAAATGGTAACTCCCAGTGAGTATGATACGATAACAGTACCGTTTGTAATCATGGCCGTTCTTCTGCTCCTTTTATAAGGCTGCAGATCCGGCATAGATACTTATGAATTTCAGATATAATAGGCACAGGATAAGTAGTCCAATTGCTTTAGCCGCTGACAGCACCCGTTTATCAGGACGGGGTGAACGGAACGCCCGGTTTCTTCATTGCTCTCAGCGGATATAGAATAGGGAGTTTTTCAGATGAAACGGTTACTTTTGCTGATAATAGCTGTATTGTTCATAACTGTACCCGCGTTTGCGGATTCCAGAACACCGTATGATTATACCGATGATATTCTGGAAGACGGTAGCCCGATATATTACTTCCGGGATCTTTCGCTTACCCTCCCAGCCAGCTGGAGAGGCCGCGTTATGGCTTTGCAGGATGACCACAGAACGTCATTCTATCAGACCGCGAGCTATCAGAAGTATCAGGATGAAGGAAATGGTAAAGGCGGATTTCTGTTCCGACTCAGTGCCAGCGTAAACAGCGATTTCACACAGCTTCCTGCCTATAAGTATCTTGGATTCAGCGAGAGTTCCGTCCTGAATTATTATCTGAGGCTTCCAACGGATTACCGGGCATACAATGATCCTTCAATCCGTGCTGAATATGATGCCATGTTCCGTCAAATTGATGATGTCGTAAACAGCGCCTATTTTTATCCGTCACAGGAAACCCGGCAGACCGAACCGGAGCCGACACCCGGGAGTCAAGCATCCGGATGGACTTTGTATGATGTCCGCTATGCTTTTGAACACAGCATGCTTCCACGATATTTCTATGAAGTTCCGGAAAATATGCTGGATGCTTTGTCCGGAAAAGGAATCTATTCTCTATGGGCAAGTGTTTCCACCGAAAACGGTGTTGATCCAACTTACTCCGAGGATGAATATATCAGTCACTGGTATACAGCTTCCGACGGCAGCACTTTGCTGCAAATTGAGCTTCCGGAACCGGATGGCAACACATTATGCTACCGGATCTATTTCGTCTATAATGCTGAGAATGGATTCATCGGCTATTACACGATGGAAAGTGATGAACTGATGGAAGATGCAGGTTTCATATGCACCTGGAATGCTGAACGGGAACATACGATTCTGGGCGCGATGCCGGTACTGGATAAGAACGCCCCGGATTACAAGGAAGGGTTGGTCAATGAAGCTTCAGAAATCGCTCGTCTCGCGGGGATTTCCAAATCACTGAAATCGGATAATGAGATCGACACTCCGGATAAGGCGGATGTAGCTCTTCAGGTCATTTCATGCCCGGAACTTGGTTTCTCGACCAGGGCTGACGCTTCCTACAGCTGGGATTATCAGGAAGGAACCGGCATTTCAATTTATACTGAAGAAAAAGGCAGAATCCCCTATGCCATCATATATCAATCTGGTGATCTGATCGCTGAGCCCTTCGAATACATCCGGGAACAGGTGACGCCGTATTATCAAAAGAAGTACGGAGATGATCTTGTGGCGGTAAACGAAATCGAAGCGTATGAGATCGGGGGAAAACAGCTGCCTGCGGGTCTGTATACATATAAGCTCCAAGGGTATTTGATCGACCTGCTCCGCCTGTTCGATTCCACTGGAGATCAGACCGTAGCGTATACCGCAAAGTATATTGACGCGCATGGAGGGGAAACGATTGAGGCGTTGGACACAGCGATTCGCAATTACAGAGCGGAATAAACCACGATTCTGATTGATACAAAGAGCGTAACAGTCTCCGATTTTAATTGGCGATTTTACGCTCTTTTTGAAACGGCTTCGAGACAGATTTGATAGTTTCTGCCTGTCCAGGACAAAGGTGACAAACGGTCTGTTTGTTCATATTTCGTAAAAAAAACAATCTAATCAAGGAAGATGATTAATGATTGAAATGCGGCTTTTAGAGATATTATCCGCTTTTGCGGAAACAGGAACGCAGGCTGCTGCGGCAGAAAAACTGCACATTTCGCAGCCAACGTTATCCACCGCTATGAGGCAGCTTGAACTGGAAATCGGGGTTCCGCTTTTTGTTCGCACAAAGAACAGAATGAGCCTGAATGAGAACGGAAAAACTGCCGCGGAATACGCCAACCGCATTCTTGCGGAAGGAATGAAAATGCGTTCTCATCTGCAGGAAATGGAACGGAAAAACCACACAATCTCACTGGCAACATGTTCCACAAGCGCGCTCAGCCGTATGACTATGCTGATCACACAGGCCTTTCCGGAAAAACAGTTGACGACCGCTTTTTGCTCTGAAAGCGATGAAATGATCCACGAACTTAACCAGGAACGATTTACCTTCATTATTACCGATTTCCCTGTAATGGATGAGCATTATTATGGCTTTCAATGTTATGTTGAACATCTGGTGGCTCTGATCCCTGATGATCAGCCTGAATCCGGACAATCTTCGGTATCGCTGGAGGAACTGAGAATACATCAAATGCTCGGTTTCAGCAATGGCGGAGCCTGGGACCGTTACATCCGTCGAAAACTCGGAGATGACGGATTCATTCCGCAGACGAATTTTTCTGATTACTGTTCCCTGATCAATAATCTGCCCGTATGGGCATTCGCTTCCGATACATACGTGAACAGTCTTTCCGTTCCACCGCGGCACAAAGCAGTTCCGGTCAGCGAGGAAGATGCGCACCTTGATTACTGGTGCAGCTGCCTGAAGAAAAACAAAAAGGAGGCAGACCGGCTGCGCTCCTTTCTGTAGCGGTTTGATGTGCTTATTTCAGATCATTCCGATCCGTTTCAGCCATGTACGGATGATTGCCGGATCAGGCTTTTCAGCTGAATTCATCGGGACCGGCAGTCCATCCAAAACCTTCGCGCCTGGTTCCAGCTTTCTTATGGTCCTGTAAGTACCTCCATCCCCGCTTCCCATATGCGTATTGAAGGGAATGATCGTTTTTCTACTGAAATCATATTTGTCAAAGAATGTATAAACGATCATTGGGAAGGTATACCACCACATGGGATACCCGATGAAGATATTATCATAGTCTTTGACCGGAATTTCATTTTTAATTGCAGGGCGCATGTCTTCATCATGTTCCTTTTTTGCATAAGCAGCCAGAGCGTTGTAATGATCCCTGTTGCTGTCATATGGGATCATCGGCTCTATTTCAATAATATCCGCACCGGTTTGTTTCGCGATTTCTTCAGCAATATTCTTTGCCGTACCGTAAACGGAGAAGTAAACAACCAGATTCTTAGCCATTATTCATTTTCCTTGTCGTTTATTTCAAGACTTAGGGCATAAATCGAATCGATCAGTGCAGATTATCTTCAAAGAACTTTCCGATCTTGTCAAACGGGATATAGTCATAGTTGTAATACAGATCACAGTGCCTTGCTCCCGGAATGATCATCAGTTCCTTGTTGTCGCCTGTCAATCTTTCAAACGCTGTCTTTGCAAAGTAAAGACTGTGTGCTTCCGCGCCATGGATCATCAGAATGGGTGTGCGGATCTCTTCAGCATAGGCAAACAGTTTTGTGTTCAGCAGCGATGTCATCGTCTGCGCCGCCCAGCCGCCATTGGAGCCGATGGAACGGGGATGATAAGCCCTGCCGCCTTTGTTATAGAAGGCAATATAATCTTTCAAAAACTGGGGCATATCGTCCGTAACCGTTTCCGGAAATCCTTCTGTGCGGGCATATTCACCGTTTCTGGCATCCGCCGTGCGCTGATCGGATAACGCTTTCCGCTTCTGATAGCGTGCTTCTTCTGTGTCATTTGAGTCAAAATAATCTTTTGCATGGACACGGCTGAGATCATACATAGTGACGATCGCTGTCGCCTTGATGCGGGTATCAATCGCAGCTGTATTCAGCGCAAATCCGCCCCATCCGCAGATCCCGATGATCCCGACTTTCTCAGGATCGACGTTATCCTGTATCGAGAGAAAATCTACTGCTGCCTGAAAATCTTCAGTATTCAGTTCCGGTGAATTGATCCCGCGGGGTTCTCCGCCGGATTCGCCCATATAGGATGGATCAAAGGCGATCGCAAGGATCCCTCTTGCGGCCATTTCCTGAGCATACAGTCCGCTGACCTGTTCCTTGACCGCTCCAAAGGGTCCCCCGACTGCTACTGCCATCAGCTTGCCTTCATAGTGCTTCGGCTCATAAAGATCAGCCGCAAGCTTTATGCCGAAATGATTTGTAAAAGTAACCTTGCGATGGTTTACCGCATCATTTTTCGGAAAGGCTTTGTCCCATTCCTGCGTAAGTTTTAATTCGTTGTTCATATTAATTCCCTCCATTTTTTTATTATTACTGCTCAATCGGATGATAGAATTCCTTCAGCGTCAGATAAAGATACCGCTGATATCCTTCAAAATCATGTGCTGCTCCCTGCAGAATGTAATACGCCGCATGAACGCCCAATACAGGGCTTCTGAAAATACTGTCCATGGTTGAGGTATTCATTGAAGCAATGACGTCATCAGTACCTGTAACGGAAAAGATCCGGAAAGAAGAGTCTCCTGAATCAGTGTTTGCCACAGCCTGCTCAAGCTCGGAGATAGAAGCGCTTGTATATGCGCTGAACGGTGCGAAATCCCGGATATAATCAAAATTATCGCGGAACTGCCACCAGGTTGTCACGCCGCCAAAGGAAAAACCGCTGAAAGCCCTGTGGCTTCGGGATGACATCAGCTTCTCATTCATTGATTCTTTTGTATCCGATTCCGAAAGGTCTGCCCAGGTTCGGTATTTCCCTTCGATAGAAGGCATCAGATCGTTGCGGAAATCCTGCCAGAACGCTTCACGCTGTGCTGTTCCGTCTCCGGTTCCGTACCATACTACCTGATTATTTGTCGGTGTATCCGGTGATACGTTCCACGTCGCCGCCACCACAATGACCGGAGTGATCTCCCCGTTCGCGATCATATGATCCAGAATGTTTTTGTTTGCGCCGTTATGAAAACCGAACAGTTCATAGGCTGTTCCGGAGTAACCGTGCATAAAATAGAGAATATCGTATTTCTTCTCCTCATTTTCCGGATCATCATATTCCGCAGGCAGGTAGACAAATACCGCTTTTGTGATGCTTCCGCCATTGACATAATCCAGGGTCGAATAATCGATTCTTTCAACACGGCCCTGCTGTAATTCATCTGACAATGGCTGTGTATACCCATCGGGTATGCTGCTCTCAGCCACCCTTAGTACGATCTGATCCGCCGCAAAAACACATGAGGTCATGCAGAATGTGATGGTTAAGACAAACGCGGATAATAATGTTTTTATTACATGTTCAATCATGTTATTTTCTCTTTCCGGTGATTAAATCATTCTGAAGCCTGGATATATTCAAAGGTAATAGTTTGCGGCGTACCATGCGCATTCTGAAAATGCCGCACAGATGTATCATCCATGGTGCCGATCACAACAGAACCTGCTTCGATCACCGTATCATCATTAGTATTGTAATAAGCGGTAACCCAGCCTCCGCACCAGTACGTAAACTCACCGACAGCGTAGGTGTGCTGGACGCTTTCCTGGTCATAAGGCAGGGTACCTGAATACCAGTACTCCCGTCCATCCCAGTCATTCATTGTTATTTGAGACGGCAGTGAATCCAGAAAGGCACGGGTGGTTGAATTGTCCCTCAGATCACGGATCTCTCCTACTGTCCCATCGGCGAATGTCATGCGCACATATGCATCAGCTGTTTTTTGTGCAGTGTTTCCATGTCCGAACACCCATGACATGACTGCTTCATCAAAAGCAACCAGCATCCCGGTACCGTGATAATCCGTGGCATACATGGTGCCGGTTCGTTCCGGATCCGCAGCCATTGTCTCGTCAAACCAATTGTCGGGCCTTATGTCAAGAACCAGAATTTCACTTATTTCTTCTTCACTTAAACCGGCGTTGATATAAAGATCGTGAATATTCTGCCAGGCTCGTCTTGCTGGATCCGCTCCGTAATAACTGTCGTGCTCCGCGGTGAACAGGTACAATGGCAGACGGGCATTGACCAGAGGCTGCGGATCACCATCCCACTGAGATGACACAAAGAGTGCGGCAGTGTAGAGTTCGGGTTTCAGTTCCAGAGCACGGGAGAGGGTTTCGCCGCCAACCGAATATCCTGTGATATAGACCCGTTCAGGATCAATGTTGTATTCATTCATGATGTATTCCGTCAAAGCGATCGCCTGACTGGCGCCGTTATAGTTCCAGTCATTCAGCTGTGTGGAAACCACGATCATGTCACTTACATATTTGTTCGATTCATGCGGCAGATATTCCCAGCGCAGATCCGCTTCCAGTCCCTGGAACCATAGACCTTCCCACCCGGGCATGGCTATATGCAGCGCGTAAGGTCTGGATCCGTCATAATCTGCAGGAACATACAGGTTGTAATGAACCGTCCCCAGACTTTCCGATTCATATACCTGCCCGGTCCGGAAACCTTCATCTGCTATTGCATTTCCAAATATCATTATCAGACATAATAATGCTGTTGCGATAATTAACGAATTTTTCATACAAAGAAACTCCTTTTCTTCGGAATCAGTCTGCTGAGCTGTTACAGGAATCCTTCCGGAAGGGCTCAAAAAACTTTATTTTTACAAATTATTTTATTGAAACAGGGCGATTTTGTAAAATACGCGTTTCATATATCAGTATTACTATTATCAATACTGAATATGTTTTGGCTGTTTATAATGATCTTTTTTTGTATTCTTTTTCAAATGAAAGAAAGAATCGTAAAATCCTATAACCGCTATAAAAACAAAGGCTCAATCACAAATTTTATGTGATGGAGTATTTCTCACGTAAGAAGCACGGCTCATGTCAAACAACTTCAGGAAGAAATATTCGTCATCCGGATAACCATAGCCGTGCCGCCGTAACGTTTTTATTTTCTGGTTGATTCCTTCGATTTTTCCGGATGAGATGTGATATGTTGCGTGAGCAATAATTCCAGTAAAGTGGGAACTCAGAAGCTTACTGAACCAAAGAAGATGCTCATTCGTACTTTCTTCACACATATCCATTATTTCAATGATGGATTCAGCCATTTCCGTTTCATCTGAAAGCGTGTAAGCATGGTGAAGCTTTTCCTTGATCAGGTCGATAGTAAAAAGTAATTGGTTTTCTTTGAGCAAATCATCGTATTTCCTCTCGTATCCATACTTCCGCTTTATATCATTTGTCTTAAATAACGGACTTCCCTTATGAACAATTCGGTCTTCTAAGGCATCCTTATCCTTCTTTTGTAATGTGGAACGATTAGACATAAGTATATATCGTGAACCTTTGAGAGCTTTTGCTGCTTCGACATTGCCCCCCTGAATAAGCCGAGCCTGTTCATCCTTTCGCACTTCGCTTACAACTTTATCATTGAAATTCTTCACAATGTGAAAGTAATCATAGACGGGCTGAATATGCGGACATTTTTCTTCGAAGGCTTCTTGAAAGTCCGAGTTCATATCGCAGGCAATTGCTTCTACATTGTCCATCCATTCCAATCCAACGTGATTGATAAAATCATAAACAACTTGTTTTTTCTTCCCCTCCTGTATCCATAATATATGACCTGTTTCCAAATCAATGATATGTGTGGCGTATATCCGATTGTTATGTAGTTTGAACTCATCGATTCCGAGATATTTGGCTGTGGTTTCCGGTTGTATCAGTTTTCCGTCAACTGTATACAATCTTTTTAGTCGATCCTTATCGATTTCTTTGACTGTATTTTCCCCCAGTCCTGTGATTTCAGCTATCTGCTTATTAGTATAGGTTCCTCTTTCGAGAAGGTCACAAGTGTATTGATGTAATTGGTTTGTTATCTGATGATTGTCTGCTTTGAACAATATTGGCTGCATATTGTTTCTGAGCCGGCGAAATGACAGAATAGTGACGGGATAAAATGTCGAAAAAATGACGCATAAAGCAACCGAGAAATCGGTTGTTTTCATTTAAACTAAAGGAAATAGGAGAGACACAGATTTAAAAGGGGAAAAGCGCCAAAAGAGTCAGCGAATACGGCCTCGAAAACCAAGCTGCAACTCATACACGCGCTTTTCAATGGTAATCATAACTCAATTTCAGGAAAACAGCAGAGAAGATGGCCTAATATATATCATCAGCGAGGAAGTCCACAGATGTCCCAAATGTGAGGACAAACTGAAAGTCAAGGACTACCGGGAACGGCAAGGGTGGACAAAGTACGGAGAGAAGCGACATTACCTGCTGAGGCGTCTTCAATGCAAAGAGTGCGGAGCGATCCATATCGAGCTGCCGGATATTTTGCTGCCATACAAACGATACAATACAGAAGCAATCGAAAGCGTACTGAACGGAGATGATTCAGATTGCGTAGCCAGCATCAGAACAAAGAAGCGATGGCTAAGCTGGTATGAAAGAATATGGCTGCAGATGCTGCTTCTACTGTGGAGTATCACCCATAAAGGCCAGGACTTAAGCCGTCCGGAAATCATCAACAGAGAAAAGCCAAAAGAAGCCGGCTGGCTGAAAACGGCGGTAATGGCAATCATCAACAGCGGGGAAAAAGTACCCACCTGATATGCGTATGCAACAGGGAAAGGATCGGTTATCCTCTGTACACAAGGAGGAAAATCGCATGAAAAATGAAGCGAAACGTGAAGAAAAGGCTGTAAACAGACTGACACTGGTGCTTCCGCTGCTGGATGAAAGCCTGGATAAGGCGGCACGAAGCCAGAAAAAGAAGGAAATCAGCGAGGAATCAGGAGTATCCGAAAGGACACTTGAGCGTTATATTGCTGATTACCGGGCAAGAGGATTCGATGGGCTGAAGCCCAATCCATCATCCGGAACAAAGAACCGGCTGCCAAAGAACTTTGCCAAGGCACTTGAGGAGGCTGAAAAGCTGCGCAGGGAAGTTCCCGGCCGGAGTGTGAATACCATCATCAACATACTGGAATATGAAGGTGTGGTCAAATCAGGTGAATTGAAACGATCCACACTACAGGATCACCTTGCAGCAGCAGGATTAAGCGCCAAACAAATGCGTCTGAAACAGAATTCAGGGGCAGCATCGCGACGGTTCTAAAAGACACATCGCTGTCAGATGTATCAGGGCGATTATCCCGATGTTTTATTTATCCCGACATTTTATTCCCGTCCTACATAAATACAAGATGCTTTGGCAAAATATCGGGATAAGTAAAGCACAAAGACATCTCACATTGTATTCTGTGTGTAACAATTGTATCCGCACATAGAAAGGATGGTGTGAGAAATGAAACAGTATATTGTACTTCAGGAAGGTTTTAATGCTATCTGTGATTATCTTGACTCACTTGAACAATCACAAGACAGCAAATACCGCTACCAAAGAGCTTTTAATGACATTTCTGCCTACTATGAGAACAGGGAACTTCTAAGCTACAGCCCCGTTTTCAATGCTGAATACAGGAATGACCTCATGTCAAGATATGAAAGTGGGAATATTTCAAAAAAGAAATATAACATTTTTTCCCGCCTTTCATTCATGCTTGACAGCCATTATGCCGGAGAGCCGATTGCATTAAAGTATAGTCGTGGGAATCACTACAAAGTGCAGCTTGATGAATACTACCAAGCAAAAGTTGACAAGTTTGAGTGTTTCCTGGCTGGAAAGATGACAGTTACATCCATTCCGTGCTATATCAGTGTTGCCCGGGACTTTTTTTATTATCTCCAGGAGGATGGACAGCGAGACTTCAGTGATATCAGCAATAGCACCGTTCTGCGGTTCGTCAAGTCTTGCCATGAATACAGGGCAGCGAGCATGAACAACGTCTGCTGTGCCATGAGAAAAATTTTAGAATTCCTGTCATCCGAAGGATGCAACATCGACATTGTAACCGCATCATATAAAGCGGCGCCTACCCGTCGCGAGATATATCCGGCACTTAGCGCGGATGAATTGAAGACCATCCTCGATGTCCCTGACAGAGACAAAGTCATGGGAAAACGCGATTATGCGGTCCTGTTATTAGCATCTTTCACTGGGCTTAGGGCAATTGATATTGCAAACCTGTGCTTCAGCAACTACAATTCTGAACAGAGGACGATTCAGTTGGTCCAGCATAAGACAGGAAATCCAATTGGATTACCCATCCCTGTTGAGGTGGTGGACGCTATTGAGGATTATGTAAACAGCGGACGTCCCAAGGTTGCCTGTAAGTACATTTTTCTAACTACGGATCGTCCTTACCGCAAACTTGCTGATCGCGCATCTGTGAGAAACATCCTACTGAGACAGCTAAAGAGGAGTTCCTTGGGGTATACCCCGGGCAAAGGGCGAGGCTTCCATGTTTTCCGCAGGACAATGGGT
>JAFRIR010000105.1 GCA_017432685.1 Flexilinea sp. | reverse complement strand
TTGTACTGATCGAAATCATTTACAAAATACCGGAGCAGCATATTCCGGATTCTTTCATCCCTGATGTTTTTGATATAGTTTTGTCTCGCTTCTTTATCCGCGTTCAGAAGAACACCCATCAGAGAAAGCCCATCCGCCCCTTCACCATACCGAACACTCTGGTTATGGGCAGCAATTGAGAGGACTGAACGCTGGAGCGGGATCTGCATACGGGGTCCCCAGGACGTCGTCCACAGAGATTTCCCGATATCGATGATCATCTGGGTTGCTTTTTCCGGCGTGAGGCCGCTGGTCTGCACATCCAGCGGATTGTACGGAACCACATATTCCGGATCTCCGAAATCCAAAAGGACTACATCCTTAATCCGTTTCTGAGGGATACAACCCACAAGCCGGTTATACATATCCCCATGGGGATCGATCACGATAACCGCGGAATCCCGTTCCGGATCTTCAAAGGCTGCCTTGGCGATGTGCTCCATGAGGGTCGTTTTCCCGGTACTGGGCTTTCCGATGAGAAATATATTGTACTTCATCATCTTCGAATTCAAGAATACGCCTTCTGTATCACCGTTGGGACGGTCATATTCGCCGATCCGGTAAAAACCTTTGACCTCATCCGTATCCGGGCAGCGCATCTCAACGCCCCTGACAGGAATAAGACCGGGCGATACGGATTCGGAGCTCCACGGGATATGCCAGAGAGACGCCAGTTCCCAGTCACACATTTCCATCATAGGCCGATCGCATTCCAGCGGAAGATTTACATCCGCGTGAAGATCCTTCAATACGATGGCGTTTCCTCCCGGATAGGCAAACCTTGTGAAAACAAGACCGATCCGTTTCTGCAGCTCACGCGATCTTTCAGAATCAGCAGATGCAACCGTTACCCGAATCGACACGGAATTGAGTTCCTGCTGGCTCACCGCTTTCAGTTTCAACATATCCAGGTCTGTCTGATACCAGGGATCATCCATCTGATCCGGCATTTTCACCCTGATAAAGGTCAGCAGCAGAGAGATTCCAATGAAAAGAAACATTGTCCCTGTCATTCCCATTAAAAAGAGGAAAAGGACGAACGCCCAGGCCGCCATCATCAGCACGGTAACAGTCGCTTTCTTCAGGTCGACTGTCCGGTACTGCTCCACAGACGTGTACGCACCAATGGAATTGCCCGTTCCTTCTGTCGAGGAATTCGTTACATAGCCCCTCTGTTTTTCGGCCTTGATCCTTTTCAGAACCGTTTCCATCCATTCAGGCCTTTGCCTGCCCATCAGATGGATCTGGATCCTGATACAGTCGTCTTCGCCAAGATCCAGCAGATTCGCGAGGATCGTATGAACCGGATCATATTCCTTATATCGTTCAAAATGCTTCAGCGGCAGATATCCTTCTCCGGAAAAGCCATAGTCTCCCGATACGATATTCTCCTTTGTTTCCAATTCCCGGATCGGGTCTTCGTCCAGGATATGGAGCGAAGCTGCGGGATAGGCTGCGGCGATCAAAGCCCCGACCATTTTTACATCCCGCATGCTTCCCCGGACAAGCATGGAACGTTTCGATCCCTTTGCCAGGTATTCCAGGCTGATATTTTCCGGAAGGGAAGAAATAAACTGACAGACAGCTTCCGCTTCAGTCTCATTCCTGGATGGAAGCCATATTTCCGCCGCTGTTATTTCCCTGTCTTCCGGCAAAAACACAAGATTATTGTTCAAGAGTCAATTCCTTTCTAATCAGTTTCTTTTTCAACCGTATATCCGGCCGGAAGTTTATCCGGCGAGATGATCGTGATAAAGACATCGGTATCCATCACAAATGTAAGTACGTACGCAGGCATCTGGAAATGCAGTACTGCCGGAACAGACGGATTGCCGGGAATATGGGAGCTGAAAAAATAAAGGGCAAGCTCTTCTATTACCCGCTTATCTGTGTCCAGCGGAAAATCCATTCCGGAAAACACAGCTTCCAGAAGGTTCCCCGTATTCTCGGCATATACGGCAAGATGGTCCGGACTCATATCCGTTCCGGTATCGATGTACTGTTCCTGGACAAAAGAAGCTGCTTTTCCTGTCCTGCTGTCATAGCGGAAGATGTATTTGGCGTACGTGTCCAAATCTCCGACCGTTCCAATGCCGTAGATGAAGCAGTCATAAAGTCCGGTTTCCTCGTGATAAACATGCTGATAATCCCCGGAAGGTTCATAGTAGAAGCTGCTACCTGTGATATCTCTCAGGGTGAGCATACCGTCTGAAGCAGGCACCGCTTCCGCGGACATCGCGTCAAATGTGTATTCGTGGTCAACTGTCCGGACAGGTCTGTGGAAGGACGGTTCGGCTGTATACGATGGAACATCGGCGGCGGCCGGCATTGTTTCCGCTGTTTTTGTGATGGATGGGGAAAAATCCGGAAGGCTTTCATTCTGCTCATTCACAAAAGCGAAAAACATGCAGGCCAGAATGATCCCAACTGCGTAAAGAACAAGCGCAAGATGATCCCATATATTTCTCATTCATTTCCTCCCGTCATTTGCATTTTGTCCTGCCGGATGAGCAGGTAGCCGCGTCGATCAGATGCGATCCGGGACTGCCGGCGTAAAGCTCCGGACATGCCGCCGCTCCGCCGGAGCATGATCCTTCGGAATAGTCATAGGGATAATTCCGGTTTCTGAAACCGTATGAAGCGCTGTCGACAGAAACACCGCCCACACCCCGCCAGTATTCGCCGGTATAATTGCTGCCCATGTAGCACATATATGAGGTGTAATCCAGGTGCGCTCCGGTAGAATTGCCGTCATCCGCCGGATTCCCCGTTCCTCCTCCCATCCAGCCGACAACGTCGCCTGCATGGACATGGTCGCCGACCTTTACCGGCGGACTGCTCGTCATTTTCGACGGAAGAAGATGGTTAAAGGTATACAGCATGCCGCAGTTGTAGAGTGTTACACGGTAGCCCCACCCGCTTGAAGTCATGCCCACATCGACCACTGTTCCGGATACAGGCGTGAAGACCGCCTGTCCCATACGTCCGTCGCCTGTAGCCTGGTCCCAGCCTGCATGGGACCCGCTGTACGCGCAGCAGCATTTTCCGGCAGAATCCCAGTAGGGATGGCAGGTTGTCATCTTTGCCCTGTCATCCGGATCGTGCTTTCCGTTCCCGTTGGTGTCGATGAGCACACCGTCCAGGCAGTTCACCTCAAAGGGAACACTTCCGTACTGGTCCTCCAGCGTATTGCAGTCGTAGATCGTTTTGGCGATCGGGCAGCCTGCCGCGGGACAGTATCCTTCCCCGTCTCCTGGACCGAGATCTGCAATGGGTATATCGCTCAAATCATATTCACAGAATTCCAGCCGGAAAAGCTGTTCCCAGGTGCGAACACATCCATCCTTGTTTTCGTCATCGTAGGTTTCCCTGGAGTGCATATCCAGGAATTCCGACATTTCGGATTTGATCTTTTGAGCATCCGCCCCCAGTTCCGGATCGATGGATTCCATTACGCGCCAGGCCATGAAGTTGCCGCCGCCGAGGAAACCCGTGAAAACACAGCACATCGGCAGGAGCGCGATGGCCGCGATAACGAAGATGAGAACAACCGGACGGTTCACAGCAGGCTCCTAATATGAATGCCATTCTTTTGGAACGCTGACAGAAACCCGTAGGATTTTATCCGGAAGGACCATCAGGCCGCGTCCGGTTCCGAGGTGTGTCAGGACATTTTCGGTTCCCGCAGGAAGCGAATACAGATTCTGCAAGAGTGACGCCTCCGTAGGCCGCTGGTCCATGAGGAAAGTATTCCCGACAATGGAGAGGATCTTCTTCGTGTCCCCGGAATCCAGAAATTCCCGGACTTCCTGCGTCGCCATCCATAGTCCGGCTTTGCGTTTCCGGAAACGACGTGCCATATTCTCGATAGCTCCGACACCACCCGGCGCTTTCAGCAAAGCCCAGACCTCATCCAGCATCACGTTGTTCGCGGTTGACTGATCCTTCATGTACCGTCCAAGAACTTCGGACCAGATCAGGCCTAGGATCTGCTAGAGATACACGCGCAGCTGATTGCTGGATGAATGAGTGTTGACATGCTTCAGACCGAAGATCACGAGCCGTTCATTCCGGATGTTGAAGGTGGTAGGACGGTTGAAATATGATGCGTAGACCCCGTTTCCGACATACTGTGCCAGCATCTGACTCATTGAGAACGCGTCCGGATTTGTCTGGGCACGGCGCAGGATATCCACAATATCACCGAGCAGCGGCGCGTCCTCGCTTTTCCAGCCGTTCCGGTTCAGGACTTCATAGGAACCGTCGTAGTTTTCCTTCAGCCACTCCCGGTCGACCAGGGCTCGTTTGTAGGCGTCCGCAAGGACATTCCATTCCGGTCCCGGATTGATCGCCGCGCCGCGCACAGACTCGGCAAAAGCCACCAGCTGCTCCGTACCGCCGATCAGGGGATCGTCCGTATCCAGCTGGATATCCATGACGTTGATGAGCTCCCCGTTCGGCGTACCGACTTCAATGTACCGTCCGCCATAGTATCTGCAGTATTCCTCCATCTCGCCTTCGATATCCACAGCCATGACCCTGCCGCCGGCAATCATGGCGGAAGTCATCATGGTTTTCAGCTATACGGATTTACCCGCACCCGGACGTCCGATGGAAAGAAAAGTCGGGGTCTTGTTGTTGGACGCGCCGAACGGATCCAGAAACAGTGGAAGGCTGGTGGATTCATCGAAGCCCATATAGATCCCGTTTTCCTCGTTGTAGCGTTTCCGTTGCGGCCAGAAGAATGTGGACAGGGCAGGTGCGTTCATGTTCCGCCTCTTCTGCTCCGTACACATCACGCCCAGCGGGATATAGGAACGCCACAGATGTTTCTGTGTGTAATCCGCCTGGAACGCCGCGACACCGATTGTCTTGAACAGGCTCTCCATCTCCCTGCATCTGTTTTCCAGCTCCTTTTTCAGAATGGCTGTACGGAAAACAAAGAAACGGATGTTGATCGGTGCCTGTCCCGCGGTTTCAAGCTGCATGCGGCTTTCCTGGACTGCATTGACTTCCTGCCTGACGCCGAAATCGACCAGCATTCCCTGCTTCGCCTTTACCATCTCCTGCGCGGAAAGCTGTGTTTCGCGCTGGGACAGCTTGTCCGCGGCGACCGCGGGATCCATGACTTCCACAAAAAGCGTTCCCAGCCATGAACCCGAAAGACTGTTCAGGCGGTACATGTGCGTGGGCCGGTTGGGACGGAAATCATAGACGACGTAGCCTTTCATGAGAACACCGTCTATCTCCAGCATGTCCTTCCGCTCGATCACATAGTTGGGGCTCAGCATGGAGGAGATCTCCTCCGGTTTCATATCAGATGTCCATTCTTCCAGTTCAGGCGGATTCTTTTTGTAGATTTCCTCGCCAAGCACCATGTTCTTCGCGATATCCGACGCGGTAACTTCCGGATCGTTGGATGAAAACGGATGCATGGTGCGCCAGATGGCATTCAGAGCTTCCGGCGGAGTAAGCTGGATCAGAGGAAGACCCGCTCCGGCGAACGCGCTCTGAAGAATGGAAATCCGTTCCTCCAGGTTTTCCATGGCGGAGTCCTTCCCTTTCCGGATTTCCGCGATATCCGCCTCCGCGTACTGTCCCATAACGATGTTCCGGGCGACATTGGCAGCACCTGGAAGATAATAGAGTGTAATGACTGTCCTGCGGCGGATGGGCTTGACTGTGTCGTAGATTTCAGCTGTTCTGGCGATCATAGCGATACAGGACGAGGCAAGCGCTTTTCCCTGAAAATAAGAAAGCGATGTCGGATCCATATAGGCGATTTCCTGCTGAAAGGCTTCGGAACGATCTGTAAAATAGAAGATGTCATCAGAAGGATCGAAAGGTTCCTCAAAGACGGTAAGCTGAAACTTTGTTCCCGGAGGAAGAGCACCAAGCGTCATCTGATACCGTTCGCAGAGTTCCGCTTCCGTCTGTCCATAGATGTCCATGTCGATCTCTGGGATCTCAAACATC
Organism: Flexilinea sp.; assembly: GCA_017432685.1. Lineage (GTDB taxonomy): Bacteria > Chloroflexota > Anaerolineae > Anaerolineales > Anaerolineaceae > Flexilinea. Next base: position 5,555 of record JAFRIR010000105.1, on the reverse strand, counting down.
AAGACAAAGGCGCCTTCCTTTGTGATCAGGAAGGGATCGTCGATGGCAATAACGCTGACCAGGTCAACGGTATCCGCGGTAGGCTTGCCGGGGTCGGAAAGTTTATTGGGATCCTTTTCTTCCGGCTCCGGTTTTATTTTTTCTTTCTTTTTCCCATTCAGAAAACCGAACAGTCCCATATCCGATCCTTTCCTGTTAATTCAATCCGGAATAGGATACAAAACAAGATCAGACAGGGTTGTTCCGGCCAGTTATGCAGCACATTTGTGGAAATTCTGTGGAATTTTTGCTGTGAAAATATATTTCTTTGTTTGTTCTAAGGGAGGACTGATATTAATAAATTAAAAACTCATGTGTTTAGGCATGAGAATGGTGAAAAGATTATGAAAAAACATTTATGGACTATATGTTTCTCGACATGTTTATTTGCATTTACGCTGTATGTTCTGCTGGATACATTTGTGATTACAAGAGCCTGGCAGACAGATATAACAGCGATTGACACATCATTTATTCAGAGCGCTGTTCCGACAGATTTTGTATCGACTGATGATGATATTCAGGCAGAAAGTTCAGACATCCCGCTGATATCCGCGGGAACCGTAAATACTATTGAATCCGTGCAGACAGACAATCCCGCTCCAAAGCCCGCATCATATCGGCCTGGTTCCCGCAAAAAAAAGAGAAGCGAAACTGCTGAGCCGTCTGAAAATTCGATCACAGAAACGGTATCGGCTTCAGGTACCGCTGCCGGTAATTCTTATGATGACGGACACATAAAAATATCGGTGCAAACCTATGAGGTGGAAGGCACTGCCGTATACGTTGCGGACGTACAGCTGAGTTCAATCGAATATCTGAAAACCGCTTTTGCGTATGATACCTATGGAAAGAATGTAACTGCGAAGACTTCGGAAATCGCGTCCGCGCACAACGCGATCCTGGCGATCAACGGTGATTATTACGGAGCCCAGGAAAAAGGCTATGTGATTCGGAACGGCATATTATTCAGAGATACTGCCGGTAATTCAGAGGTCCTCTGCATCAACGCGGACGGGAGCCTGAATATTGTGAAGCCCGGGACAGTTACTGCAGAGGAGCTCCTGGAGCAGGGAGTCTGGCAGGCTTTCTCCTTTGGTCCCGCCCTGGTTGCGGACGGAGAAATCGCCGTGTCTGAAAAGACAGAAGTCGGAAGAGCCAAGGCAAGCAACCCGCGTACCGCCATCGGGATCATCGACGACCTGCACTATGTTTTTGTGGTTTCCGACGGCAGAACGGATGAAAGCGAAGGCCTGTCCTTGTATGAGCTTGCCGGATTCCTGCAGCAGATCGGCGTCAAAACTGCCTATAACCTGGACGGAGGCGGGTCATCTACCATGGTTTTCAACGGGGAGATCATCAATAACCCGACGACAAGCGGCAGCAGCATCAAGGAAAGGAGCATCAGTGACATCATCTACATCGGCTGACACACCAAAATCGATAAGCATAAACGCATTCCGGCATTTAGCCTTTTCATTATTTTGTGCTTTGTTCGGAGCTGTTTATGAAAAGTTCAGCTTTGGGGTTTATTCTTACTTCATGATATATGCCTTCATAATACCTCTCATTCTGGGGTCAATACCCCTGCTCTCGATTGCCATATGGGGAAAGGTGTACCCGGATAAAAAAGCGCTTACCGCGTGGAATTGCGGGATCGCCGCACTGACAGTTGGATGTATTGTGCAGGGAGTGTTGGAAATATACGGAACAACGAACCATCTGATGATCGTGTATCCAATTGCAGGATTTATCCTGCTGTCGGCAGGAATCATATTGTTTTCCTGTAATTTATTCCGGAAAAGTAATAAAACGCATACTTTATAATTAGAAACAGCAAAGCACAATTGTGTTTTCTGTGGAAAAACAATAGATGGAGAATGACAATGAAGAAGATTTTATTGGCAGTATTATTGACAGTATTGATGAGCGTGGCATCCGTGTCAGCACAGGGACCTGCCGGTGGTCCTAACGGACAAAGAGGCGGGAACCGCGGCGGAAACGGCGGCGGAGTAGATAAATCATCCGATGCGGAACTGCAGAAAATGATCACGGAAATCATTCCGCAGTTTGAATTGGTGACCTGGGAAGATCCTGAAACAGGGATCACTCTGCAGTACCAGCTTTTTATTCCGGCTGATTATGACGCGAATGAACAATATCCGCTGGTCCAGTTTATTCCGGATTCCAGCGTAGTCGGAAAAGGCTCGGATGCTGTACTGACACAGGGATGGGGTGGTCTTATCTGGGCTTCGGAAGCGGAACAGGCAAAACATCCGTGTTTCGTCGTAGTACCGGTATTTACGGATACTATCGTGGACGACAGTTTCAATCATTCCGAACAGATAGAAGCAGCTGTTCACTTTATTCAATATCTGCTCCAGACCTATTCCATTGACCCGGACAGGCTCTATACCACAGGACAGTCGATGGGCGGGATGACCTCCTTCTACCTGAATATTACGTATCCTGATCTCTTTGCCGCTTCTGTATTTGTCGGCAGCCAGTGGGATAACAGCAAGCTAAATATACTTGAAGATAAATCGTTCTTCTATATTGTCTCAGCAGGTGATCCAAAAGCTTCAGCGGGGCAATCTGAACTTCTCGCTGTTTTCGACGCAGATGGAGCTGCCTATTCTCATGATGAATGGGGAGCTCAGGATCCGGCTGATGATCAGAACGCCGCTGTTGCCGCAATGCTCAGTGAAGGCAATTCCGCGAATTTTGTGACTTTCACCGCAGGCACTACCCTGGCTGAAGGTGCATCTGCTCCTGGAGGAGCCGGCGAACATATGACATCTTTCGACTATGCCTATAAGATCGAGGCAGTCAGAGACTGGCTCTTTCTGCAATAAGATCCACGATTAAATGGATCTATAAGAAGAATTTGATGTTTGAGAAGGAGAATAGATAAATGAAGAATCTTGGCTTTGGCATGATGAGATTGCCGGTTATCGGCTGTGACCCTACAAACTTTGATTATGAACATCTGAATGCCATGGTAGATGAATTTCTTGCTGCGGGATATACATATTTCGATACCAGCTTCGTCTATCACAACGGAAAAAGCGAGGAGGCTACCCGGAAAGCAGTTGTAGAGCGTCATCCCAGGGACAGCTTTACAGTAGCAACGAAATTCCCGACTTTTCTGATGATTCCGGAAGAAAAGATTGAGGAGACCTTCCAGACACAGCTCAATAATCTTGGCGTAGAGTATATCGATTACTACCTGCTCCATAATATTCAGAACGTCTATTACGACGGTTATGATGGCAACGGCGGTATCGTGAAAACAACTCACCTTTTTGAGCATGCAAAAAAGTGGAAGGAAGACGGTAAGATCCGTCATCTTGGTATTTCATTTCATTCTTCCGCAAATTTGCTGGATCGTATTCTGACAGAACATCCTGAAATCGAATTTGTACAGATTGCTCTGAATCCAATCGACTGGGACAGCGAACTGGTGCAGGCAGGCCCCTGCTACGATGTAATCCGGAAGCATGACAGAAAAGTGATCATCATGGAGGCGGTCAAGGGCGGAGGACTTGCCAAACTTCCTGATGCCGCAGAATCACTTTTGAAGACGGCACATCCTGACTGGAGCATCGCATCCTGGTCGATGCGTTTCAGTCTGAGCCTGGATGGCGTTATCGCAGTGCTTTCCGGTATGAGCACACTGGATCAGGTAAAGGACAATACGAAGACAAGCAATGAAGCAGGACTGCTTACAGATGAAGACAGAAAGGTTCTTGCCGAAGCGATGCGAATCTATCGCGAAAGTTCCCCAATACCGCAGAGTGAAATAGATCAGTATAAGGGACTGATGTACCACGGAGTGCCGGTAAGCGCAATTCTGCAGGCTTACAGTATCTGCCAGATCCAGCCTGATCCCGGCTTCTCAGATGATAACAATTATTTGAAAAATGCCATTGCGGAAGCCGAACATGTCGATTTCCACAATGGACTTTCAAAACAGAAGGTCGTTACGGAGAACGGTAAGGATATCACTGAGACAGTGGAAAAAGCAGTCGATTGGCTGACGAAGCATAGTTTCTAATCTTTCTATTTGACGTACTCACAAGCTGAATCTTGTGGGTACGTCAAGCATTAATTCTGCGAAAAACTGCACACCGGCAGGAACTTTCATCAAACCAGGCACATTCCCTGGTACACTCCCGGAATTTCAGCGGACATCGTTTCATTTCATCTGCTGCTGTCAAATAACCGGGAAAACGGAAATGCCACATATACAGTTCTTCCGGCCAGATAGATGTGACATGGTTATCGATTCTTTTGCTTACAGAGATACGGCCGTGTTCGCTGTCATATTCCTCGACAACATATTCCTCAACTGCGTTCCCGTCAAAGTCACAACTGATGACAGTTGCACCTACCAGATGCGTCAATTCATCGAAAGTCAGATCTTTTCCCATTTTGCTTCCTCCCATAAAATCAGAAAACACTTGTCACTTTTGCGTAATATTCAATTACTGAGTCATTGTCCCGAAACAGTACGGCATCAGTGTCTGCTATGGTTAAAAATACAAAAGAAGGATCGGCTATAAAACCGATGGAATACCCCCGTCCGGTCAGCTGTCTCGTTGTCCGGGTTTTGAATGCGCCGTTTTCATCTGTTTCGAGAGAAGAAAGCAGTCCGCCGAAATCGATATTGTTTTGCTTTACTTCATAGACAAAACGGGTAAGATAATTGAGAACAGATCCATATCTGGCAATATCGTTCTGCCCGTATTCTTTTGGTAGATACATGAACCAGAAGATTCCGTCAATGGGAACCTGCTTTCCCTGTTCATTCGCCCAGATCAGGATGTCCCGTCTCAACTCCTGACTGTCGCTGACCACGGAATATTTCAGATCCGAGTATTGCCGGTACAGTTCTTCATCAAGCTTTGACGGATCCATGATCGCGTTCATAACGATAGTTACAGGCTTTGCAGTATCAGAAGATGCAGGCTTGAAAGTATTCCCGTCAAAGAAAATCAGTGCCCGGTCATATGGTTTGGCGGGATCCCTGCTGATCTCAAAATCCACCTTACACAGTTCAGCCGCAAAAGTAAGCGCAGAAAAGGCGTCAAACCCGTAAAGATCCGCATCGGACGCCTTGATTTCATAAGCATTGACCAAGTCTTTGATCCAGCCGTCCTGCGTGAGCAGAAAGCACATATCCGGATCCTCGTAAACTTCAGCGAAAGAACCGCAGAAAATCAGCAGAAACATAGAAAACAGAAAAAACAGCACACAGAAGATATCCTTATTCATTTGCCCTTTTCACCTCCATCTCAAAATTTGTGAGCGTATAATTCTGGAATTTCATATCAAAGCCGAGCCTTTGTTTCCTTTCGAAATCCTCCCGCATACCTTTCCTGATCTCATCATATGTCCCGCCGCGCATGGCAATATCCATCCCATGTCTGGCGACGTCATTCAGGTTTCTGAAGGTATCGGCACCTGTATCTTCATAACCGCCATCAGCCAGGGACCTGTCCGGAAAATAATCC
>JAFRIR010000104.1 GCA_017432685.1 Flexilinea sp. | reverse complement strand
TGTTCCGGTGACCGATCACGGGAGAGGGCTGATCATTCCCGCTTTCTCAGACCTGCATGTCCACGCATCGCAGTATATCCAGCGCGGGATCGGGATGGACCTGCTGCTGAATGACTGGCTGAATATTTACACCTTCCCGCAGGAGTCCCATTTCACCGATCCGGCGTATGCGGAGCCGATCTATGAGGCTTATGTAGATGACATGATCCGGAACGGGACCTTCCATGCCAGCATCTTTGCGACCATCCATCGGGACGCGACAAACATCCTCTTCAAAAAGCTGGAGGAAAAGGGCCTGTGGGCATATGTCGGCAAGGTCAATATGGACTTCCAGTCCCCTGAATATTTATGCGAAACCACGGATGAGTCGCTGCGGGAAACAGAAGCTTTCCTCGAAGAACACAGCGGATCCGGGACCGTCAAACCGATCATCACGCCGCGTTTTGCCCCTACCTGCAGTAGGGAGTTGATCTGGGGCCTGGGAAAACTGGGAAAGAAATACGGTGTAGGCGTCCAGACCCATGTGGTCGAATCCCGATGGGAAGCCGGCGAGTCCCTGAGGCTCTTCCCGGACTGTGCCTCTGACTCGCAGATCTATGAAAAAGCCGGACTGCTCGGCAACGGTCCCTCGATCTTTGCCCACGTGATCTTCCCGACGGATGACGATATCCGGGTGATGAAGGAGTATAACTGCTGGGCGGTCCACTGTCCGGAAGCGACCAACAACGTCATTGCCGGCATCATGGCTGTCAAATGGCAGCAGGATCAGGGCGTCAGCATTGCGCTCGGCAGTGACATCGGCGCCGGTGTCAAGAACGGGATCTACCGCCAGTGTGCCGCGTCCATCAAGCTCTCGAAGCTCAAAGAGTTCTATGAGCCGGAGCAGGGGAAGACCATCGATATCACCCATGCCTTCTATCTGGCCACGAAAGCCGGCGGTCAGGTGTTCGGCAATGTCGGTACGTTCGAACCGGGCTTTGTCTTCAACGCTCTCGTGATCGACAACATCGAGGATGCGGGACATCCGATGACGCCTGCCCAGCGTCTGGAACGCTTCTGTTACGCGGGGGATGACCGCAACATTACCCACCGTTATCTGAACGGAAAGCAAATATAAAAAAGCAAAGAGGCCGTCAGTGATCAGCTGACGGCCTCCGTATTTACTGCTTTATTTTCTCATCTTTTGAAATGCTTCCACATATTCCGGATAACCCGGTGCGTACAGGTCGTATGCGCCGGAGCGGATGAGCTCGGCATATTCATGCGAGTTTGTTATTCTGTGATCGGTAATGATCCCGGCCAGACAGCGGTCTGTGACCTGGTGCATGTCGGACCCTGCCTGGATGAAGTATTCCGGATGACGCCGGCACAGTGCCTCGGCGCGGTCCGGCCAGTTGTTGTGCCTCGGATTGGTGTTGATCATTTCAACCCCATGGACGGCATCCTCAAAGACGGTCAGGTTGCCGTCGCGGTAGGGGTGCGCATGCATCACCAGCACTTCGTTGTGATATTTTTCAAAGAACTCCCGGGCGCTTTGGCAGATGACATAGGGGTGGGCACGCAGCCAGTTTTCATCAATGTCATAGACAAGATAATCGTTGTTGTTTTCCGGAAAACGCATTTCGGCTCCGAAAAGGACATCGAAACCGATCTCATCGCCGCGCGTTTTTGCGGCGCGGTATCCCGCCATATACAGGTCGACAACATGGTCCCAGTCGTGATCTTTATCCACCTTTGCCAGAAATTCCGGGTGAAGATGATCCGTGATCACGAGACCGGTATACCCGTGGGCGGCATAATAATCGACGGTTTCCGCTGCCGGGATCTTCCCGCAGGGACTGGTTTCAATAGTATGAATGTGGGTATCGTAAAGGTATTGTTTTTCCATATGTTTATTGTACAGCTTTAAGACAGAACTGATTTATTAAGACTGAGTCAAAAGTGACCTGTTTTCGTTACCTCATAGTGAGTCAGCAGAATAGGCTGCATTGACTCATTTGAAAAAAACAGGGCTGATGCACTGTGTTTTGCACACATTTGCGTCAGCCCCGTTCTGCGGAGAGGGGGGGATTCGAACCCCCGAATGAGTGTTACCCCATTAACCACTTAGCAGGCGGTCCCGTTCAACCACTCCGGCACCTCCCCGGACACAGGGACTATTATAAACGATTTTTTGAAAATAGGCGGAATTTCGTTAAATCATGACATTTTCCGGATCCGCCTGCAAATAAGAAATGGTTTGGCAAAGAAATACTGACTTTTGATATAATTAGCGTCATGAACGGGTACGGAATGTCTGACGGTACAAATGAAAAACCACCGAAAAGGAAATTCTGGCAAAATCTGCTGATTATGGACAGCGGGGACCTGAAGCGGCTGCTTTCGCTGAGTTCCCTGATGCTGAGCTTTGCCATTCTGTTCGTTTATATCGTTTCTTATGTGCTGCTGATGCCGCTGATCGACCGTCTGATCGGTTCCGGTCCGGTGATCCTCGTGACGCTTGCGGAGTCTCTTCTGCCGGCAGCGGCTGCCACGGCCGCGGTGATGCTGACCTGGCCGGTATACCGGGACAAGCGCGTCCTGCCGGCGGCTTATCTGTGGCTGGTGCTGCTCGCTTTGGTCCTGCTGATCGGGGTGACGTTCAGGCTGCGCAATGATGCGGATGCGCTTAAAGCTTTCCTTTACTTCTTCGTTCTGGAAGGACTTCCCCCTCTGGTCATCGGCAATATCGCCGCCTGGCGGAAATATCATTCCTTCATCTCTCTGTGAGCGGGCACTGAATTTCAGTATGACCAGCTAAATCTTTGCTTATCATTTCATATCCTGCCAAACAACAATTACAGTGCTCCCCATGTCAAGGACAATTTTGATTTTGCAAGGGTTATCCCGATGCAAAATGTGATACAATATCCGCGCTCGACAGAGGATAGGGCAACGCTGAGGAGCGACCCGAGCGCTGATCCGAGTCACGGGAGGGCGACATGATATTGGTCGCCCTTAATTTATCGAAGTTCAAAGGTTGCCCTCCCGTGCAGGAAGCGATAAACCTTCCTGTATCGGGGGCTGGACATCGTGGATTGGAACGAATACAGGTAACGGATAGACACCTGTTTTGATATATTCATGGAATTCTTTAGGAGCAAGCTTAAAGAGATCCCATTGATAACGATCCGTATTGTAGTAATCAATCCAATCATCAACTTTAGCTTTTACAATCTCAAATGTCTTGCATTTGGCGATTTCAACGCCTATTTCATCTTTCATATGGCCAAAGAAGCTTTCCTGAGGTGCATTATCCCAACAGTTTCCGCGTCTGGACATAGATTGAATAAACTCAGCATCCTTCAATTTTTCAATGAAAGCACTGCTTGTATACTGGCAGCCCTGGTCACTATGGACAATTGTCCTGCTATCCAGGATACTTCCATGTTTAGCGATAAGTTTATCTACAGTTTTGATCACAAAATCTACTTTCAGATTCATACTTACCTGATAAGAAAGAATTTCATGCGTGAAGGCATCCAAAATCGTTGAAAGGTAACATTTTTCCTTGCCAAAAAACAGATAGGTAATATCTGTGAGAAGTACCTTTCCAGGCCATTGACAGAAGTTTCTGTTTACAATGTTCGGAGCATAGTTGCTGGTTTTCATTGCCTTTGCCATTTGCCTGTATGGATTTGGTTTTCTGATCGGACTTTTCAATCCATATTTGTGCATCAGCCGTCGGATTTTCTTCACATTCATGATCTTATTCATGTGAAGCAGCCGCATATGAATTCCTCTGCAGCCTTTTGCATATCCTCGAAATCGATAAGCTTCTAATATCAAGTCAAAATCCTTTCGATCGCTTTCCTCTCGGCTTTGCCGCTTACTTTCAGATGCACACCAATTGTAGTATCCGGATCGAGATACGCCTGCTATTTTACACAGACTACTGATCTTCAGGAGGTTGTTATCTCTTCTTGTCGCCTCTTGTATCAGTCTGAATTTTACTTCTGCCGGTGCCTGGATTCCCATTTTTTCTGTGCCTCCATATTTGCCGCCTGCAATTTTTTTAAAAACTCCACCTCCTGTCTTGTGTATGCCAGTTCATGCTCCAACTGTTCAATACGTTCAGTCATTGACTGCTCTTCTGTCATCTTCTTCGGTTTTCGATTATTCTTCTCACGTTGGTCTTCGAATCCACATTCTCTTTCAGATTGATTCCTAAGTTTCCGAGCTGTTGACCAGATTCTCGCATCTCCAAGTATTTCTGGTCTGATTCCACTTTCTGCCAATACTTCCCGAAATGTTTTTCCCTCGGTTAGTTCTTGATATGCCATGCGCTTGAATTCTATTGTGAATTTCACTTGTTGCGGACTGGCTGTCTCCACGTATGGACTTCTTTTGAGCTCATCTATATCTTCTTTGGTTAATATTTTCCTTGCCATAATGTGCTCCGTTTCTGTCCTTTCCAGTTTGAGCACTATTATAGCAAAATCCTGCTTTCCAGT
>JAFRIR010000012.1 GCA_017432685.1 Flexilinea sp. | reverse complement strand
CTCTTCAAGGTCTGGAAATTGTTCGCCGCTTTGTTCGAGTACGGTTTTGGTGATGCAGTAAGAGCCCATCTGTTTGATGTTTTTTTCCAGACGGGCCATCAGCAGCGGATAGTAAGGAGACTGACGGTGGTAACGGGTGGCAGTGTAATTCAGGTTGATGAGCGCGATCCACAGGGCTTTGGCGACTTCTTCGAATTCCAGCGGGGCATTGTTATAAGTGCCTTCGGGTTCGAAGGGAAAGCCGTATTCGTCGCAGAGCGCCTGTTCTGATTCAGGGTTTTCGCTGTTCGTGTCCGGTGACGCATTGAATGCATCACCGGTTTTTACGCGCCTGAGCATTTCTTCCGTTTCCTGATTGCTCAGTTCGGTGTCCAGTGCGATATGTTCCATCCCGTTATGTCTCCTCCTTTCTAAATATTCGAGATAAGTACATTTCTATAATTATCTTTAGAACTATATTAGCACAGATATTTTATCTTGTCAAGGAGCAATTTTAAATTCGTTTTATTTAAACTTATGAGGCACGTACACAGACTGAGCACGGCGATGAATTCGCTCAAAGTCAACATAGGTTCCCCTGAGTCGAAGGGGTCAGATTCTGCAGGCTCGTACGAAGCATGAGCCGGAAGGATCTGACCTCGCAGACTCGGGAGAGGGGCAGGTAAGTGACTATCTGACAGTTGGGGACGTTTCCACTGCAGCACCGTAAAAACCGAGCTTCTTTTACCAGGATAGGTTAATACGGTACCTCCGGGCAAACGGCCACACAGTCAGGCTCAAGCGGGGTCAGATCCCTTCAACTCTTCGCTCGTGCATCGCACTTCGCGCGAGTCTGCGGAATCCGACCCCGGCGCTGACGTGTTTAGCCCGGGCAGGAGATTTCGGCGATACGTTCGATGATGTGATGGAGTTCGGAAGCCAGTTCGGAATCGGCGGCTTTATAAAGCATCTCTTTCCCGTCACGGCGGGAAACGATCAGACCGGCAGTCTTCAGCAGGCGCAGATGATGGGAAACAGCCGGGCTGGACATGCCGGAATATTCTGCAATATCCGCCACGCACTCCTCCGTATGGCAGAGGAGCCAGAAGATCTTGAGCCGGGAAGGGTCGCCAAGGTGACGCAGCGCATCCGCCACGACCGTGATCGATTCTCCCGATGGCATGGAAGCGATGATCGCGTCATGTGATTGACTGTCATGGTGGTTGTGCGGCAAAATTATTTCTTTGTCCATATGGTTCCCCTCGTTTACCGACGCAGCAATGGGGACGGTTTTCCTGATGCCGCGCAGCCGGCACAAGAGAACTGTCATCTTTGCTGCGTCACTTTTCTCCGAATCGTAATCTACTATATGAGCTCACTTTTTTTTCTTTGCAATTCAGATAGAGTGCTTCGCAAGGCGCGGGAGTAAAGGTTCCTTACCAGTCCGGTATCCTTCCCGCGCCGGTAATTGTGGGGGCCAGGCGGCCCCCACACCCCTGCCTGCCTTACGGCACATATCAGGACTCACACGCATTAGTGATGAACACCTTTTTTATTGTATCACAATATCGAACAATTAAACAAATGTTTAATCTTTTATGTAAACTATTGACAAAATCAGAAATCGGGTGTATTATAGCTTCAACGATTAAACGATTGTTTAATCTTCAAAAGGTTGAAGGAGGATAGAAAAATGAAAAAGAACTATAAGATCGAAGTGGACTGCGCAAACTGCGCGAACAAGATGGAAGAAGCGGCTTCAAAGACCCCGGGTGTCAAAGAGGCTTCAGTAAATTTCATGACACTGAAGATGAAAGTGGAATTTGAAGAAGGCGCCGACCCCGCTGCTGTGATGGAAGAAGTCCGCAAAAACTGCAAAAAAGTCGAAAGCGACTGTGAAGTGTTTCTATAAAGAGTAAATAGTAAGGAATAAGGAGTAGATAATAAAGAGTAAATAGTAAGGAATAAGGAGTAGATAGTTAAGAGTTAAGAGTTAAGAGTTAGGAGTTAAGAGTTAGGAGTTTAGCGTCTTAAGTCTTAAGTCTAAAGTCTAACTTCTAAGGTCTAAGGAGTTTGGCGTATGAGTCAAAAGCAGAAGAAAAATCTGATTCGGATCATTATTGCGGCGGTGATGACCATCCTGCTGCATTTTCTGCCGGTGGAAGGGGCGCCGCGCTTTATTCTCTATATGATCACCTATCTGATCATCGGCTACGATATCCTGATCAAAGCCTTTCAGGGCATCAAGAATCGTCAGCCGCTGGACGAGAGCCTGCTGATGACCATCGCGACCCTCGGTGCGATCGCACTGGCATTATATACAAAAAGCGGCGATTATGCGGAAGCGATCGCGGTCATGCTTTTTTACCAGATCGGAGAATGGTTCCAGAGCTACGCGGTCGGGAAAAGCCGCAAAAACATCGCTGACCTGATGGATATCGCCCCGGACCACGCCAACATTGAAACCGAAAACGGACAGCTGGAACAGGTGGATCCGGACGACGTGGAGATCGGAACGGTCATCGTGGTCCAGCCGGGTGAACGCGTGCCGATCGACGGAATCATCGTCAGCGGAACATCTTCTTTAAATACTTCAGCCCTGACCGGTGAATCCCTGCCCCGGGACGTGAAGGAAGGAGATGAAGTCATCTCCGGCTGCATCAACCTGAACGGTTTACTGAAAGTCGAAACCACCAAGGAATTCGGGGAATCCACCGCCTCGAAGGTGTTGGAACTGATCGAAGATGCCAGCTCCCGGAAATCCCGCTCCGAAAACTTCATCACAAAATTTGCCCGTGTTTATACCCCGGCTGTCGTCGGCGCCGCCCTGGCGCTGGCATTGCTCCCGCCATTGGTTCTCCTGATGCTGGGAAAGGATCCCGCCTGGGGAACGTGGATCTACCGGGCGCTGACATTTCTGGTCATCAGCTGTCCCTGCGCTCTGGTGGTCAGCATCCCGCTCTCCTTCTTCGCCGGCATCGGCAGCGCCAGCCGTCAGGGTGTGCTCGTGAAAGGTTCCAACTATCTGGAGACCCTTTCCGAAACGAAAACGGTTGTTTTTGACAAGACCGGGACACTGACAAAAGGGGTCTTTGAGGTAACCGCCATCCACCCGGAGATCGTGGATGAAGACACACTGCTGCATCTGGCTGCCCACGTGGAACGCTATTCCAAACATCCCATCGCCAACTCCCTGCGCAAGGCTTATCCGAATGAAGCCGATGACTGCTCCGTTGAGGATGTGAACGAAATTTCCGGTCACGGCATTACCGCCCGGGTCAACGGGCAGACCATTGCAGTCGGGAATGACAAGCTCATGAACAAGCTCGGCGCAAAGTGGCATGAATGCCACAAACACGGGACCATCCTGCATGTGGCGATCGACGGGGAGTATGCCGGACACATCGTTATTTCGGATGTGATCAAGGAAAACAGCAAACAGGCGATCGCTGAACTGAAAAAGAACGGCATCCGGGAAACGGTGATGCTCACAGGGGATTTGAAGGAAGTTGCCGAAAGTGTAGCATCCGAATTGAAGCTGGACAAAGTCTACAGTGAACTGCTGCCTCAGGACAAGGTCGCCAAGGTTGAAGAACTGCTGAAACAAAAACGATCGGAAAAAGAAGCGCTGGCCTTTGTCGGGGACGGCATCAATGATGCGCCGGTTCTCTCCCGTGCGGATATCGGCATTGCCATGGGCGCTATGGGCTCCGATGCCGCCATCGAAGCGGCGGATGTCGTGCTGATGGACGATGACCCGCTGAAGATCTCTACCGCGGTGAGGATCTCACGGAAGTGCCTGCGTATCGTGAAGGAAAACATTTGGTTCGCCATCGGCATTAAGCTGGCCTGCCTGGTTCTGGGCGCCTTCGGTGTGGCCAACATGTGGTTTGCCATCTTTGCGGATGTCGGCGTCATGATTCTGGCTGTCCTCAACGCAATTCGCTGTATGTTCTGAATTGAGGATCAAGAGTGGTTAGTGGTCAGTGGTCGGTGGTCGGTGGTCAGTGAACAGGTTAGCGCTGGTAATGCGAGAGAGTCGGAAGTGGAGTACAGAAGTATAATAAAAAATAAATAATTATTATTTATTTTTTATTATATAATGTATAATTAAACAAAAAAAGAGGTGGCAAAATGTCAGAAATGGTAAATGTAAATCTCAAGATGGATTCCGACGTAAAACGCAGCATGGAGCAGGCTTGCGCGGAATTAGGATTGTCTATGTCTGCAGCGTTCAACATTTTTGCCCGGAAAGTTGGAAGGGAAAAGCGAATTCCGTTTGATGTGTCTGTTGATCCTTTTTATTCTGAATCCAATATCCGGTACCTGGAAAAAAAATGGCAGGACATAAAAGAAGGCAAAGCACATTTCACAGAACATGAGCTGATTGAGGTGGATTGATGCCGTTACTGTGGGATGATGACGCGTGGGATGATTAAGGGGACGGCGCCTACCGGCAGCCGTCCCCATTGTTATATTGTTCATTTTTTCGGTTCAGGAAGGACGACCTGAATATGAAGCTCTTCCAGCTGGCCGGGCATGGTCGGGGAGGGCGCTCCCGCCATCACGTCGCGGCCGGCAGTGTTCTTCGGGAATGCGATCACTTCACGGATGTTCGGTTCGTCAGCCAGCAGCATCACCAGGCGGTCGATGCCCGGGGCAATGCCGCCGTGCGGCGGTGCACCGTATTCAAAGGCGTCCATGATCTGATGGAAGCGCTCGCGAGCAACCTCCATGGACATGCCGATGATGGAGAAGACTTTCTCCTGCAGCGCGCGTTCATGGATTCTCAGCGAACCGGATGCCAGTTCATAGTTGTTCAGCACCATGTCATACTGGTTGCCGCGCACCTTGCCGGGGTCGGTATCAAGTAAATCGAAATCTGCCTCCACCGGGCGGGTGAAGGGATGATGGGTGGCATCCCAGCGGTTTTCATCTTCATTCCACTCAAACAGCGGGAAATCCACGATCCAGCAGAAAGCCAGTTTGTTGTCGTCGCGCAGCCCCAGACGGTCGCCCATCAGGACACGCAGACGGGCCAGGGAGTCGTAGACCGTGGCAAGTTTATCGGCAACGAAGAGCAGCAGGTCGCCGTTTTCAGCGTCCATGCGTTTCAGCAGTTCTTCCCACTTGTCATCGGCGATGAACTTGCGGAAGGGGCTGGAGGCCTCACCCTTGGCGTTGATCTTGACATAAGCCAGACCGTGTGCGCCCCAGAGCTTGACCTGTTCGGTCAGTTCATCCAGCTGCTTGCGGGAATATTCACCGGCGCCTTTGGCGTTGATGCCGCGGACAGAACCGCCGTCTTTGATGGCGTTTTCGAACACGGAGAAACCGCAGTCCGCAGCCCAGTCACCGATGTTGACCAGTTCCATGCCGAAGCGCATGTCCGGGGCATCCTTGCCGAAGCGGTCCATGGT
>JAFRIR010000103.1 GCA_017432685.1 Flexilinea sp. | reverse complement strand
TAAAATCCGGCCGACTGGGAAATGAATGCCATTGGAACCGGAAGACCGGCGGCAAGTGTGGCAGTAGTCATACGGCCGTCAAGTGATGAATAACTGACCGCGTAATCGAAATCCTTTATGTAACCGGTGAATTCAGTTGTGGTGAACATATCCTCGGTGATCACGGTATAAGGCTCAATCTCTCTGTTCGGAACGGGAATGGTAACCAGCCCAAGATTCTTTACAAACAGCTTTTCAGCGTTGAGTCCGCAAAGCAGCGAAAGTGCGACTGCGCCAAGCGACAAAATGATTTTGAGAATTTGTTTTGCCATTTTTCTCCATATAGTGTTATGATTCAAACATTGACGGACGCTATTTTCCCTTCTTATAAGGGCCCGAAATCTCCAGTGTCCGCCGTTTTTTCTGTCCCGCAGCCCAGAATAAAGATATGAGCAAATGGATTCTACAAAGGAAGCATCCTCAGAGAAAACATTCGGCACTGTATGGGTTTATGAAGCTAAAGACCCGATGTAAGATAAAATCTTTTTATGAGGATGTAATAAGCAGGATGGAAAAACAGTTATCTGGAGAGATTCAGACAGAAATGGATCAGATCATTATCCACGTTGATCAGGACGCATTTTATGCTTCCGTTGAAATGAGAGATAATCCCTCTCTTTGCGGAAAGCCCCTGATTATCGGCTCTATGCCGAATGAACGAGGCGTTGTTGCCACCTGCAGCTATGAGGCCCGCAAATACGGCGTCCATTCCGCGATGAATATCAAGGAAGCTTACCGACTCTGTCCGAACGGCATCTATATGCATCCGAATTTCGAGAAATATAAAGCTGTCTCCGCGCAGTTGAATGAAATCTGGAACACTTATGCATCAGCTTCAGAAAGAATCTCTCTGGATGAAGCATATCTTGATGTAACGGAACAGGCTGTCGACATGGAAGGAGCAAGAAGAATCGGTCACCTGATCAAGCAGCGGACGCGGGATGAAGTCGGTCTTACCTGTTCTGTCGGGGTCGCATACTCCAAAACAGCTGCAAAGATGGCGAGCGAGGAAAAGAAACCTGACGGATATTTTGAGATTCCTACCCCCGATGATTTTGTGAATCTGATCATCGACCGGGATGTAAAGGTACTCTATACGGTCGGAGAGAAAACCGCTGAAAAACTGCACAATGCAGGCATTCATACGGTTCGGGATATCCAGCAGAGAAGAGACGATGTCGAACGGCTTCTGGGAAAACATGGCAGATGGCTGTCCCAGATCGCATTCGGTATTGATAACCGGAAAGTAGAACCATACCGTCCTGAAGACGCAAAATCCATCGGTCGGGAGCTTACATTCCAGACGGATGTAACAGACTTTGAATTCTTGAAAGATGTACTTTTCCTGCTGTCCCTGAGTGTGGAAAACCGTACCCGGCGCGTTGGACTTTACGGTGGGGGTGTTTCCCTGAAGATCACATATGCCAACATGAAAGGCATTACCAGGTCCAGAATCGTACCTGCATGTGATTCCGCTGTAACAATTTACAGAGAATCCGTGAGAATGCTGAAACAGATCGAAAAACGTCCCATAAGGCTTATTGGCACAAGCATCTACAACCTCTCCGGTGACAGTGTGCGGCAGCTTTCTTTTGACGATTTTCTGACAGAGGCAGACAGCGAGGAAAAACAAAGGTTGCTGGATGGGCTGCAGAATAAATATCATCTTGACTTTGCAGGCAACCTGGAAAAGATATATCATGGAGAGACGCTGCACAGGACCGTGGAATATATGAGAAAACATCTGAAGTAGAAGAAAACACAGATTCCATATACTGAATTCTTGCTACACTTGAATCAGATAAGGAGATTATTTATGGAAGAAAGAAAAGTGATAACTGCACCTCAGCTGGATCGGCTGCTTCGCTATTTTGACCGTGATCACATGAATCCGTCTGTCCCTACACAGAAAATTGCCGCGGCTATGGAACCGCTGTTTGAAGCACTTTCTGATCTCGCACCGCTCAAAAAGAATGATGAAGCCAAAACTATATGGCTTGAAGTTCCCAGAGGAACGATCGATGATTATGAATCCTTTGAGAATATGATGGAATGGGGAGAAGTCGAATCCTATGCCGAATATGAAAATATGTGGCACGAGGATTATCCAACAGAAACCTGCTGGTATAGGCTTGTGATTGTGGAAAGCTTCAACCGTGAAGGGAAGCTCCGTTTCCGGGCAGTTGCATTCGGAAATAAGACGATCATCAGTGCGGAAATGGATGAAGATTCAAACGAGGATGAATTCTACCGTGCGGAAGATCAGGCTGTTGAACTTTGCAGCATTCTAACGATCCTTGCTGAGGATGCCATGGAAAAGGTCCGCAATGAAACCTACAATGATCGGGTAAACACGGCGCTGCCCTATCCGTTCCGTACCGGTGTAGTCAGACGGTCTGTTGTCTGGGAAAAGGAACCGGAATGGAGAGAGCATTCCCTGGAAGGTCTCACGTCAGAAACATTCACCGCGTTCAAGGATCTGATGGCTTCTGGGATGAATGACGAGATGAAGATCGGAAGGCTCGAAAGCATGACAGCGAATGACTTCTTCCGGGCGTGCGCGATCGGTTATAAGGCCTGCGGCTATAAGGGAATCGAGCTTTCTCCGGCCAAGCAATATTATTTACACGCGGATGGCCGTGATGAAGGTCTGTCCGGTAAAGGATATGGTTTGAACGCAGGTCCCGGCATCGACTTCGATGATACAACTGCCTGGGAGGAATGGTATTTCGATTCCAAACGAGGCGGAGGACATCCGTGGGAGGTTGTCCGCGGCGGAAACAGCACCCATGTAGATCTCTATGTCGCTCATGATCGGAATAACATTGATTGGAAAGTACGAGCGGGAAAGATTTCGAAGGAAGAGGCGGAAGCTCATTCCCGCGGTTATTACTATATTGTCAGAGGACTGCACAGAGCAGTAGAAGCCGTAAATTTCTATACAGCCCTTTCAGCGGCAGGACTTCCCGTTATCCTTTCCGATGCGGAAGAGATCCTGGCTCGGTTTGAAATGACGGATTTTATTGGTATCGTCCCGCATGATGTGATTCCGAAATATTGTGAAGGCATGTTCCCGCCTGAATATGGCAGAGTCGTTGATTTCATACATGTATATGAAGAAGAAATCGAGGAATTTGGTGATCAGATTACCTGGCTGCCGATGGAGCAGGCTGAAGTAAAACAGGAATCCGGGAAATAATAAGCCATTATGAAAAACCTGAGAGATCTATTTTCCCTAAAACAAGATACAGGGCTGATCCGTGAATTTGATGATAATTATTATGACAAAATCCGTGTTTACAAATCCAGGTATGTAACAGACCTCGAGTCGACTGCGGATTATGCTTTGCTGATCCGCAGCGATCCGATGCTCTGTATTGAGCATATCTTCTTTGAGGATCTTCAGCTTCGTGAAGAAGAACATGCCCTGCCGGTTGAAGAAGACAGTGATATTTCAGACGATCTGCTGCTTTCATATATCCGGTCTTCGGACATTGATATCGTCAAACTCTTGGGTGAATACAATGAGAAACGTATTGAGATCGGAATCCGCAAGAACGAATGGGAAGTCTGGCCGCGGATATGGCATCTGTCCGGCACAGAGCTGAATATACTTGAAGATGAACTCGGATTGAATTGACAGGTATATAATACTGGGCAAATAACACGGGTTACATATTCTTCATGCTTGATAGTGAGCGATATAATTATGAATCTGAATCAAATTATCAAGGATCGATATTCCTCACAATACTACATCCGGAAAGATCGATCCGCATGATATCCGGAAACAGATTGAGACCGTTATCCGGGAAGTGGATAAAGGAAACGGAAAATATGAAATCTCAGCGAAATACGGGATCACACCGGAAACTGCTGAACTTATTGCCCGTCTGTACCTTACGCATCCGGGAGTCTCTGTCGACGGTATTATGACGAAGATGGGACTTTAGTCATCTTTGAAGATAGGAATATTTTCATATTGTTGTATTTTTCTATCGCTTTAAAAAAATGTGAGGGAGACCGAAAAGAAATTTGACATCAAGGGGAAAAAGGGGTATAATAAGGAAAAATAAATAAAGAGGTGTCACCGGGAACGGTCTGACCCTCCTAACAGTTATTCTTTAGAAATAGCCGTCCAAGATGCCAGTCCGGGGCGGCTATTTCTGTTTAAGAGATTTATCATCAGTTCTTTTGTCGCGCCCGATGCGGTATTCCAACATAAAAACTGAGACAACTACGCGTGTTATAGCAGTTGATATTTCCATCGACATCCGTCACTTCGATCGTAAGCCAGTACCAGCCGGCCGAAGCCTCAACGGATCCTTCAATGATCACGATTTCGCCGTCTTCTGTTTCACGTATCTCATCCTTCGGAAAAGTCCCATCCCAGCGGAACGCGTAATTGTTGAGTGCGGACAATTCGATATCCCGGTGGTCATAACCTCCGCCGTAAACGAAAGCCCGTGCGGACTCGATTCCGGAAAAATCGTCAATAACATTCCCTTCCATGTCCACAACAGCGGGCTGGATCAGCATATTGGCTTCTGTGGCTGCAGGAACGGACAGCTTCGCGGAAGCGTCGCTCAGCTTGACAAGCGGTGCGGATTCGATCAGCGATTCATTTCCCGCTCCGTCGGTCATGGAAACCAGGACGGTCATCCGTTCATACGGTGCGGCGGTAATAGTGAAACTGCCTTCTTCATCCAGTTCCAGATTCTCCCAGGTTTTACCTCCGTCAATACTGTAACGGGCGCTGCCGATCCCTGTATGCTGTCGGACCCTGTTCCCGTATAGGTGACAACAGCATCCCTGTTTTTATAGGATGCCGGCACGGACGTGAAATGGATCTCAGGCCCGGTAGCGTCAACGGTAATCACAACTGCTGCGGATTCCCCGTTTCTGTTGCCGGCTTTATCCTCAAGTTCGAAGAACAGGGAATAGCTTCCGTCTGTGGAGAAGGTAACATCAAAACATACCTGGTCTCCATCCTGAGCTTCAGTTGTAACTTTCTTTTCCCCTTCAGGTCCGGTGATCCTGAGATATCCGGATTTCAGACCCGAATGCTGATCCTTTGCTCCATTGATGCAGGCATGGACCTGATTTCCGTTGACACTGTCAGCAGCGGGACTGAAGGAAGAAGAAGTCGGTGTGGTATTGTCGATCCGGACTGCGTTATTTACAGTATTTTCTGACTTATTATCAGCAAAATCAGATGCTTTC
>JAFRIR010000102.1 GCA_017432685.1 Flexilinea sp. | reverse complement strand
TGACCTGGGAAGGCAGTCCGTCAACATACAGCGGAACACAAAGAATGATCACTTCTGAACTTTCCAGCTTGCCAACCAATGCCGGCAAATCATTTAAATACTAATACTTCCCACTTGTAGTCTTGCCGGAAAAGTTTGAAAAATCATGTAGAAATCTGGAAACTTAGAACTTTCACGAAATAAAAATAGCATATTTCTCCGTTTTTTGGTATAATGTAGTCACCACAACACAAAAACCAGAAAGGAGATATATGCTATGGCAAATACTTTATCACAGATGCTGGCAGAAGTGCAAGAGGTAAATGACACAGTCCGAGGTTTTCTTCATCAGTTTGAGGTCGGAAATCTTCTGCGCAAATGCCGGGCGCACAAAATAAAAGGCTTTCCTGTTATGCAGATATTCGTTTATCTGCTGGGATGTATGTTTTCACCGATCAGCACTTATATGTCGATGAAGATCGGGACATATAACGAAGAATTCTCCAAAAACACAATCTACCGATTCTGCAATGACGCAGGAATCAACTGGCATAAATTTGTACGACTTCTTTCAGAACGGATTATCCGCCAGTTTATGCGTCCCGCTACCTCGGAGAAACGTATAGAATACTTTGTACTGGATGATACCCCGTTTGCCAAAACCGGACGCAAAACGGAGCTTGTGGCAAAATTTTTCAATCATGTCACCATGAAGTATCAGTTCGGTTTTCGAATTCTGACCTTGATTTGGACGGATGAGTATTCCAGCGTTCCCATAGATTTCTGTCCACTTTCTTCGGGGAAAGATAACCTTTTGAAATGCCCTGCCAGGAAATGCGACAGGCGATCAATTGCCGGTCAAATCAGAATGCAGTCACAGCAGAAAGCGCCTGACATTATTCTTGATATGCTGAGAAAAGCAATCCACACCGGGCATTCTGCGAAGTATGTGCTTTTTGACAGTTGGTTTGCCACGCCAAAAGGAATCACTTCAATCAAGCATGAACTGTCCCTCAATATAATTGCCATGCTGAAGAAATCCGGCAAGGTGTTTTACGAGTACAACGGGCAACAGCTCGATATCAAGAAGATTTACTCCATGAATCGGAAGCGTCCCGGCCGTTCCAAATATCTGCTTTCTGTAGAGGTAAACCTGATCCAAAGGCAAAACAGAACGATTATCTCCAGCATCCCTGTGCGCATAGTCTATGTGCGGAACAAGGCAAACCGAAAGGACTGGATTGCGCTTATTTCAACGGATCTGGATATTTCGGAAGAAGAAATTATCCGCCGTTATGGAGCCAGGTGGAACATTGAAGTCTATTTCAAGACCTGCAAACAGTACCTGAAGCTGCTCAGGGAATGCAACAGTCCGTCTTTTGATGCGTTTACCTGCCATCTGTCGATTGTTGCAGTTCGCTATATGATCCTGAGTGTATCCCAAAGAAGCAATTCAGATGACCGCACCATCGGGGAATTGTTCTGGATTATTACCGCTGAAGTTGCTGAGATCACCTATAATCATTCCCTTTGCCTGATCCTTCAGGCACTTCTCGAAACTGTTCAGGAGTTCTTCCATGCTTCTGATGAACAGATGGATGCATTTGTAGTCAGCTTCATAGGGAAACTCCCAAAGCACCTTCAGCAGGCTTTATGCCCCGAACTTGACGATACTTGTTGCGCATAAATCTATTCTGGAGCCAACTCACACGATGTTACGGGCTTTTATCCCCGAAAACCATGTGGGAAGTATTAGTACATAAGTCGTACGAGTAGAAGAAAATCAAGTAATAACGAGCAGACTTGAAGTGATTATTGGTTCTCCATCTATCAGCTTAAGCGACACGCCTATTACTTTCATTCCCTTTTTTACACAACGATTGAATTCACTTCGGTATTCTGCTATCTCCTCATTTATTGCCAATTGTTTGATTTTCGGATTTAGCGAGGCGAAAATGTAACAGACATGTCTTTCATAATACGTTTTCCTTTCACTTTTTATTTCTCTTTCGTACCCATACCAACAGTAAGACAAGAATTGCGGCGCCGCCTGCAGCCTGGAGGTAATTGGTATAATCATTCGCCATGACACACACCACCTCAGCCTTGAAGCGCCCTGGCGATATCTGTCTGCTCCCAGGGCAGTGCCGCGGAGTTGCTGCCGAAATGCCCATAGCAGGCAACTTTGGAATACTGTGGGGAATTCAGATTAAACTTCTGAATGATAGCCGCCGGGCGGGGGTCCGTGTGCGCCTTGAGCATGGATCGAATAATCGCTTCATCCACACGGGCAGTATCAAAAGTATCAATGCGGACCGACATGGGGTCCGAAAGCCCGATGGCGTAGCTCAGCTGTACTTCACAGCGGTCCGCCAACCCCGCAGCCACGACGTTCTTGGCCATGTAGCGTGCCATGTAGGCTCCGCTGCGATCGACCTTTGAGGCGTCCTTGCCGGAAAACGCACCGCCGCCGTGGCGGGCATAACCGCCGTATGTGTCCACAATAAGCTTGCGCCCGGTGAGCCCGGAATCCGCCGCCGGGCCGCCTTCCACAAAGCGGCCGGTGGGGTTGATAAAGAATTCCGTATTTCGGTCAACCATCGAGATTGGCAGCGTGGGCAGGATCACATGGGTGATCACATCGCCGCGCAGCTGTTCGATATCCACGTCGGACTGATGCTGGGCGGACACCACGACGGTGGCAACTCGCACGGGCTTTTCGTCCTCGAACTCCACCGTGACCTGTGTTTTGCCGTCGGGCAGCAGATATGGCAGCAGCTTTGTTCGACGTACCAGTTCCAGCCTCTTTGCCAGCGCATGGGCCGTTTCGATCGGAAAGGGCATCAGCGTTTCCGTCTGACGGCAGGCATAGCCGAACATCATGCCCTGGTCTCCCGCACCATGGTCCAAAAGCTCTTTCCCGCCCTTCTTGGAGATGCCGCGCGCAATATCCGGAGACTGTTCGTGCAGATCGACACGCACCGCGCAGCTCTCGGCATCGAAGCCGTGGCCTCTCTCCGTATATCCGATCTCAGCGATCAC
>JAFRIR010000101.1 GCA_017432685.1 Flexilinea sp. | reverse complement strand
TACTTGATATAAATATTATACCAAAGCAGAAGTCTTTTTTGCTCTGATAGTTTCACTGATTGGATGAGAGAAGTTTCTTTAATTTTCATGGAATTTACTCGGCTCTTTGCAGCAAAATCATAATTTCGTGAATATTTCAGGTTACAAAAGCTCTGATTTTTTCAGACTCTGAAAATAGCGTTGACCTTCCTCTCGGGATTCCTGTTCCCGTGCGGCATCAATTTGTTCATAATGATCAACCAGAAGGTCTACAATTTTGCCGCAGATTGCACCGTTTTCCACATCTTCCCGCAATATTTTGATCGCCTGATCTTTTGTCATGCCTTTTCGATAGGGCCTTACCTCGGTTATGGCTGAAAAAATATCCGCAACGGCCATGATCCGCGAGCCGGTATCCAGAAAACTTCCGTCAAAATGAAAAGGATAGCCATTCCCGTTCAATTTTTCATGATGAAATCCAGCCCAGTTGGCGATCTCATCAAATCCGTCAATGTTCATCAGGATCAACCGTGTATGATAGGGATGCTCTTTAACGACGTTAAATTCCTCTGCTGTGAGTTTTCCCGGCTTTTCCAGAATCCGGCGCGGAACCACCAGCTTCCCGACATCATGCAGATATCCGGCTATTTTCATCTTCAAACAATCATCTTCTGACATTCCGGAAAGCTTTGCCAGTTCTACCGCAGAAGCGGCAACACCGGCAGAATGCATGGCTGTAAAGGACGAACGAAAGTCGATGATTCGCGACATCAGCTTCGTGAGAGACGCGGTTTTTTCCAGAGAAACCCAATGCATATCGCCTGTGAAATAAATCAAAAATGATGGGTTTTCCATGGCATCCAGCCAGATGACCTCACGAGATTTCAGTTTCAAAAAGGCATTTACGGCGTCCGGCATAAATGCTCTGCCCGAGCCTGCCTCTGCAACGTGGCAAATGTCGTCGACCTGGTTGAGAATATTCCCGTTTCGTTTCATACACAGCGACATCACATCAGCCAGATGGATGATCGATGCCAGGCGTGCAGCTTTGAAATTTTGATCATCCCGCGGGATTTCTTTGCAGATTTCATTCCAGTCGGTCTGGCAGTATTCAACCACTGAGGCGATCGATTGAAAATCAGGCAGGTCTCTCAGCATATCAGCGCCGGTTTTGGCATATTCCTTCGCGTTGCTTTCGATCTCTTTGATGGATAAAGGCTCGTCGAACAAAGCGCCGCCAACATCATGCAGAGACGCAGCATAGATCACGGTGTGTTTGTCCTCTTCATCAAGCTGCATTTGATCAGCAATATGATAGGCAAAATACGCGGTTTGCTCATGATGGTGCTCAACATCGGGATTGATGAGATTCATTGCCCGGGCCAAAGCGGTAAGCAGTGAACGAATGTTTGTAAAATTACTGACAGACATAACTATTGTTCCTGAATCAAATTATACATGACAATCCTGGTATTGACTTCAAATTTCTAACGCCGGGTTTATGCCTTCTGACGGTTGACCAGCAATTCCAGCGCATCGATATAGGAACCGAAGCCCCTGCCCATGAAAGTGGCGATGCAGGCTTGACGGATATAGGATACCTGCCGAAACTCATCCCGGGATTTGACATCGGACATGTGTACTTCGACCGTCGGAATGCCGACAGCTTTGACAGCGTCGAGGATGGCGACAGAAGTATGCGTATAGGCAGCGGGGTTGATGATGATGCCGTCCGTATCCGGCCAGGCTCCCTGGATTGCATCGACCAGGTCTCCCTCGTGATTGGACTGCATGAATGAGATTTCCACACCGAGTTCTTCGGCTTTCTGCTGCAGAACAGCCACCAGATCGGAATAAGTCTGTTTTCCGTAGATGTCGGGCTCCCGCAGTCCCAGCAGGTTCATATTGGGACCATTAATTACCAGAATTTTCATTGAAAT
Source organism: Flexilinea sp. (assembly GCA_017432685.1). Classification (GTDB taxonomy): domain Bacteria; phylum Chloroflexota; class Anaerolineae; order Anaerolineales; family Anaerolineaceae; genus Flexilinea. Next base: position 13,375 of record JAFRIR010000101.1, on the reverse strand, counting down.
CCTTCCATATCATTTTTGCCGCTTCTTCCGGTGAAGCATTGTTGCTGACCAATACATCCCGGAAAGCCTGATAAAGAGGCGCACGATTCCGGGCGATTTCTTCCACAGGAGTCTTTTGTGAAATCGGTCGTCCATCGACAGGGAGCCTGAAAAGGGCCCGCTCCAGCTGGTAGATCCTGCCGTTTTGATGCAGCGGGGCATAATTCTCCGGCCGGGTCACGACACCGCCGCCGGTCATGATGATCTTCCCGCTTTCTTTCCCTGCCTTTCGGACAGCATCGGTTTCCATCCTGCGGAATCCGTCTTCTCCGATGGTTTGAAACAATTCAGGAATGGAGCAGCCGGTGGTTTTGACGATCTCTTCGTCGATATCGACTGCCTCCCGTTCGCTCATCTTCGCGAGCATTTCCCCGATCGTTGTTTTGCCGCTTCCGGGCATACCGATGAGGATGATGTTTGTCATAGCTCTGCGCAGGATGGCGGTGATGCGTTCGATCTCGCTGTCCGGGATTGCTTTACCGAAGAATTTTTCTTCCGCCCGGACGGCCTGTGCTACCAGCATCGGCAGCCCGCCGCTGTGAGGAATGTCCATGGCTTCCGCCTGCATCAGTAAGGAGGTACGCTGTGGGTTATAGATCACGTCCAAAACCCCGCGGAGGGATGGAAAGATAGTCAGGTCAACCGGGCGCTCGCCGTTATGGGGATACATCCCTACCGGCGTAGTGTTGATCAGAATATCCGCGTCCGCATGATGGGCGAGGTTTGTATAGTTGTTTTCACCGGAACGGGATACGACGATGATCTCTCGTGCCCCTTCCTGACGGGCGACTGCCCGGGCGGTGAGGGATGTGCCTCCGGAACCGAGTATGATGACTTTTGCATTACGGAAACTGATGCTGCTGCGCCGGGCAATATAGGAAAGTCCCAGCGCATCGGTATTGAAGCCGTGGAGCTGCCCGTTTTCATCCGGGACCAGTGTGTTGACACTGCCGATGGCGGCGGCATAGGGGTCGATGGATGCACAGCAGGGGATCACGGTTTTTTTGTAGGGAATGGTGACGTTCAGCCCGCCGATCTCATTTTCTTTCAGGAACGGTTCCAGTTCCTCAGCTTTCAGTTCATAGAGCCGGTATGCTTCACATCCCAGTTCGTGATGGATCGGCACCGACCAGCTATGTTTCAGTGTTTCACCGATAAGTCCAAATAGCTTTGTCATTTCTAATTTCTCATTTTCCAAGTGTCAAGTCGAGAATGCAGAGCGCCGTGACTGCCTCAACGACCGGAACGGCACGGATGGCGATACAGGGATCGTGCCGGCCATGGATCGCTATTTCTGTCTCACTCATGCCGGAAAGCGAGACAGTTTGCTGTTTCTTTGCGATGGAGGCGGTGGGTTTCATCGCGATTTGAAAAACGATCGGCATACCGTTGGTGATCCCGCCCTGGATCCCGCCGGAATGGTTGGATGCGGTCTGCACGGTCCCGTTTTCAATGACGAACGGATCGTTGTGTTCGGATCCACGCATATTCACGCAGTCAAACCCGGACCCGAAAGAGACGCCTTTCACGCCCGGAACGCCGAACAAAGCAGCGGAGAGCAGGCTTTCCACACCGTCAAACATGGGATCGCCCAATCCTGCCGGTGTGCCGATGGCAGCGCATTCGATGGCTGCACCGACGGAATCACCATCCGCTGCGGCGTTCCGAATGACCTCCTGCATCGTCGATCCCTTGGCCGAATCAATAACCGGAAACTCCTTTTCCGCAATGCTGCGGAGCAGTTCAGGCGTCGGATGGGGCGGGAAGGGGTCATCCGCGATCCCTCCGACATTGGACAGGTGTGCCCCGACAAATATCCCTCTGCGGGCAAGGATCTGCAGCGCGATGCCGCCGGCAATGCAGATGGGCGCTGTCAGCCGTCCGGAGAAATGTCCTCCGCCCCGCATGTCGGCTGCCCCATTCCATTTTACGGCTGCGGTGTAGTCCGCATGGGATGGCCGGGGTGTGTCTTCGAAGCCCTTGTAATCGCCGAAACGCTGGTTTGTGTTGCGGATGATGGCAGCAAAAGGAGAACCGGTAAGAACATTCTCCCGGATGCCGCTGAGAAATTCCGGCAGGTCGGCTTCTTTCCGTGCGGTTGTGAGGCTGCTGTTTCCGGGAGCCCGGCGGGCAAGAAAACGGTTCAGTTCTGAGGGATCGACAGATTCTCCTGCCGGAAAACCGTTGACAACGACGCCGATCCCCGGCCCGTGAGATTCACCGAAAACGCTGACGCGTAATTTTTTCCCGAATTCAGAGGACATGAGCTGCTCCTTTCACGGCTGCGAAATCTTCAAAAAAGGTGGGGTAGGATTTGTTTACTGCTTCTGCTCCATGAATGATGACCGGAGCTTCACAGAGTGAGGCGGCAATAGCGGCTGCCATCACGATGCGGTGGTCATTGGCTGCATTGACGGTACCACCCCTCAGGGTGCCGGTACCATGGACGGTGAGGCTGTCCGGGCTTGTTTCAACTGTTCCGCCCAGGTCACGGATGAGACCTGCGACAGACTCGATGCGGTCGCTTTCTTTCAAACGCAGACGGGCAGCGTTGGTGAAGTGTGTCGTTCCCTGTGCCGCACAGGCAGCGACAGCCAGCACCGGCAGCAGGTCCGGGGTCTCGTCGATGTCAACAGTTGTCCCATGCAAGCTCCCGCTTTTCATGAGAATGCTGTCGCCGGTAACGGTGGTTTCTGCTCCGAAAGCCTCCAGCAGGCTGATGATTTTCCGGTCACCCTGCGGTGAATCCGGGAGCAGTGACTGACAAATGACGAATTGATCCTTCCGCAGCATGGAGGCAGTTAGAAAAGCAGCCGCATTGGACCAGTCACCGCCAACATGAAGATGATGAGGACTTGTGTAAGTTTTTCTTTCGTATAGTTCCCAGATGTTGCCGGCACAGCTCACATGGACACCAAAGTCTTCCATAATATGGGTGGTGATGTCGATATACCCTGATGAAACCAAAGCTGTCGTCAGGTGGATCTGTGCTTCTTCTTCCAAAAGCGGCAGCATCAGCAGCAGCCCGGTCAGATATTGGGAGCTGATGTTGCCCGGAATCTCATATCTGCCTCCGTTTGGCTTTCCCTGAATGGTGAAGGGGAGGATGCGGGATGAAAATGATACGCCATGCTTTTCCAGGGCATCAGCCAGATCGGTGATGGGGCGCTCGGGAAGGCGTCCTGACCCGCTGAAAGTGGCATGACCGCTGAAAGCGGCAGCAACAGGCAGCAAGAAGCGAAAGGTTGATCCACTTTCCCCGCAATCCAGCAATGGAGCCTCCGGTTTCGAGGAATGATCAGTTGGCATGACATGGATCAAACCTGGAAGGACCTCAAATTCAGCTCCTAATGCCTGCAGGCAATGGATTGTGGCTTGTATGTCATTTGGCAGTTCGTGACAGCCGTCATAAGGAGAGCCTGAAACGGAAAGCTCTGTGGGGCGGTCTGCAAAGGCTGCACAGATCAGCATGCGATGCAGTTCGGACTTGGATGCGATGGCCTGAACGGTGCCGTTCAGCGGCCCAGGTTCAATTCGTATATCCATGTGCTATCTCCAGCCTGCTTCGAAAATGTCCAGAAGTTGGTCGTTTGTCACCTCCCGCATGGTGCAGTGACCGATAGCTTCCGGCATGATGATGGTGGTCAGCTTTCCGCTGCGTTTTTTGTCGGAAAGGGCAGCTTCAAGCAGCTCTTCCGGTTCATAATCGGTGATGACTGGCAGCCCGAAACGGTCCAGCACCTCTTCCACTTCATCGCTCAATGGTTCATTACTCCAGGCAAGCTTGTCCGCCGCCCGGCACATCATGGCGGTCCCGATCGCCACAGCCTGCCCGTGGGAGATACCGTAATCGGAGCATTTTTCGATGGCGTGTCCTGCGGTGTGCCCCAGGTTCAGCAGTTTCCGCTCGCCCATTTCCTTCTCGTCCCGTTCAACGATCATGCCTTTGTAGGCAATGCAGCGGGCGATGATTTGGGAAAAGTCACGGTTTTCCGGTTCTTCCGTCAGAAGGTCAAAAAGCTCTCCTCCGTTGAGAATGCCGGTTTTGATCGCTTCGGCGCAGCCATCGGAAAACACTTCCGGCGGCAAGGTGGTGAGAGCATCCATATCGCAGAGCACCAGGGAGGGCTGATGGAATACACCGGCCAGGTTTTTCCCTTGCGGCAGGTCGACCGCGCACTTCCCGCCTACCGAAGAGTCGACCATGGAAAGGACGGTGGTTGGGATCTGAACAAACGGGATCCCGCGCATGTAACAACCGGCGGCAAATCCGGTCATGTCGCCGCAGACTCCTCCTCCCAGAGCAATGACGAAGTCTTTACGGGTGAGGTGCGCTTCGGCAAGGGCATTCAGAATTGTTCCAAATGTGGCGAGATTTTTGTTCTCTTCCCCTGCCGGAAAGGTGAAGCAGCCGACGGTAAAACCGGCTTCTTCACAGGATTTCTGTACGGTTCCCAGATAAAGCGGTGCGACGTTGGTTTCCGTAACGATCACGCAGCTCCGCGGTGAGAAAACATCCCGGATCAGACTGCCGCTCTTTTCAAGAAGTCCGTGCCCGATGATCACATCGTAGCTCTCTCCCACGTTGATGTGAAGGCGTTTTTCGATCTGCATAAGCCCTCCGCAGTTTTATTCCCAGTTGCTCTTCGGCTGGCTGCGTACAAATTCATGCATGGTGGTGAGCATGGGCGCCAGTTCATTGAATTTGTCCGGGCGCAGTGACTGACCGCCGTCTGACCAGGCGTGAGGCGGATCGTTGTGAACTTCGATCTCCAGCCCGTCCGCACCGGCGGCAACAGCTGCCAGCGCCATGGGCGGGACGAGAAAGTATTTGCCGGTGGCATGGGAGGGGTCGATGATGATCGGCAGATGAGTGAGCTTGCGCAGCACCGGGACGCAGGTGAGGTCCAGCGTGTTGCGCGTATAGGTCTCGAAAGTGCGGATGCCGCGTTCGCATAGGATCACATTGTGGTTGCCCCGGGACATGATGTATTCGGCGCTCATCAGCAGTTCTTCATAAGTGGCACACATGCCGCGTTTGAGAAGGATCGGTTTGTCCAGTTCCCCGACTGCTTTGAGCAGGTCAAAGTTCTGCATGTTGCGGGCGCCGATTTGGATGATGTCTACATCCCTGAAGAGCGGGATCTGGTTGATTTCCATGAGCTCCGTGACGATGGGCAGACCGGTTTCCTGTTTGGCTGTAACCAGATAGCGAAGAGCAGTCTCGCCCAGTCCCTGGAAGGAATAGGGCGAAGTGCGCGGTTTGAAGGCGCCTCCCCGCAGGATGGTTGCGCCGCTGGCCTTCACAGCTTTGGCTATGCCGACCAACTGTTCTTCAGATTCGACGGAGCAGGGACCGGCCATGATCGTCAGCGTACCGCCGCCGATCATGGTGTTCCCGACCGGGATGACGGTGTCTTCAGGGTGGAATTTGCGGTTGGCATCTTTGTAGGGTTCGGCAATCCGTTTGACATCCTCGACGATGTCCAATGCGGCAATCAGTCCGATGTCCAAAGAGGCAGTGTCACCGACCAAACCGAAAACAGTCTCATTGACACCGATGGATTTGTGGACAGCGATACCCTTGCCTTCCAGCCAGCTGATGAAGCCCTGTACCTGCTCGGGATTGGGATTGGGTTTTAATACAACGATCATGATTTGCCTCCTCAACAAAAAGACCTGCAGTTTTGGCTGCAGGTCCCGGTCCTTTTTTTATGAATATTCCTCTTGCAAGGTTCCCTTTACAGCCAACTCAATCAGAGCTTTGAAAATAATAACCAAAGCTGAAATAATAGGAAAAGGCGATAAAGGAATATTTGTTCATTCAATGTCCTCAAGTGAGTTGTATTGAGCATACCACGGATTTATCAAAAGAAAAAGGAAAATGGTCCTTTTTGATAATTTTTTGTGACAAGTTTCTGAACATTGATACGGGAGCTGATATCTGCAAAATATCGATCATAAAACATATCTCATTTTTTCGAATATATCAAATGTCATTATTGACATGGAGTGGTAATTCTTGTAAAATTGTATAAACAAATAACCGTTTTGAATTCGGTTAAGCATCAAATTATAAAGGAGATTTTTATGAAGAAGTTTGCTGTAGTATTGAGCCTGGTTTTTGCGCTTGTTATGGCATTGACCGCATATGCCTCACAGGATACGATCACGATTGGTGTGGCTAATGATATTACGACCCTCGATCCTCAGGCATCAAACACGGATGCGAACATGATGGCCTTCACACTCACGCATGAGACCCTTGTTCAAATCGATCCCGTTACCGGTGACATTATCCCGGGACTGGCTGATTCCTGGGAAGTCAGTGAAGACGGCAAGGTTTTCACTTTCCATATCCCGTCCGGCGTCGAATTTACAGACGGCACACCCTGCACAGCCCATGATGTCGCCTTCACCTATACCATTGCAAAAGATTCTTCATTTGCCAATGCAAAGGTCAGCGATGTCGTTGACATTCAGGTCCCTGATGATAATACCATCGTCATCACCCTTTCCCGCGCGAATCAGGAATTCCTGCTGCTGATGGCTCACCGTGGTATGTCTATCATGTCCGAGAAGCTGGTCACTGCTGACAAGACTGAAGGTCCGTGGATCGGTACCGGTATGTTCTCTGTTGAAAACTGGGTTCCGGGTGATTATATTTCATTTGTTCGCAATGAAAACTACCGCGGTGGTGCAGCTCCCACTCGCCGGATTGTCTTCAAGCTCTATAAGGAAGCTTCTACCCGCCTGATCGCACTGCAGACCGGTGAAATTGATGTCTGTGTCGATCCTGCCAGCACCGACCTGGGCTATATCAAGGATGATTCCAATTTGAAGCTCGTCCAGGTCCCGAACGTGGTTATGATTTACATTGCTATGCAGAATGACAAACCGGGTCTTGACAACGTTCATGTCCGCAAGGCCATTGCCTACGCTTCCAACAAAGAAGATATGATCTTTGCTGCACTGAACGATGAAGGCACTGTCCATAACAACTATATTAACGCTGGTCAGTTTGGTCTGAACCCGAACATTCATATTTATGAATATGATTTGGACAAGGCTGCCGAAGAACTTGAACTTTCCGGTTACAAACCGGGTGATCTGAACTTCAAGGTCATGGTCGACAAGGAATTCAAGAAGACTGCTGCCCTGATTCTGCAGGAAGACCTGGATTCCATCGGTATCGGTCTCGAACTGGAAGAACTGGAAACCGCTGCTCTGAAGGGTCGTCTGAACGATGCTGCTCTGGATTATGAACTCTGCCTGTATCAGTGGACAGATGCTGACGGCACCGACTTCACTGTTCGCAATATGTACGGTTCCTTCGTTCAGGAAGACGGCACGCTGAAGAAAAACGGTTCCAATCGTGCCAACCTGAAGGATCCTGTCCTCAATGAAATGATCGATGAAGCGCTGGTTGAAATCGACCCTGCTAAACGCGAACAGGAATATTTCGCGATTGAAGATTACCTCGATGAGATTGTTCCGATCGTTCCGCTTTGGACCTCCTTCGTCAACATCGGCACCAAAGCTGAAGTGGAAGGCGCTGTCTGGATGCCGACCGCAAAACATGACTATCGTCTGATCCAGATCCCGTAATTTACTCGACTTATTTCTTTCCGGGCAGTATGTTGAAAGGCATATTGCCCGGTTTTTCTGATAGAAAGCAGGGAATTCATGTGGCGATATATTCTTAAACGGTTATTAATGCTGATTCCCGTTCTGCTCGCAGTGGCTTTTGTTATTTATGCGATTATGAACGTAGCGGAAGGCGACCCTGTTTATTCTGTGGCTGGTGCTGATGCTACAGAAGAACAACTTGCGGCACTGCGTGAAGAGATGGGCTTAAATGGCTCTTTGATTGAACGATATTTCCGTTATATCGGAAATCTGCTGAAAGGCGACCTTGGCGTTTCTTATGTTTCCAAACAAGATGTAATGAAAATTTATCTTCAGCGTTTGCCGAACACGCTGAAGCTGGCTTCCATGACAATGATTTTTGCGACGCTGATCGCCTTGCCATTGGGGATCATCGCAGCAGTCAACCAGAACTCCTGGATCGATACGGTTTCCATGGTACTGGCGTTGATCGGTCTTTCCATGCCGAACTTCTGGTTGGGGCTGCTGCTGATTATTTTGTTCTCGCTGAAACTTGGCTGGTTCCCGTCCGGCGGAAATGAAGGCTTCAAGTCTATCATCCTGCCGGCATTTACCGTCGGCGCCGGTCTGGCAGCACTGCTGACCCGGACGACACGCTCTTCCATGCTGGATGTGATCCGTCAAGATTACCTGCGGACTGCCCGGGCGAAGGGTGTCCCGGAAAAGACGATCATCCGCAAGCATGCACTGCGCAATGCACTGATCCCGATCATCACGATTTTCGGTGTGCAGTTCTCCAACGTGCTGGGCGGTTCTGTTCTGGCTGAAACTGTCTTTGCCTGGCCGGGCGTCGGGCGTCTGGTGGTGGATGCTATTGACCAGCGTGATATTCCGACAGTGACCGGTGCGCTGGTGATGACGACCATGCTGGTGACGGTCGTGAATCTATTGATCGACATCGTCTATGCCTTTGTCGATCCCCGCATTAAAGCGAAATATTCGAAGTAAGGAGGGATCATGGCTAACGAAAAAGAATTGCGTGCTCATCAGAAGTACAAGAAGCGAAGTTCTTTAGGCATGGTCTGGCACCAGCTGAAAAAGAACAAAGGGGCGATCATTGGCCTGATTCTGATCTCTCTGGTTATCATTCTGGCACTGTGCGCTCCGCTGATTTATGACTATAAACAGGATATTGTCAAGAACCATGTCCGGGAACGAATGCTTTATCCCAGCGCTGAACACCCGTTTGGTACGGATGATTTGGGCCGTGATATTTTGGCCCGTGTGATCTGGGGCGCCCGATATTCACTGGCGGTCGGTGTGGTCGCTGTTCTTTTTGCATTGGTAGTAGGTGTAACGCTTGGCGCCATTGCAGGCTATGTGGGAGGGGTGTTTGAGGATATTGTAATGCGTGTATGCGATATATTCTCTTCCATCCCAAGCGTGCTGCTGGCTATTGCGGTGGTCTCAGCGATGGGGAAAAGCACCGTTAACCTGATGATCGCAGTCGGTCTGGCAAGTTCAGCGCCATTCACCAGAGTAGCCCGTGCAGCTGTTCTGGTAGTCCGGGATGAGGAATATATTGAAGCTGCCAAAGCAATCGGTATGCGAGACTGGCAGATCATTCTGGAACATATCCTGCCGAACTGTGTTTCACAGATCATTGTACAGGCAACATTACGTGTCGGCTCCGCTATTATTTCTGCTGCCCAGCTGAGTTTTCTCGGCCTGGGGGTTCCCGCTCCGGCTCCGGAATGGGGAGCCATGCTTTCTTCCGGCCGTCAGTTCATCAGGGATTACTCCTATATGACCCTATTCCCCGGGTTGGCGATCATGCTTTGTGTGCTTTCCCTGAATCTGTTAGGTGACGGTCTGCGTGATGCGCTTGATCCGAAGCTGAAGCGATAAGGATGGGAATATGAGTGAAAAAGAAATTACAAGAAACGAAAAAATTCTTGACGTGAAGAACCTGTCCGTACGTTTCGAAACAGAAGACGGGATCGTTCGGGCAGTGAACGGCATCGACCTGGACTTGGGATATCATCGGACCCTTGGCCTTGTCGGCGAGACCGGTGCCGGAAAAACGACTACTGCACTGGCATTGCTGCGTCTGGTTCAGAGTCCTCCTGGTGTCGTGGAGTGCGATAAACTTGAAATCGGAGGCCGGGATATCCGCGAACTTTCCATAGAACATATGGAACAGATCCGGGGTAAAGATATTTCCATGATTTTTCAGGATCCGATGACGGCTTTAAATCCGGTGTTCACGGTCGGGGATCAAATTGCTGAAAGTCTGGAACTCCATGAACATCTGAACCATGAGCAGGCACTGGAACGTGCCGGGGACATGCTGGAGATGGTTGGCATTCCGCGAGCACGCGGAAAGGAATATCCGCATCAGTTTTCCGGCGGCATGAAGCAGCGTGTCGTGATTGCTATCGCTTTAGCATGTAATCCAAAACTGCTGATCGCCGATGAACCGACGACAGCGTTAGACGTGACGATCCAGGCGCAGGTGCTGGAGCTGATGAACGACCTGAAAACAAAATACGACACATCCATGATCATGATCACCCACGATCTGGGAATCGTCGCAGAAGTCTGCGATGAGGTGGCAGTGATGTATGCTGGGCGGATCATTGAAAAGGGTACATTGGAAGATGTGTTCCGGGAAACGATGCATCCTTATACGGAAGGTTTATTCAACTCCCTGCCGAACATCAAAAACCGTACAGCACGTTTGAAACCGATCATGGGGCTGATGCCGGATCCGACAAATCTGCCCCCGGGATGCGCTTTTGCCCCGCGCTGTAATTATGCAACGGAAGAATGTTCGAAGGAGGTCCCGGAATTGAAGGCTGTCAGTCAAACTCATAAATGTGCCTGCTGTGCCTATGAACGGGAAGGTTTCTGCATCGAAAGGAGAGCGAAGAAATGAGCGATACCATTCTTGATGTCAGACATTTGAAGAAATATTTCAAAACAGGCAAGGGGATGCTGCATGCGGTGGATGATGTCAGTTTCACCATTGAACGCGGCAAGACTCTGGGCCTTGTCGGTGAATCCGGCTGTGGAAAGTCCACGACCGGCCGGTCGGTTCTCCGCCTGATCGAACCCACATCCGGTGAAGTTTTCTTTGAGGGGAAGGATATTGTCAAACTAAGCGGCGGTGAGATGAGGAAAATGCGCAAAGATATGCAGATCATTTTCCAGGATCCGTTCTCTTCCCTTGACCCGAAGAAGACCGTCAGTCAGGCAATTTCCGAACCGATCCGGATCAATAAGATCCTGAAGAATAAACGGGATATTGAAGACCGCGTGATGGAGCTGATGGATACGGTCGGTCTTGCGGAACGTCTTGTGAACACTTATCCTCATGAATTAGATGGCGGTCGGCGTCAGCGTATCGGGATCGCCCGGGCACTGGCGATGGAACCGAAGCTGATCATCTGTGATGAACCGGTTTCTGCGCTTGACGTTTCCATCCAGGCACAGATCCTGAACCTGATGGATGACCTGCAGGATAAACTGGATCTGACCTATATCTTCATCACCCATGACCTGGCAGTGGTAAACCATTTCGCAGACGAGATCGCGGTGATGTACCTGGGCGGAATCGTGGAAAAGGCACCTTCCGAAGAACTGTTCACCAATCCGATCCATCCCTACACACGGGCGCTGCTATCCGCGATCCCGGTTCCGGATTTGGATCACAAACGAGAACGCATCTCGCTGAAGGGTGAGATCACTTCTCCGGTAAACCTGCCGAATGAATGCCGTTTTGCGAATCGTTGTTATGAGTGTCAGGACAAGATATGCCGTGCGGGTATCCCACCGCTGGTGGAGGTATCGCCGAACCATTTCGTTGCCTGTTACTTACACAATGAGAAATAAGAAAAGAGGAATGAGAAATGAGGATTTGAATGTACCTCACTTTTCATTCCTTTTTATAGTTTCTAATTTATCATTTATCATTTATCATTTCTAACTTTGAATTTCTATGCATCGTTTTATCCTGCTTCTGAATCATGATGATATATCACTGAGCGCTTATTTAAAGCATTGTCTTGCAAATGGCGAACAGTTTATAAAAGCTTCTTCCAATATCTTTACTTTTCGGAAATGTACACCTTCTGATGAACGGATCGTGGCAGTAACTTACATTAATAAAGATCCGAACCTGAAAATGAAATTTCAGATGGAAGATTACTCGGCATTGATGAAGAAAAGAGGCTGGCAAGTGCTCTATGTCGGTGGTCCGGAAAATATATTTGATTCGAAACGGCATGTATTTCTGCAGACTGAAATGACTGATATCCCGGATCCGGAGATTGATCCCGAACTTGGGGTAAAAGCAAGAAAACGAGAAAAGAGGTCTTTGATCCGTTGTTTGACGATGCTGTTGTTGCTGGTTGGTTTTACAATTTTCTTTCTCGGACATGATCCGGACATATTCCTGAGTTCAAACCACATTTTCTTTCCATGTACAGTTGCTGCTGTTATGGGAATAACATCACTGGTGTTTTGTGTAATGGGCGGTCTTGCAATACTGCGAAAAGCTCAGTGTTCAGACGGGTTCAAACATTTTCTCTGCGTGGATAAAGCTGTGCTCTTTTGTATGCTGTCTGTGTTTGGTCTGGTTGCTGCATTGGCTTTGGACCTTATCCGATATCCGGATAAAGGAAGAATCATCGTCAGCGATGAACAACGTATCACGATATATCATGATGATGTTCCGCTGAAGATGGAAGATCTCTCGATCCCGGTCGAGGGTGCTTATCGCAGCAGCCGTTTGACTGAACGGAACGGGCTGTTAATGTCCGGTCTTTATGCTTCGGATCAGAGCTTTTCAGACGGTGCCGGAACCGGGAATTCAAGTATGATTTTTTATTCTGTATTCAGAAGTGATTGGGAGACCGGCTTGAAATGGGTCCTGGAACAAAAAGGGATCAACCGTTTTCCCCTTGCAGAAGAACTAAATGATGACTGGCACAGCGATGAGGTCCGCACTGACGGACATCATATACTCTTCGCTCGTTATCCGGGTGCGATCCTCATGTTTTCCACTTCCACTGAATTAGCTGATGTCGATCCGGATATTGTTCTGGACAAACTTCATTTGAAAAATGGTTCCTGATAATTTCATTTATCTTAATAAAAAGTGCACGAATTTTAAAAACCCTGTTGACAAGTGGATTGATTTATGTATAATAATAAGGGTTTCGAAACGGGCTTCCGTTCCGGAATTGATTTAAAGCCAACTTCCCCTTGAACCGGCGGGTTGACGCGGGCGAAAAGGTGAAGTGAAGATTGGAGAAAAAGGAATGAAATACGCAATCGTTGAAAGCGGCGGCAAGCAGTACAAAGCCGTTGAAGGTTCAGACATCGTCGTGGACCGCCTGATTGACGCCGAACCCGGCTCTAAGGTCAATCTGAATGATGTTCTGCTCTTCGTGAATGACGACGCTGTCTCCGTTGGTGCTCCCTATGTCAAGGGTGCTACCATCGAAGGTACTGTTGTCGGTGAGGAAAAGGGCCCGAAAATCGTAGTTTTCAAATATCGCCCGAAGAAACACTATCGTGTAAAGACCGGCCATCGCCAGGTTTACACTCGCATTAAGATTGATTCAATTAAGGGGTAATGAGAAATGGCACACAAAAAGGGTGGCGGTTCAAGCCGCAATGGTCGTGATTCGAATTCACAGCGCCTGGGCGTAAAACGCTTCGG
>JAFRIR010000100.1 GCA_017432685.1 Flexilinea sp. | reverse complement strand
TTTGGTGAACATGCCGAGAATGAGATACATGACCAGACGAATGATATTCTCTGATGCAAATATCGCGCAAATATTCCCTTTGAAGGAACGCATATCATTGGTCGTCATCGTGATATAAACGATCAGCATCACACCGATGCCAAACAATCCGCTGCTGATGCCGGAAATCACACCCACCGCAAACAGCAGCCATTTGGAAGGTTTGACCTTCTTTGTGTTCAGTTCATTAAACAGCATCAGGATACCGACAAAGATGATGAAAAACCCGAAGAACAGCTTCAGCTTCCCGGTATCGGCATTCTTCAGCAGGATCGTCCCGGGAATCGTCCCCGCGATCAACAGCAGCGCCATCGGTACCCAGACCCGACGCTGCAGCGCCTTCCGGTTTTGCCAGGTGATATAAAGGTTTGCCGGCAGGCTGGGAATCAGGCTCACCGGAGAAATATCGATATTATTTTCCGCAAACGACATGATCGAGGAAAACACCGGGGCATCGCCCACCCCGCAAAGTCCTTTGATAAACCCGGCGACCAGCGCCGCAACGACCCATAAAAGCATATTATCCCCCAAAGAAAAACAAATTTCAGCAGTTACGAAATAAAGTCTTCATCTTTTCATCAAGCTCTGCCTGCGTAAACACCGGATCACCGTTCAATCTGCTGAATTCGGCTAAATAGATTTTGTCACGGTGCAAATATTTTTTTTCACACTCTTCACATGTTTCCGTACTGACAAACACTCCATCTCCTTCACCCTTGTTTGTGATGCAGATCGATTCTCCTGTTTTTTTGGCAGGGCTTGAAATCAGAGTATAATCATTTCGTAAAGCAGAGGAGGGACGAACAAACATAAGGCGTTTCTCCTTCTATCAATTTTTTGAAGTTTCTATTCAGAACGGAGCACACGGAGACTGCTCTGATGCTGCGGCGAAGCCCGCACAGCAGGGCTGTATCTCGTGATGCGTCGCCAGGTTCTGAACTGTTACATTTTGAAAATATTTTATCATACTCAAAATTAACAATTTCAATTATTATGCCAAAACGAGAACGACCCTATATCACCAAAAGAGAGCTCAAGCGCCGCTACCCCTGGCTGACGGAGCTGATGATCGAAAAATATCTGCCGCCGCTGGAAAACGGCCTGGTCCCCGGACGGCATTCCACCCTGGCCTGGCCGCGCCGCAAGGTTCTCAACATCTGTGAAAACGACAAAGACCTGAAAGCGGACAAAGAACGGATCGCCAGACAGGTAGAGCGCGATGCCCGGCGCCGTGCCCAGCGTGCCGCCTTCATTTCCCAATTCACACCCGACCGGAAATTCGAATATGCCCGGGCCCTGCACCGGCACTTTGTCCTCCACATCGGACCGACCAATTCCGGAAAAACCTACACCGCCCTCATCGCCCTCAAACAGGCCGAACGGGGCGCCTACCTCGGGCCGCTGCGTCTGCTGGCGCTGGAGGTCTTCGACAAGCTTAACGCCGATAACTGCCCCTGTTCCCTGCTGACCGGTGAAGAATCCATCCCGGTCGCAGGAGCACAGATCACATCCTCCACCATCGAAATGGCGGATTACCGTGCCCGCTACAACACAGCAGTTATCGATGAAGCCCAGATGATCGCCGACCCGGACCGCGGTTCCCGCTGGCTGGATGCGCTTTGCCGCATTGACGCAGCGGAGGTCCATGTCTGCCTGGCGCCGGAAGCTGAAGAGCTGATCTGCGAACTGCTGGGACTGATGAACGCGGAATATGAGATCGTCCGTCATGAACGGCTCGCTCCGCTGCGCACAGTTCCCGCCCTTGAAGGACTCAGCGGCATACGGGTGGCGGACGCAATCATTGCCTTCTCACGGCGGGGCGTTTTGGGCATTGCCGGCGCACTGGAACAGCGCGGCTTCAAGCCGGCCGTGATCTACGGCTCACTGCCCCCGGAAGCAAGACGGTCGGAGGTGTATAAATACACCTCCGGCGAGTGTGACGTGGTGGTTGCAACGGATGCCATCGGCATGGGCATCTCGCTCCCTATCCGCCGCATCGTTTTCTCCGAGCTGCGCAAATTTGACGGCACCCGTGTCCGTCCGCTGACGCACACCGAGATTCTGCAGATCGCCGGACGGGCCGGACGTTACGGTATGTTCGACATCGGCGAAGTCACCGCCATCGGTGAAAGTGAACCGCTCATCCATGCCCTTGCCGGCACGCCGCCTTCCATCTACCGTTACCGCATCGCCTTCCCGGGACAGGAAGCCATCGACTCCGAGTTTTCCCTGCGTGGGCTGCTGGAAGAATGGCAGCACCTGCCGCAGGAAGACTGGTATGACCGGGAGGACATGAGCGACTCGCTGATGCTGCTCAAATCCTTCCCGTCCAAACGGATCAGAGTAGAGAAGGAGCTGATGTACAAGCTCATCACCCTCCCGGTCGACACCGGGAACCTCTCTATTGTCGACTACTGGGTGACCTGTGCCAAAGCCATCGCACTCGGAGAGCCTCTGCCGGTCCCAAACTTCGGCATGACCACGCTCGAACGCTGTGAGACCCAGTATCGGGCGCTGGACCTTTATCACCACTTCTGCCGCCGCTTCGACCGGGAAGACCGCTGCGAAGGCTTCCGCCGGGACGTGATCCGTCAGATCACGAAACTGCTCACCGAACCCAAAGACGGGTTCATCCGCACCTGCCGCCGCTGCGGCAAGGAACTCCCCATCACCAATTCATTCGGGCTGTGTGAAGATTGCTTTAATCAGAAATGATCATTGTCAGTGTTTACAAAACCATATTATAATAAGTAAGGAAAGTAAGGAATTAGCCGAGAGGTAATATTATGGAAATTGCAAAAGTTACATCCAAAGGACAAATCACCATCCCGATTGACATACGCAAACGTTTTGGTTTTCAGGAAGGGAATAAGGTACTGTTTGTGGAAGACGGAAATCGGGTGTATCTAATGAATTCAACGATGAATGCACTCAAAGAAGCACAAAAGGCATTTGAAGGCGAAGCAGAGAAAGCTGGACTCTACAGCGAAGAGGATGTTATTCAAATGATGAAAGAATTTCGTGAAGAAAGAATGGCAATTAAATGAGGACTTTGCAGATGTTACTGTTCTATCTCCTGAAATATGCACACCTGTTGTTTTTATAGAACGATATATGAATAATGGGTATATCAAATGAATGTCAAGCTGATTTTTCTCGATATTGACGGGACGCTGACACCGCCGGGGTCCAACATTCCCCCGCGATCCGCGCTGGACGCCATCGATGCTGCCCGTGCCAACGGACATAAAGTTTTTCTCTGCTCCGGACGCAACATTCCCATGCTCAAACCCCTGATGAACATTTGTACCTTCGACGGGGCGGTCGGCGGAGCCGGCGGCATCGTCTTTGTCGGCGACAGAGTTCTTTATGACTGCCCGATGGAGCGGGAAGATTTTGAGACCGCCATGAAGCTGCTTGAACAGACCCATGTTTTCCGCACCATCGAATCAAAGGAAGGCACCTGGTGTGATGAGGGCATGGGAGCCTTCCTCGCCGGGAAAAACGGTGGGAACAGCGAACTGATCCGCTTGCGCAGAGCGCTGGAAGAAGACCTGGGAGTCAGACCGCTGAATGAATACCCCGGTTGTCCCGTTTATAAGATCGTCTTTACGTGTGAATCCGAAGAGCAGCTTGCTCCCGCAAAGAGAGCTCTCGGGGAGAAATATAACTTCGTTGTCCAGGAAGCTTTCAGTCTCGGCTGTCTGAACGGTGAGATGATCAACCGGAAATTTGACAAGGGCAAAGGCGTCCGCCTGGTCACCGAATACCTTGGCTGTGACCTTGCCGATACCATCGGTTTCGGCGACTCCATGAACGATCTCGAAATGATCGAAACCGTCGGCGCCTCCGTCTGTATGGAAAACGGCAGTCCCACCCTCAAAGCCAAAAGCAGCCTCATTTGCCCGCCCGTTGACCGGGACGGCATCGCCACCGCATTTCATCAATTGAACCTGATCTGACTCCTTCCATGGGACAGATCGCCCTGTCCCCTTTGCCTCGATAGAGGGTCGGTACCCGTAGGGGCCCGTCCCTCGGGAAATCGGCATCCAATTGCCAGAGGTAAAACCGTCCTCCCCGGGGGCCGAAGGTCCTGCACTGCATCAATCGAGCTAAGCTCGCACCCTGCCATGCACCTTGACTACAGTTCCCAGGCGGGTACTGACCATTGGTAAAAAAAGCAAGCGAACTTCGCAAAACTTTGCAATCACTTCGCAAAAAAAATGGGCATCGAGTGTATTGGTTTGATTTTTCTACCAATCCAATTTGGATGAATGCTTACTCAGAAAATCGAACTTGGTAATTACTTGGTAATACTTGGTAAATCATATTGCCAGGTTTATTTTGTCATACAACAATTATCAGTTCATATTTAATGGATGAACTTGGTAATTACTTGGCAATACTTGGTAAATTATTCCCGGTGTTATTGTTTATTAAATTCATAAACACGACCGGGGTCATGTTTGTTGCCAATTGCAGTAACAAGACCCAATTCGATAAGATGATTTAATCGGTTGTTGACTGTTTTAGTCGACTTATGGGTATATTTCTCTATCTCAATACGACCAACCCTGCCTCGACCACTTATGAATGTAATAATAGTTTTCTCTAAATCATCAATTTCATTCCACACATCATTTCCAATTTCTGACGCAGCTCGATCTACCTGCCGCATACCCCGCATTATGATATTGTTTTTCAATGTCAACTTTACAGATTGATCCGGTTCTGCGTAAATCGGATCATCAAGGAAGAAACTCTCCATATCCCGATAAATGCGTTTTACACCTTCATTCAATTCCCGGACCCATCCCATTTCAGTCAGCGTTCTGGAGATACGGGGATTTCTTGAATATCGGATGTCCCGGATGTTTTCCACCGTAACAATGTTTGGAAGTTTCCCCGGACTTTCAATTTCAAGACGGTCATCATACATGCTCACTTTGATATAACTTCCGCTCAGTGCGTATTCGCGGTGTGTTACCGCGTTGACAATTCCTTCCAGCCAGGCAAACTCTGGGTATTCCGGAACAACTTTGAATTTTCCGCTGTTCACATCCAGCATCGTAAACTCCCGGAGCTGTGTCTGGATAAAGCTCTTAGCTTCATCAATGATTTTCAACAGCGGATATTCAATCGTTTTATCCCTGATGATGTTGATGTCAGTGCCAACTCCTGCATAA
Source organism: Flexilinea sp. (assembly GCA_017432685.1). Lineage (GTDB taxonomy): Bacteria > Chloroflexota > Anaerolineae > Anaerolineales > Anaerolineaceae > Flexilinea. The sequence continues at coordinate 43,387 of JAFRIR010000100.1, read as the reverse complement.
TTGCCGTCGTAGCGCACAAACCGGATACGGCAATTTGGATAAAATTGATAGATATTCCTGGCAAATAACAGGACTGCCGCATTGGTCAAATGTTCCTGTTCCCCCTGTTTTTTCAAAAATCCTCGGGCACGAAGAACATCACGAAAAGGCATATTTTCAGCGCCAATATGTTCAGAATATTGTCGGAGCAGATCATCATCCAAATCCTCAATAGTTGCATCCGGGTGTAGTTCATCCTCATAATGCCGGGAATTCTTCTCATATTCCAGATTTCGCAGATTATCACCTTTCATTTCTACGGAACTGTCACCAATCCGCAGCCAGGTCGAATCATTATCTGTACGAATTATTTGTTCTGTACTTTTGTTGACGTGCAAAAGCAGAATCCGATCCGGTTTTCCCTGATTATTGGTAACATCGATGAACTCTTCCTGGTAATCAGGCATCGGTTTGCAATGAACTCTTGGCGCATTAATGAAGGCATTAATTTTTGTTTCCCCATAAGCGTTGATTCCGGTGATCTCTTTGCTTTTATCTTCAATACCGATGGCTATCACGCCGCCGTCAGCGTTTGCGAAGGCGGAAACGTGTCTAGCAAGATCGGAGGGCTTAATATCTGCTGATTTCCGATCGAAATATTTATTCTCCGGTGCGGTGATCAGATAATCCAATGTATAAGTTTTGTTTATTTTTGAGCCGATTGACATTCTTCCGCCTCACATCTTCTGATTCAGGTTTTATTTTTCCTTTGGCACAGGGATATAGACCTTTTTCAAAGGTAAAATTTTCTGATGTTTGTCACCGAGCAGGTCATAATATTTCAATACCAAATCAACAAGTTCAGAACCGTTTATCCCGCGGATGATCGGATTCGCATCAAGAAATTTCTGCGCATTTTTGGTGTAGTTGGACAGCGTAATAAAAACCCCATAATCACCCGGCATCATCGCACCTTTGAGTGATTGAATTGTTGTTTCTTTGATATCGCTGTCCTGACTCTTTACCTGAACTGTAATTCTTGGGGGAAGTTCATCTTTATAAGCAACAATATCAATACCGCTGTCACCGCCATGCGGAGAAATTGTCGTCCGATATCCCATCGCATTCAACAAATCCGCAATAAATACTTCCAGATCGTATCCCTTCAACTGTCTGCTTAACTCTTTCAGAACAAAATCTTTTGTGCTTTCGATAATTTCATCAGCAGTCGCGGCTATACTTTCATCCTCTCCGGCATTGTCAAGTGCGGCTTTTTTGAATCCTTTATCCAATGCCGAAAGATATTCATCTGCATAATTCTTGATCATGAAAAAGGTCATAGCCGAACCGGCTTCATAAAGAGCCCCCTGAGAAAAAGATGTTCTGGGCACATGCACAAGCCATTTCACTTTCCGCTGATTTGGATACTCATAAGCAGCCGGTTCAAAATAATAGTCACTTTCGATCACGCCGATATTGATTTTCCGATCTTTTTTGGAAGGAAAGACCACATAATCACCAATTTGAGCCTCATGACAGAATCGGAAAAGCATCCCCACGGCATTGGCTACTCGGCCTTTCTTATCGCCCGGATAGACTTTATCATACTGAATTCTAAAATCTTCCCGATCTGGTATGATCAAAGATAAATCTCCGATCTCTTTCCAGCCGATCGCGATGACATTATCTTTCAAAAAAAGATCATCATTCAGCGTATGTATTCCCCATACTCGTTTTTCATCCGTACTAACTGTCATGATTAAATCCCCTTAAAATTCATCAAGAAATAGTTTTGTTTTTTATATGATATGAGATGTTTCTATCATTACAGAATGAGATTACTTTTGACGCCATATTATTATAAAATATTTTATGATCTTTATATGCTGTGACCATTTTGTTGTAATTCATTCGACCGAATATGATTTTGTCAACAAAAGATACCTTTTCAAGTATTTCCATGATGTCTTGTTGAATAATGTTTGGCGTTGGGTAAGGCTCAATACTAACCCAGGTTTTGCAACCGGCATCATGTAATTTCTGTAAAGCTGATATACGGTCAATTACAGGAGCAGCACCAGGTTCCATTTGATTTCTAAACTGTTCATCTAAGGAAACTATCGTTATTCCATATTCATTTCGTGAAGATAAATTTCTTAGTTCATGTAGTAGCGTGCCCTTCGTTAAAACTGAACATGTTATTCCATATGAATTGACCTTTTTAATAGCTGCGACACTCATTTTCTGAATTTCTGGATAGTGATACATGAAAGGATCTGTCGTGAAACACAAATGAAGCATCTGAATTTTATTTTTGTATTTGGGAAGTTCTGAATCCAGTATGTCTAAGGTATTCTCAACTAATGCAGGTTCACACCATTCTTCATATGATGATATCTGACCAAACCGTTTCTTTTGTAAATATGCATAACAGGGGTATTTGCAACCATGAGCACAACCGAGTACATGATTCATCGTATAATCTCCGTACTCTACTCTGGTATTATAAATCAGTGTTTTTCTTATGATTTTTTTCGATATAGTTTTCATTATTTTACTGAATACCAATCATCTTTATAATTTTGTTTTTTGGTATAATTCTTTTTGATTATCTTCTCACTCTTAATTAATGGTTTGATGACCTTATTTATCACGTGGGAAGGTTTTAATAATGTTTCTTCTATGATATAGTTTTGGATCTGATTGAAATGCAGTTCTCTTCCGGAAAAATTCGTTAACAGTAATTCTTGGGCATCAATGGCAAATTGTTGAGCAGAATTATCCTGTATTTGGTTTTTATCAAATAAAGATAACTGATCAATTGAATTGTTATATGTCCGATAATATCTTGCACCGTCAAAGACATCCCATATAACATCTTTAAGCTTTTCTAATCCCCTGATATTCGGAGTAAGATAAAGAATTTGATAAAGTTCAATATTCGTTGATATCCGAAAAGGATACGAAAAAATGTATTTTATATTTCCTACTCGTAAATTTTTAGCCATTTCTGTTATTATCGTATTTTTATCCGTTATTTTTATTGATCCCAAACATTTTTGAATATCGGCACTATCTTCGTTCCGAATTTTGTCACTTGTAAATACATTAAATAACACTTCACAATAATACCGTTTTACAAATTCTTGTATTTTAAAGATTTCAACAGTATGGAAGTTATAAGGATCAATAAATAAAATACAAAAAGAATCTTTTGAATAGAGAAATGGATCAAATTTTTGATAGTTCTCCAAATAAGAATTAACATCTTGATTACTGTAATCTATCGATATGTTGCTTAGGTTACAGTTGGAAAGAAAGTATGAAACGATTTTTTCATGTTCAGATAATCGATCTTTATCAATTTCGTTTACAAATAAAAAGAAATTCTTATCTTGATGTTTTTCTGCAAAACCAATGAATTTCAATAAAACCTCAGGAGATGTTCCTAAAATTCCATTTTTATATATTCCCGCATTAGCCATCGAGTCAATGAAAACAATATTTTTTCTGGAAGAATTTGCAGCAACATATAACCATTGCTCGACATAGCCAGTCACATATTTAATTTTATATTCAGTTTGAGTTTTTATAGAATCAAGCTTTTTTGTTGAAATATTCAGTTTGTCGATTAGTTCTGGTCTCTTGTTCATGTCATTCCATTCTTATACTTTTGATAACTTTTAATTACTTACTGTAAAAAATCAAATAGACAGGTAATATTATTTTGCGAAAATTACTTCATCATTCATAATTTTTAAGGCTTGCTGCTCAAGCAAATACGCTTCATAACGTTTTTCATTTGCTTCCAATGCAAGATCATTTATTTTTTGTTGAATGTTTTTGTTTTTTAACAAGGGAATAGGAATGTTTCGAACGTGATTATCATCAATTTCATCCACTACTGAACCATATGTATAATGCGTAATGAGATTATAGCCATATTCTGAATTAAGGAAGATAAAAATATAACCAGCAATTTCATCATTCGCAGGAACAACACGAATAATATGATCTGAAGGAATATAACCTTCCCAATGTTTTGGCACGAGAGCGATTTTACCTATTGTGCCGCTTCGTGTTAGTAACGTAGTGTTTTGATGAATTTCTAATTTTTGTATTAGTTCTTTATGTTTTGAATTTGATATATATTTCTTCTCAGAAGGATCAAGCTCATAAATTTGTTTTCCACCAATTAAAACTCTTCCGTTTCCTTCTCCAACATAGACTCTTGCAAAACGAGGAGGTAAAAAAACGTATTTGCTAATTCTTTCATCATCAATGGTAGTAATTTCATCAGCGTATTTTTTCATATGTTCAATAATTGATTGAACAATTGGCACATGATAAGATGCGTCAAGTCTACCGTCCATTTTAGAGAGTTTTACACTGAAAGTATCAACATTCTTGTTTTTCTTGAATAGTTCAACATCAAAATTACGAATAGCTGGAAAATGCAGTTCATTTATAAGTAACGATGTCGCTTTATCAATCAGTTCGTTTGATTCATCCCTGAGTTCATAAGAATTTATGATTAAATTATTGATCTTTGATTTTACTTCACGAGGCGCATCCGGTATAGGAACTGCACATAAATGATCAGGTTCAATATGTGTGATAACAGCTCCATATTTATTTGTTTGTAATATTTTATTCCCTATCCTACTTTTCAAATACGAATAAAGATACCCTGTATCTGCCTTATCATAACAATCAATTCGCAAAAGATCATGACTAAAAATCATGTTATCTAAAGTATTTAAAAGAAATTTTTCCAATAGTGCCAGAACAGGTCATTAATATCTGTCCATTATGAACACGTAATCTTTCAATATCTGTTTGTGTTAAAGATGATATAAAACCATCTGGAGTTGGATTTATATCCACAATAGAGGATGGTTGATAAATAGGATAATTAGATTCTTTAACCCATATTCGTTTAAATCTTCCACAAACATATGCTGAAGACATCCCCTGATTTCCACTGATAAATACGACAGGATATTTTCCACGCTCGATTATTGTTCGTGCATTTTTACCTTCAATATCAAATACACTTGCTTCTAATCGTTTCCCTTTGTCAAAAATATCGGAAATCGTAACCGAACACCACTTTACTGTTTTTTCATTAACGATAAGATTCGATAAAGAAGATATTCCTTTTGTTATTGCCTCAGTTACCATCCCAATCCCTCCTGTGTTTTCCACTCGGAGAAGATTTCCGGGACTTCCTTCGTTTGGTCATCTTCCAATTTCTTCGTTCGTTGATGGGAAATCGTTATATCTCCTTCACCTGTTTCGCCAAAAATTGATTTATTTTCAGTATCCGGTACGAGAATTTCATTTCCTTCCGGATCGCGTTTGAACAATGGATTACCTCGTTTGTCATGTCCAATTTTTTCCACCATTGCCATGAAAATATTATAGTCAGCCATTACACCACTTTTTTCTTCCAAATCCTTTTGCTCTTTTGTCTTTTTCTGAAGAAAGAGAACAGAGGTTTGTGTACCATTATGTGGTTGAAAAGTATCTGCATGGAGATCAATGCTGGCTACAATTCGGTGATTTTTAATAAGCCATTCTCTAATATAACCCAAACCGGGAGAACCAAGAATGGAATCCGGTAAAACGATACCCATCCTTCCACCAGGGACAAGAAATTGCGTACAGCGTTCAATAAATAAGATCTCAGGTGGAACAGACGATTGAAGTCTTTCAGTCATTGTCCAGCGATTTGTTTTTTTGTTACATTCCCAAATATGAGCAAGATCAAATTGTTCTAAGATATTCTTATCCTTTATAGGAATTTTGCTGCCAAAGGGCGGATTTGTAACTATCACGTCGAAATATTCTATTGTTTTGTGGTTTCGAAGATCAGCTTTGGAAATTTTTAATGCTTCAGCCAATCTCGTTTTAAATTCGTCATTCCATTCATGTGGAGGTAAAAGCGAATTTGTTTGCAAAATGTTACCGCTTCCGTCATTATTCATCACCATGTTCATTTTAGTCGCTTTTACTAAATCAGGATTTATATCAAAACCAAAATAGTTTGAAGATGCCATTTCTGAGATTTTATCCTGAAACATACGAGTTGTATCTGAATCCCAATCAGAACGCTTGGTACCCATTTCTTCTGAAAATTTCTTTTCGAGTAATGAAATGGAATGGCTCATTGCAGTGACCAGAAATCCCCCGGTTCCGCAAGAACTGTCCAATACACGTTCATCAATTTGTGGATTAATCATCTTCACAACCATTGTCATCACATTTCTTGGTGTGAAGAATTCTCCCCTGTCTCCCCGTAAGTTAGAACCTACGATCTCCTCGTAAGCTTTTCCTTTGATATCAATATTCGTATTCAGGAGACTGTAGCTTTGCAGTTCACTGACAATATAAGCGAGGCTTCTGGGTTTCAGTTTGATTTCATCATTGGTGTCAAATATTTTCCCGTGTCGTAGTTTTACCTTTTCAAATATTTGGGAAATTCTTTTTTGAACAGTAAGCTGCCCATCCGGATTAGATCGTTCTTCAGATGTAGTAAAGAAATCCAGAGGCTGTGGAATATTTCTTTCGTCTTCAATTTTGCAAAAGATTACCTTTAATAATTCAAAAAATGCTGGTTGTTTTTGCAATCCATCATTCACATAAATATGATTATGGCATGTTTTAAATACAAATAGTAGATTATCATCGGATGCGTTCTTAAGATTTTTTCGGCTTGGTCTGTTTATATCATCCAAATTTCCGTTCGCAGAAGGAATATCATTGTATTCCATGAAAGAAATATTTCCATGGTCATCCAGATATTTGCGGAATACAAATTTTTGGATACTGTTCGTCCACATACCCCATTCGCAATTTGGGCAAACAGACATGTAGGATTTTAATTGGTCAATACCTTCTTTTGCATTCTTGGCATCAACAGTGTCTTTTTTACATTCGATTATCAGTTTAATTGTACCTTGTGTCTTTTCTACGAATCCCTTTTCCCAAATCACAATATCTGCTCGCGGTTTACGTGAACCAACTTGCAGTGTATATTCAATTTTTATTTGAGATGGACTGTATTTATGTTCATTTACCAGGCGCTTTTCAATCGTTTGCCTGACATATTCTTCAGGAGTGTCATTACGGGATTTCCCATCGATATAATCGCAAATTTTTCCTTCAGGAATTACAATTATTTTGGAGATTTCCATAATTTCACCTCTATTATTGAATGATATTTATAAGACTTTCAATTTATAAAAGCTACAATAAATATGCCAATTTGGAACTGATCTTTTTGAAAAACTGCCAATCATCATTCTCTGATTTAATAAGAGCAAATCCTTATTCTTGCCGGATTCACTCTTTTTGAGATAGTATAATAAGGGCTGGTGAAATAGGGAGCTTCTCCGCAGAAAAACCATATATACAATTCTAAACAATAATTCGTTTTGTCAAGGCATATTTTTTCATGTCATTTGTCATGCAGCATGCAAGGAAAGTCGCCGGAGTTGGAGGGGTCGGATTCTGTAGGCTCGTGTGCAGCATGAGCCGAAAGGATCTGACCCCGCAGACTCCGGGCCTGAGAAGGTGTGCCCAAGCGGGGTCAGATCCCTCTAACTCTCCGCTCGTGCTTCGCACGTCGCATGAGTCTGCGGAATCCGACCCCGAGCCTGGAAAGGTGAGCGCACAGGGGGCGGTACCGCGAAGCGGGTCTGTACCAAACCTGCGCTGTAAGGTGCGAGCTTAGCTCGATTGATGCAGCGCAGGACCTTCGGTCCCCGGGGAAGACCGTTTTACCTCTGGCAATTGGATGCCGATTCCCCGAGGTACGGGCCCCTGCGGGTACCGTCCCTCTATCGCATTACCACAAATTCGAACGTTTGTCAACTGTCAATATTGTCGGTTTAATTTTTTTAAATTCCTATTGTAAACTCTGTATCAAGGAGCAAGAAAGGGGATAGGATATAAGGAATAGTGATTAAACCACGGCAATGCCGATGAAATACACGATCACACTATCCACTATCTCCTATTTCCTATCCACTATTACAGGAAGGAGTAAAGATGGCAGGGAACCTGTTTGACAACCCGACATTGAGCATCATGTACCAGGATGCACTGCAATCCCTTTATAACGGCTGTGTCATGCCGTGGGAGCGGGATCTGCTCGCCGAAGCTCCGCTTCCGGCGGATATGGTCGATCCCTTCGCCTCGGAAGATGTCAAACCACTTTCCGTCATGAACCTGACTTACGTCTCCCTTTCCGGCTGGATCGCCGACGCCAAGAAAGAAAAATATTATTCCGAACGTTTTGTACAGCTGAGCAAGCTGGTCATGAAAGGTGTCTCGACCATGGCCCGCGGGCTGGTCACCCTGCATCAGCGCGGAGAGGAACTCTCGGCAGCGCCGATGCAGATCGAAGACCTGATCTCCGTCGGTTCCTATCACTTCCGCAAGAGTGATCTCGGCGTGGTACAGTTCACTTCCAAACATCCCGAAATCGGCGAACGTCTTTTGGTCAACCAGCTGGGCTGGGCCACAACCCTGATGCGGCTCTATAAAACGAAGGAAAAACTTTCTGAAAATAAGAAATCAGAAATAAGAAATAAGAAATCGAATGGTAATGAAGAAGGAAGAAGTAAAAATGAAGAAGAGAGACCGGTGACCTGTGAACTCACCTTCACCTTCGATGAACTCTGTTACCTTGCCGCAGACCCGGACTTTGCGCAAGTCTATCCGGAACAGACCGCTCAAAAGCGTTCGATCCTGCAGCAGATGGACAGCAGTTGAGCGTCTTCATCGGCACATGGGAACGTTCAAAATTGAGGACGAAAATCTGCAAAAAATCATGTATAATTCTGGTTAACAAAAATTATCTGTTCAATTCCGGCACAGGAGACAGAGTTTAAAGGAGTATTACCATGAAATCGTTCGAATATACCATTACTGATCCCGTTGGACTGCACGCCCGCCCGGCCGGTGTGCTTGCCAAGGAAGCCAAGAAATATACTTCCATCATCTCCATCACCAAAGGCGAAAAAACCGTCGACGCCCGCAAACTGATGGCCATCATGGGCATGGGTGTCAAACAGGGTGACACCGTCACCGTCACCATCGACGGACCGGATGAAGAAACCGTGGCCCCCATCATCGAAACCTTCTTCAAAGAGAATTTCTAAACCAGGGATCAGGTTTCAGGTTTCAGGTGTCAGGTTTCAGGTGTCAGGACTCAGAGATCAGGTACCAGGGATCAGAAGCCAAAACCAACCTGAGATCTGGCGATTAAATCCTGATAACTGAAACCAGACACCTGTCACTTCTATAAGGAGGAATAATGATCACGATTCAGGGAAAAGGCGCATCCACCGGTGTAGCAATCGGTCCCCTGTATTATTACCAGCGTGCCAAGAGCACCATCCGCCGCTATCAAATCGATGATACCGAAGCCGAATGGGCCCGTTTCAAGGCAGCCCAGGAAAAGGCTATCGAACAGCTGGGTGAACTGGCAGAAAAAGCCCGTGTCGAAGCCGGTGATGAAGCCGCAATGCTCTTCGAGACACACCAGATGATGGCGGAAGACATGGATTATGAAGAAGCGATCCAGGCGGCCATTCAGGAAGAGAAACACAATGCGGAAGCAGCCGTCACCGATACCGCCGCCCAGTTTGCAGATATGTTCGCCACCATGGACGATCCCTATATGCAGGCCCGGGCTGCCGATGTCAAAGATGTCTCCAACCGTATCATCGGTATCCTGACCGGTGTGGTCCAGGGCGGCATCAACTCACCCGTCCCCGTGATTCTGGCAGCCGATGACCTGGCGCCGAGCGAAACGGTACAGCTGGACAAGAGCAAGATCCTCGGTTTTGTCACCGAAGGCGGATCAGGATCCAGCCATACCGCTATTCTCGCCCGCACCATGGGCATTCCCGCCATCATCGGTGTCGGCAGCCAGATGAAACCGGAATATGAAGGCCGCGAAGTGATTTTGGACGGAAACACCGGCAATGTGGTTGTGGAAGCTGATGAAGCGACAAAGGCCCGCCTGCTGCTCAAAATGGAAGAACAGAAAAAACAGCAGGAGCTGCTCAACCAGCTCAAAGGGCTGCCGAACGAGACCAAAGATGGTCATCAGATCCGCGTTTACTGCAACATCGGTTCCCCGGATGATGTACCGGCCGTTTTGAAGAACGATGCCGGCGGTGTCGGCCTGTTCCGCAGTGAATTCCTTTATCTCAACTGTGATGACTATCCGAGTGAAGAGTACCAGTTTGAAGCCTACAAAAAGGCCCTTTCCGACATGGGCGGACGCGAAGTCGTGATCCGCACGCTGGATATAGGCGCGGACAAACAAATCGGTTACTTCAACCTGCCTCATGAAGAAAACCCGGCCATGGGCAACCGTGCACTGCGTGTTTGCCTGAACCGTCCGGAGATCTTCCATACCCAGATCCGTGCCCTTTACCGAGCCAGCGCCTTCGGAAAGCTCTCCATCATGTTCCCGATGGTCACCTCCGTCTGGGAAGTCCGCGAAGCCAAGAAGATGTGCGACCGGGTCAAAAAAGAACTGACGGAAGAAGGCATCCACTTTGACGAGGATGTACAGGTCGGCATCATGATCGAGACCCCGGCTGCCGCCCTGGTCAGTGACCGTCTGGCAAAGGAAGTCGATTTCTTCTCCTGCGGGACCAATGACCTGACCCAATATACCCTGGCCTGTGACCGGCAGAATGATGACCTGGGACGCTTCTTCAACCCGCATCACCTGGCCGTGCTGCGCGAGCTGAAGATGGTCTGTGACAATGCTCACAAAAACGGTATCTGGGTCGGCATCTGCGGCGAACTGGGCGCTGATCTGAAGCTCACCGAAACCTTCCTGGCTATCGGCATCGACGAACTCTCTGTTTCCCCGCGCGCGGTGCTGCCGCTGCGCCAGAAGATCCGCGAGACCAATGTCGCGGCGGTCAAAGACAAGATCATCGCTGATCTCCTCAGCGACGAGGGCGCCATCGTCGGGTAACACACCATCTTTTAAAAATGAAGCACGCGGGGACAGTTCTGATGCTGGTGCGCAGCCACCACATCAGGGATGTACCCCGTGTTGCGGCAAAGGTGACAAACAGTTTGAAACCAACGAAAAGTGCCATTGGGCTTAGCTACCCGGTGGCACTTTTTTTATAGTATAATCAATTTAAGGATGCCTCTAACAACTTCCGGGCGGGGGTATGGAGGCGGCAGTCCTCGATACAGAGACAATTAGGTTTTTTGAGGTTTCCTTGAGGAGCATATTATGGAGACACTGATTCAAACCGGAACTGACGGAAAAATTCTTTCACCGGATATTCTGAAAATACGCTGGAGAAATGAAACCATTACCCTAAATAATGGAGAAACCCGCAGCATGGATCATGAGGAGAGAATTGTCCGCAACCGGATGATTCTCGACAAAAGTGCCGAGGAACTTGGTCCGGCATTTGAATCTGTCGGTATCCGAGATGAAGATGATGTTATGACTCTCATTCATGAAATCCGTCACTCCGGCAAATAATGCGCATCCTTGTTGATTCAAACGTTTTTATTTCAGCTGCCGGTTGGGCAAATTCAAAGCCCAGAAAAGTCCTGGATTATATCGATGAACATCATCACATGATGGTCTGCTCTCAGACTATTATTGAGTCTCTTGAAGTTGTCACACGCAAAATACCCTCAAAAATAATAACAATGGCAGAATTGTTTGTTCATTATCACATTGATTATGTTCAAACTGTAACTCTCTCAGAAGAAATTATCCGCGATGAGACTGATCAACCGATTCTTAATGCGGCATTTTTTAATAATGCAGACATCATTGTAACAGGAGACAAAGATTTTCTCTCGCTAAATCTGAAAAAACCTGAATGCTTAACGCCGTCAGACTTTATGGATAAATACATGGAGTAAATCAGAAAGAAGGATTATGGAAGACTCAATCGCCCGCTGGCACATTTATTTTTCCGGTGACGTACAGGGTGTCGGATTCCGCTTCACCTCACAGCACTTTGCACAGAAGCTTGGCCTCACCGGCTGGGTCCGCAACCTGTATGATGACCGGGTCGAAATGGAAGTCCAGGGACCGGTCAGCCGCCTTCAACTGCTGCTGACTCAGCTGCAAAGCAACCCGCCCATCCGCATCGATAAGTACGATATTGAAGAGATCCCCGTCAACCCGAAAGATAAACGATTTTCAATAACCCTCTTGTAAATTAAGAATTAAGAGTTAAGAGGTACCTCTTAACTCTTAACTCTTAATTCTTAACTCTTAACTTCTCAGAGTGTTCCGCCCTGAGAGAGTTTATCGAGAAAATAGGGCAGCTGCTTCCGCCACCATGGCCAGTCATGGTTGACATCAAAGCCCCAGTAATCCGCCCAGTGCGGAATGCCTTTTTCCGTCAGGATACCGCTGAGCACACGGGTGCTGTACAGCAGGTCATCTTCCCAGGCGCCCTGACCGCAGCACAGAATGATCTTGCTTTGCCGGTAAAGCTCCATCCAGGGATGATCTTCCGGCATGTTGGGCAGGAAATGGATCGGCGAATTGGCATAAACCAGGTCATCGCAGTAGTCATGGAAGAAAAACTGCGCATTATAGATCCCGCTGAGAGCAACGATGCTGTCAAAAATGTCCGGACGGCGGAAAAAGAAGTTCGCCGCATGGGTAGCGCCCATGGAACAGCCCATGCCCAGCACCTTCCCGGCGTTTTCGGTATATTCCGGCAGCAGCTCGTCAACGATATAGTGATACCAAAGCTCCTGCAGCTCGATCCGTGCCCGCGGGTCACCGGAAGCAGACCAGGTCTCCCCGTCGATCCCATCAGGAAGGATCAGATACATCTGGCCGGAATCGATCCAGGGACGCGCCGCTTCCACCATGCCGAAATCCTTGAAATCCCAATAACGACCGTTCTGCGGAGGGTAGGCAATGCTCACCTTTGTATGCGTCCGATCATCCGGGTCATCGGCACAGAACACCAGATATTCCATGTCCCGCCCAAGGGAATGACTGTATTTTTTGCAGTAAATTTCTCTCACGCCCGGTCCTTTCGTTCCTGAATAAAGCGGATAAATTCATCAACTTCCTGCATGCTGTAAGCATGAGCGGTGTACATCTGGCAGCCCATGGTTGCCCACATCAGCTCCGGCATCCGTTCACACTGGACGATCTGATTCCCGTACTTTTCCAGGACTTCCTCGTGACTGTGGACATATTCATGCCAATCCTTCCGGCTGGCATAGACACACCAGTGATCGTCCCCTGAGGGCGGCAGAATGCGTTTATCCGTGGTCACCATGTCTGCCCAGATGCGGTACACATCGGTCGAATGAGCATAATCCATCATGTCCGGGGTGTAACCGCCGGCAGGGCGCATGTTGACCTCAAGCCCCACAAAATCACCGACTTCACCCAGCCCTTCGCGGGCTTTGCTGAGGCAGAAGAATTCAAAATGTACATAGCGGCTGTGAACATTGAAAGCTTTCAGTGCAGCCCGTCCGTATTTCGCCAGCGCTTCCGGAACATCTGCCTTGACATAGTACCAAAGGTCCAGGTCATTATTGACGATGTCCGCGATCGAGGGCGGGAAATGGGTGGAAGATTCAAACAGCGGGTTTCCATCGGAATCACAAATGGCATCATAAGAGAAAATGTCACCCTCAACGAATTCCTCAATGAGATAGGGCACATCCGGTTTGATGTTGAAGAACTCCTTCAAATCCGCTTCGTTTTGGATCTTCCAGGTGTCTGCAGCGCCGACGCCCACATCCGGTTTGGCAATCACCGGGTAGCCGCCGTTTTTGGCGATGAAATTCTTCGCACGGGTCAGAGTGCTGACATGATGGAAGCGGGCAGTCGGGATCCCGGCTTTGGCATAAAAGGGCTTCATGGCAGATTTATGCTTCCAGTTTCCGATCTCATCCAGCTGAACACCCGTGGTGATGTGAAATTCCGTTCGCAGCCGTGCATCCTGTTCCAGCCAGTATTCGTTGTTGGATTCGATCCAGTCCGGCTTCCCGTAACGGAAAGCGAAGTAAGCCACGGCCTTGTAGACCTGTCCGTAATCTTCCAGCGTGTCCACTTTGTAATACTCTGTCAGCGCATTTTTCAGTCCCTGTTCCAGGCTGTCATAAGGTGCGTCCCCGATCCCGAGAACGTTGACGCCGTTCTGGTGAAGACGGTCACAAAACTGCCAGTATGTATGCGGAAAATAAGGTGAAATAAAGATAAAGTTCATGATACGATCCCTAAATACTAAAATTCAGCCCTTTTATTATACCTGTTTTCATCCAAAACAGTCAGACTCATGCACGATTTGGCCCGGTTGGTATTAAAATGATGAGTATGAACAATGAGAATTGGTACCCGTTAGAAACATCCGCAAAAATTTATCCGGCGATCATCTCTCCGCGGCAGCCGAGCGTATTTCGATTTTCCTGCACCTTTACCGAAGAGATCGATCCATCGATCCTGCAAACCGCACTGAATGTTACCATCACCCGCTACCCCGGCTTCTGTATGACGCTGAAACGCGGCGCTTTCTGGTTCTATTTTGAAGAATTGGAAAAATCACCCCTGCTCCAACCGGAGCACAATTATCCCTGTCAGATGGTAGACCCCGAGGCGGAAGGCGGCTTCCTGTTCCGCGTCACCTGGTTCAAAAAACGCGTCAACCTGGAGGTTTTCCACGTCATCAGCGACGGCACCGGCGGGCTTGAATTCCTGAAAACACTGGTTTACTACTACCTGCTGCTTTCCGGAAAAGACGTGAAACCCGGCACGTCTGTCCTGACCCTCGGTCACAAACCGACCCCGGAAGAACGGGAGAACAGCTTCCTGCGCTACTATGATCCCGAGATCCCCGCTGACCGGGCGGACACACTCGCCCTGCACTACAGCGGCACTCCGCTGCCGCCGGGACATTCCCGTGCGCTGCATGTCCGGACGGAGACCGCCCCGCTGCTGGCAATTTCGCACGAATACGACGTCACGCTCACCGAATATCTTACCGCGCAGTTTCTGCGTTCTTTCTTCGATGTCCTTGCAGGGAGCACAGACTCGGATAAAGCGGTCAAGATTTCCGTCCCCATCAATCTTCGCAAACTCTTTCCCAGTCAGACACTGCGAAACTTCACCTACTTTGCCAACATCGGCGAGCCACTCGCCAACGCTTCCGAACCGCTGGAGGATACGCTGCAATACATCAAAACAAATCTGCGGGCCATGTGTCAGCGGGAGCCGCTGATAGCCCGGCTCAATCCAAATGTCAGCAGCGAGAAAAATCCGCTGCTGCGCGCCGCTCCCCTGAGCCTCAAACAGCTGGTACTCCGTCAGGCCCATCACATTCTCGGCGACAACCTGTTCACCGCATCCTATTCCAACATGGGCATCATCCGCCTGGATGAGCCTATGGAAAGATACATCGAAAACTTTGACTTCGGGCTGAGCTGCAGCGATTCCATCCCGCTGAACCTGAGTATGCTGACCTGGGGAGATACAGCCTATCTGACTTTCTCTTCCATCATCGAAGAACGGGATGTGGAGCGGGCTTTTGTACGAAAATTGAGCGATGCCGGACTCACGATGCAAATCCTCAGCAGTGATCTGGGAACCCGCCCGGAAAAAGGAGATAACCATGAAAACCTGTCCTGAATGTCATGTTCTGATCTCCGGCCCGCAGCAGCATTGTCCGCTCTGCGGTACAAAACTACTGCTCTCAGAAGGTTCGGATCAGGAAGAATCCCTGTACCCTGATTTTTCACAGCCCTCAAAACAGCGCAGCCGCTTTCCGTTTCTGGCAAAGCTATTCGCATTTTTATCCGGGATCACCATTTTGCTTTGCGGGACGATCAACCTCATCGTAGATCACCGCTTATCCTGGTCGCTATACGTCATCGGCGCTATCGTCTGTCTGTGGACCTCTCTCGGGGTCCATCTGCTGACAAATGTGAATTTGAATTACAAGCTGCTGATGGATCTGCTTTCCCTCTCAGCCTATCTCATCCTTGTCGACAAACTGTCCGGTTGGTCCCGCTGGTCCATCAATTATGTGATCCCGATCCTTTATATTGGTGTCATGATCACCGTCATCATCCTGGCAGTGATCTTCCGGGAATTCTGGCGGGAATATATTCTTTCTCTGGTAGCGATCTGCGTCATGGGGATTGGTCCGCTGCTGATTTTTTTCTACAGCGACTCTCCGCTGCGCTTCCTCTGCCTGGCAGCCGCCCTGATGGCGGGAGCGCTCATGCTCGGGCTGCTTTATTTTGCCGGCGGCAAGGTCTTTTCCGAATGGAAACGAAGGATGAATATTTAGACGTTAGGGTATAGGGGATAGGGTTTAGGATTTAGGATACAGGTGTCACAATATAGGTGCCAGGGTTTTCTTAACTCTTAACTCTTAATTCTTAACTCTCAGCAACCGGCCACTGACCACCGACCACCGACCACTAAAAGGAGTTTATCATGAAGAAACTGTTAATGTTCGCACTGATCACATTGTCAACTCTTCTCAACTTTTCTTTAAGCTTTGCTGATTTTGCCAATTACGCGGGGCAGCAGCTGGAATATATCTCCAACGCCGTGGAGTTGCTCTGGGACAAACCGAAAGAGGAAGTTTTCCGTATTATGAACATTTTCCCGGACTTTGTCTGCACCGACTACGAAGACCAGATCGGCTGCATAAGCAGGTTCAACACGGATCGAAACAACAACATTTATCTGAACTTCTTCACGGATGATTATGAAGAAAAACACGATAATTTATGGAAATTATCCGTTACAGCAGACGTTCAAAGCGCCGAACAATATCAGGACCTTTTCCGTATTCTTTGGATCGACGGCATGAAGCCCTCACACACAGGGAAAGAATATGAATTTGAATATCAGGGTGTGCAGCCGCTGATTTTCACCAACAAAGCCACCCGGATGGTGATTTATTTCCAGCCGTTCGAAGCAGAGAACAATCCTTTTCTGTTGGCGGAATATTATGCGATAAACTGATCAGAGTGTGAAAACATCCTGATATGCGCGAACCGCATTGCGGACACAGTCTTCGCAGGGACAGAGAACTTTTCCGGTATCGATGCCTTTCAGCTCCCGGCAGATGATGGCGCCGCAGCGTTTTTTAAAGTTTTCCTGGATCAGTTTCGCCCAGCGGGTGGTGCCATTCCCCTGCGTCCTGAGCCCGGCACTGATAACCGCCCCGACCAAAGCCCCGCAGGGACCCTGCGTGTTTCCCATACCCCCGCCGAAGCCGGCTGAAGCCAGGATCAGATGTTCGTCTTCGGTCAGGGCAGCGGTCACCGCCTGACAGCAGTTACAGATGTGCCTGGCACGCAGCTCCACCGCTGTGTCTTCTGCAGAAAGATTTCTGAATTCGTCAAAATCGATCATATTTGCTCCGCTAAGTTAAAAACCGGGAACAGTCATCTCAGGCTCCGGCTTGAGTCTGCAATGTCTGTTCCCGGGTCGTGTCAGTTCTCTCTCCTTCAAAAAATCACAGGAACTGCAGGATCAGCTGGCCTGCGAAAGTCCTGCCTTCGGTGTTCAGACCGCCGAGATAGTAGTCAAAATTGCCGGCTGCCCAGGCCTTACTGACAATTGGCCCGGAAGGAAAACGGGCTGTCCAGGTGTCTTCTGTTTCCTGCCGCAGGCTGCCGGGGATCACATCCGCCTGCTCCGTACCCATCAGCGCCATCCCTTGGGCCAGAACCATTCCCGCCTCCCGGGGTGTTTGCCCGGCCGGCATACGGAAACGGATCAGGATCTCCGCAGGAGGCTCCGCTTTGTTGATCGGTTCATGGGGTTCGACCACTGCAAGATTGAAATGTTCATCCGCAAATGCTTTCCATTCCTTCAGCGCAATTTCAATATGTTCCCTGTCAAAGGCAGCCAGGTCACCGTTCACGGCAAGGACCCGGTCATTGGCTTCCTTTTCTCTTGCCAGATGGGCAAAACGCAATTCATGAAGTGGCTCTTCCAGATCACAAAACTGCATATCAGCCAGTTCCTGAAAAGCACGAAAACCCTGCCACCAGGCGTTATCCTGCCAGCAGGTCCGTTCCGGACGGCAGAGCAGGTGATCATGCATGACCTGTGAGGGATCTTTGTGCGGTTCGAGAATTTCCGGGATGCCGTTCAGCGGATGCAGCGGAATGAAAGGCTGGTGGCAGCTGCGTCCCAGGGCAGTCCAGAGCGTGATCTGTTCCGCATTTTCCGCAAACTGCGCAATCGTAGTTTCCGCAGAATTGCCGTAACAACAGATCAGGCCGCGTCTGAGATGAGGGGTCTTTCCCGGACCAAGTTCTGCCTCTGCATCGGGGGTCAGCGCCTGATGATCAGCGAGAATCTTCGCGATTTTTTCCGGCGTCACCTTCTGCTTCGGATAAACACAGAAAGGGAAAAACCTGGTATCGGGATCATTGTGTACAGCGGCAAAAGGATCCGCAGGACACTGCAGCTGCGGATCGTCCATAATATAGCGCATCCCGACCAGATGACGGTTGGTGTTGTAATTGTTTTTCCAACCCTTTTCATTTTGGTAGACCCACGCGTAGTCGAAATCATCGGTCTTCCCGGGAACACGGGGGATGTACCAGCCCTGTTCCTCAGCATGAGAGATCAGGTCTGCCGGGTAAAGAATCGCTCCCTGTGAGAAATCCGCGTCCATCGGGACCTGGGGATCATGGGAATCAAGTGCAAGCGATACCGGGAACTCTGTCAGAGAATGGATCGTGAGATGGTTGGACATCACCATCACTGCATCATCCGGCACACGGGCCGCGGCATAATAAAAGCCGCGGACCACTTGAATGATCCAGGCTTCATCCTTGTCCGCGATGGTGTAGCTTCTTCCTTCCGGACCATACCCCCACTCCGCAATCAAACTGAGCGCAACCTGAACCCCGTGCCTGGCGCTTTCGGCTCGCTCCCCGACCGTCCGGCGGATGTTGTAACCGATCCCGCCGTCTTTGACCAAAGCGGGATCATTGGGATCCGGTTTTGTGTTGCTTGCCGCATTGGAAGTGAAGAGGACGCCGTTCCGGTTCAAAAACATGTCGGAGTTTTCCGCACCACGTTCCGGATAGACATGTTCCACCCAGTAGGTACGGTATGTATGGTTCACCTGCGGGATACGGGCATATCCCGGTTCCGCGGGAAGGAATGCCTGGACCGGATCACTCAAATCCCAGTCCCGTTCAGGCAGCATACCGTGATAGGTGACATACCTTCCGCGTTCATCTTCATTGTGAGCGGCCAGTACGAAGCCGTTCTCTGTGGTGTTTTTACCGGCAAGGATCGTTGTACAGCCCATGTTTCCCCCCTTCACCTCTCTTTATTTCGTTTTCCGATATGTCTCCGGGTACCCGGCCCTGACGACACATTTGCAGAGCAATGCTTTTTTAAAAGAGTTTTTTCCACTCTTTGACGATCGACCGGTCATCGAAATAATCGATCCGCATGGCCTTACGGACCCGTGCCAGTGTCGTGTTGGTCTTTTCGACCGCTTTTGCGGTACCGTCCCGCAGGATGTCATAAACGGAATCGATATCCGCCTGCCATTTAGCCCGTTCAGCACGGATGGGAGCCAGTTCCTCTTCCAGAACATTGATGAGGAATTTCTTGCAGGTGCCGTCACCCAGACCGCCGCGCTGATAGTGCGTCTTCATCTCATCCAGGTTCGCATATTCCGGCAGGAATTCCGCGAAGTGAGCGTCTGTGCAGAAGGCATCCAGATAAGTGAAGACCACATTGCCTTCCAGATGGCCGGGGTCCTCAATGCGTAAATGCTGCGGATCGGTGAACATCTTGCCATTGATCTGTTTCTTGACGGTCTTTGGATCATCGGAAAGGTAAATGCAATTGCCGAGGGATTTGCTCATCTTGGCTTTGCCATCCACCCCCGGAAGCCGGCGTTGGGTCTCGTTTTCCGGGATCATGGCTTTGGGCAGCACCAGTGTTTCGCCATAAATCTTGTTGAATTTTTCCACGATCTCACGGGTCTGTTCGATCATCGGCAGCTGGTCTTCCCCTACCGGGACGACTGTCGCATCAAAAGCGGTGATATCGGCCGCCTGGGAAACCGGGTAGGCAAAGAAACCCGCCGGAAGACCTTCATCCGCAAAACCCCGCATCTGGATCTCCGCTTTGACTGTCGGGTTGCGGGAAAGCCGGGCAGTGGTCACCAGGTTCATGTAATAGAAAGTCAGGGCATGCAGCGCCGGCAGGGCTGACTGGACACAGATGGTGGTCTTGTTTGGGTCCAGTCCGACTGAGAGATAATCCAGCGCCACCTGGATCATGTTGTCCCGGATCTTCCCGGGGTTGTCCACGTTGTCCGTCAGTGCCTGGTCGTCTGCGATCAGGATGTTGATCTCATCAAATTTTCCGGAATTCTGCAGCTCCACACGGCGCTTCAGGGAGCCGACATAATGCCCCAGGTGCAGCCTTCCCGTCGGCCGGTCCCCGGTAAGAATGATCTGTTTTTGCGTCTTTTCTTCCATAAGCTTCGTTCCTTTCATTCCCTTTAATTGTAACCTCATAATCATATCTCATCATAACATTCATTCAAAGAAACTCATGGAAAACAGCGATTTAAAGCTATGTTATAATCACCTTAGCTTTTGGGCTGACACCAATAACCAGGAGAAAAAAGATGGACGAAAAAGAAATCATTCTTGATGCAATGCGGAAAGCCGGAGAACCACTGAACGCGGGAAAAGTTGCAGAACTGACAGGCCTTGACCGCAAGGTCGTCGATAAGGCATTTACTGCCATGAAAAAAGACGGCTCTATTGTATCGCCGGTCCGCTGCAAATGGGAACCCGCGGAAAAATAGCCCATTATCAGGCTATGTACAGTTCAAGGCCAAATGCGGCCTTGAATTTAATTAAGGAGTAATACAGATGAACGCAAGAGAATTTTTGGACATTCTGCACGTTGCCGAAAGGCTCAAAGATACCCCGCGTCACTGCACCACCACAAAAGGCAGGCGGGAAAGCGTCGCGGAGCACAGCTGGCGCATTTCACTGATGGCGATGCTGCTTCGGCATGAATTCCCGGAGCTTGATATAGACAAGGTCGTTGACATGTGCCTGATCCACGACCTGGGTGAATGCTTCACCGGTGACATTCCCGCTTTCATCAAAACCGATTCGGACAGGGAAACCGAAGATTCGCTGCTGCGTCAATGGGTCAACTCCCTCCCGCCGGAAGTTTCAAAGGACCTTTCCGCCTTATATGAGGAAATGGATGCACAGGAGACTCAGGAGGCAAAACTGTACAAAGCGCTGGATAAACTGGAAGCGATCATACAGCACAATGAATCCCCGATCGACACCTGGGAAGAACATGAATACGAATTGAACAAAACCTATGCCTTTGACGCGGCAGCCTTTTCCGAATGGCTCACAGACCTGCGCAAAGAGATCCTGGCCGATACACTTGAAAAAATCGAGCGGGAGCAGATACAATAACAGCACGCAGCACACGGAGACTGCCCTGCTGATGATGTGAAGCCATCACAGCGGGGCTGTATCCCGTGATGTGTCACCGGGTTCTAAATTGTTATCAGGGCACCTTTAAAAACTAATGGGCGGGGGTATGGGGGCGGCAGCCCCCGGAAACCTCCTGAGGAGATTCAGAGAAAAAATTTTCTGAATCTCCTCAGGACAAAGAAAAATTGGTGTTTTTAGAGGTTCCCACCAATAAAAGATAAATTTCACAAAATTTTGTGACAAATATACTCAAAATTGATTTTTTGCCAAAATTTGGCAATTTCTTATATAATTATTTTAGATTATGCCAATAAATGGTTTGACAATTGCGGAAAGATTCAATACAATAGTGATAAGGAGTTCAAAAGGAACCGATGAAAGACCTCAAATCAAAAGAAGAAGGCGCCGGACTGATCGAATATGCGCTGATCCTGATCCTGGTTGGCATTATCATTTTCGTTCTGGTCACACTGCTCGGGCCGGCTATCTCCAAGTTCATCGCTGACCTGATGGCTTCGGTGTGATGACGGGTGTGAACATCCGGAACATTTTCGGACATGTTCTCAACTGGATCTACCCACCCGCCTGTGTCAGCTGCGGAAAACCGGGCGCACTGATTTGTGAAGAATGTCTCTCAAAACTCCCGGCAGTCGGCGAACATTTTTGCACTCACTGCGGGAAGCCTTTGATGAAAAACCATTTCTGCAGCCTGTGCGGGAAGTCGAGCTTTCGCTTTCAGTCAGCCCGGGCGCCCTATCTGTATGACGGACCGGTTTCAGCGATGATCAAAAAGCTGAAATTCAGCGGGATGCTCAGTCTCGTTCCGATCCTGTCACAGTACCTGACAGAATACTGGCAAAACCTTGGCTGGGAAGCAGATCTGATCGTCCCTGTTCCGCTTTCCCGGAGCCGTCAGGCACAGAGGGGGTTCAACCAATCGGAGCTGATCGCCCGTCAATTCGCCAAAAGCACCGGGATCCCCTGTGAAGGACGTGCACTGATGAAACAGAAGCACACCCGGGAACAGGTAGGACTGAATGCTGATGAAAGGCGCCAAAACCTCATCGGCGCCTTTGCAGCCGAACCGGCCTTCATCAGGAACAGGCAGATCCTTTTGATCGATGACGTAATGACCACCGGCTCCACCTTTGCGGAGTGCTCCGCGGTGCTGCTGGATGCCGGTGCAAAATCCGTGAACTGCCTGAGCGTGGCCACCACCTCGGTCAACCACGGGAAACAAAAAATGCCGGATGCGTAAATTCGCAAAAGCATTCAATTTTTTATTGGAGGAAATGATGGAAGACAAAATCGCAATTTACAGCAAAAATTTAGAAATTTCAGACCGAACGCATGACTATGTCATCAACAAGATCGGTAAGGTAGACCGTTTCCTTTCGGATATCGATGAAATTCGCGTTGACCTCTCCCATATGAAGAATGCCCGCAATGCGGCTGACCGCTATTCATCCCAGATCACAATCCGCGGGAAGGGGTTTATCCTGCGGACGGAAGAAAAGGCCGACGACCTTTCCGTTGCTATTGACGCGTCCATGGATAAGATGATGCGTCAGATCGAACGCTTCAAGGGCAAGCGTGCCCGCGGCCGCGGTGACGGCAAGTCCGTTGCCGAAACACTGCCGGCGGAAATGGATCACAGCATTGACCTCGAAAAGGAAGAGGCGCCGCGCATCACCCGCCACAAGAAGTTCGCAGTCCTGCCGATGAGCGAAGAAGAAGCCATCGAACAGATGCAGCTCACCGCCCACGACGATTTCTTCGTCTTCTACAATGCCGATAAGGCCGCCATCAACATCCTCTACAAACGTTCCGATGACACCTATGGTGTGATCGAGCCTGAAATCGCCTAAACGATCGTCAGAAACCGGTTATCTCAAGCCGGGGCGGAATCCCGCCCCGGCGCTGTCAATCTTATCGTATATCCTTCATAACAAAAGACAAATTGAACCTTAAAAACCAGTTTTGAATTTTCTCATTGAAGGACTCCTGACAGGCAGCCCCAACAGAAGGAATGCTCGATTCTTCCTTCGATTGGTGATACCTGTCACCAAATCTCACCAAACACTACCATGCAATGGAAGCATGATAGTGAGGTGAATCAGGAGGCTGAAGATGGAAGTTAAAAACAAAATAACCATTAAGTTCTGGCTTAATGGTCATTTATTTGTTTTGACCTTTGAAATAAAGGTCAAGTAACTTGAATCTCAGTTCGTTGAGGAGCCCACAACTCCTCAACCTATCCTGATTTCATTTTATATCGAAAACCTCTTTCTGTCAAGATATACAGATACACAGAACAAGTAATTTTTGTCTCATTTACACTATAATCCTATGCTCTTTATAAATTTGCTCAACGACGCACATAACTCCGGGAAGGCATTTGCCGTCGCGGTCATCACAGCCGCCGAAGGCACTACACCACGTCATCCCGGAACCAAAATGATCGTCTATGAAGACGGCACCCTTGCCGGCACCATCGGCGGGGGTGAGATCGAACTGGACGTGATCCGGGACGCACAAGGCTGCCTCCTGTCCCGCGCACCGCTGCTCAAGACCTATCCGGTGATCCAAAGCGACGGGGTACGGTCCGGAAGTGAAACCATCTATATCGAACCATCTTTCCCTCCCGCCCACCTGATCCTATGCGGAGCCGGACACGTAGCCGGCAAACTGATCGCCCCGGCAAAATCCGTCGGCTTCCGCGTCACCGTCATTGACATCCGGGACGAAGCCATCATCCGGGAACGGGCAGCTGCCGCGGATGAATTCATTCTGACTTCCTGCTGGGCGGAAGGCCTTGCACGGATCCCGGAAAAGGAGAACCAGTATCTCATCGCCTGTGCTTTCAATTTCGAACAGGATGAGGAGATCCTTTTCCATCTCATCCGGCGGAAAAGCGCATATATCGGCATGCTGGCCAGCCGTTATAAGCGGGAAACGATTTATAATCATCTTCAGGAACGCGGCGTCACGGCAGAGCAGCTGAACCGGGTCCACGCCCCGATAGGGCTTCCCATCGGTGCGGAGACCCCGGAAGAGATCGCTCTCTCCATCGCCGCGGAACTGGTAAGGGAAATAAGAAATAAGAAATAAGAAATTAGAAATAAGAAATAGGAAATAAGATATAGGATATAGGGAAGGGAATATTCATGAAAAAGATCATACTGCTTTTGACATCCATCATTTTGTTATACCTGAACATCAGCGCCGCGTTCGCCGATGAGCTGGAAGTGTATTTCAACGATCCTTATAAAAATTCAAAGGACCGTACCATTCAGAACATGATTCTGAAGGACATCAAAGGTGCAAAGAAAACCATCGACCTTGCCACCTATAACTATACAGACACAAAAACTGCTGAAGCGCTGATCGATGCTGTTCACCGCGGGGTCAAGGTTCGCATGGTGGTCGATGAAGATAACTATAACAAAAAGGTCGTCGACGACCTGCGTTCCGGCGGCGTCAGCGTCATCAGCGCGCAGTCAAACGGCCTGATGCACGCCAAATACATCATCATCGACAACGCCGTTGTCATCTCCGGCTCCGCCAACATGACGCTGGCTTCCTTCTCCTACGACAACAACTTCATGATCCGCCTGGAATCGGCAGATGCCGCTAAGGTCTTCACCGCGGAGTTTGAGGAAATGTACCTGGACCTGATCTTCGGTGAAAACAGCCCGAAAACCAAAGCCGCCCCAGCCGTCAAACTGAAAGACGGCGCCACCGTTTACATCCGTTTTTCCCCGGACGACGGCATTGACGACATGATCGAAAGCCTGATCTCCGCGGCAAACGACAGCGTTTATATGCTGGCCTATTCCTTTGCCTCCCGTGACATCGCCGAACGCCTTCAGGCCGCCGATGATGAGGGACTGGACGTGATCGTGATCTGTGAAGACAGCAAAGCCTACACGGATGGCGGAGGCCAGTGCGGACCGCTTTCTGAAGAAGGACTGGCAGTCTATGTAGACGGTTATCCTGACACCCTAATGCACGAAAAAGTCATCATTCTCGACAATTCCGTCGTCATCGCCGGCTCCTACAACTTCACCCGTTCCGCGGACAAACGCAACGACGAACAGGTGCTCGTCATCCAGAGCCGAGATGTTGCCGATCAATTTCTGGCTGAATTCGACAAGATCCTTGAAGAAGCAAAATAACAACCGTGCAGCAGGAAAGATAAGCTGAAAGGAATCCGGATGAGAAAAAACTGGTTCTTCTGGTTCGTCGTCATCAACCTGGCTGTGATCGCGGGAATTTTCCTGTATGTGCTCTCATACTCCCGTTCCCAGCAGAAAAACCTGACCACCGCCAAAATCGAAGAATTCCTGAGCATGACCGTCGCCATGGAACAGGTCACCGCCAACTACATGGAAACCGAACAGGGGATCTGCGATGCCTGGGCCAGATATATCAACACCGAGGACATGACCATCCGGGAGGCCATTGATTTCGCTGCCGCCTCACAAAAACCGGAGATCATGGTCCAGATCGTTTTCGTGGATGAACCGGTGGTGAGCGGGCTTTCGACCGTGGGACGGGTCAATGACCCCGACGACGACAGCATTTCTTTCATGCACTTTGACCTGATCGGGGACTACGACCGGCTTCCTCCGGTGGGAGCCGGCATCAACATCACCCGCTCCTACATCAACCCGATCAACGGCGTTCAGTCCATCGCCTTCTGCAACCAGGTGATGGTCCGGGCGGATAAGGATTCGCCCAGACGTACCGCACTGCTGATGCGCATTCTGTCCCTCAAGACCTTCGAACGGAAATGGGTCTTTCCCACGAACCAGTATCACGATGCCGAAATCGCACTGATCGACGGGACAGGCAATTATATTCTGAAGGGGAACTCCTTCAAAAACCAAAACCTGTACGAATTCTACAAATCCTATAACACAACCAATTCCGCCGGGTCAAGCGCCCTGCAGGAGCAGATCAGAACCAAATCAGGAACCTTTACGATGAACAATTCCCGGAATGAAGAGTGCCTGATCGCTCACACTCCGGTGAACGCTTCAGCAGGCTGGGCGCTGATTTCCCTGCTGCCCATGTCCGAGATCTCCCAGGGGAGCACGGACTGGCTGCTGACCGGCATTATCTTTGCCGGTCTGCTGTTTCTGCTGGTTTTTGACATCATCCTCCTGATGCACCTGAACCGGGTGCTGGAATCTACCGCTAAAGCCGCCGAAACCGCAAACCGGGCAAAAACGGACTTCCTTTCTACCATGTCTCACGACATACGCACCCCGATGAACGCCATCATCGGCCTGACCACCATCACGGAAAAGAATGCCCATGACCCGGCAGCGGTCAGTGAAAACCTGAACAAGATCAGCCTGGCAAGCAATCATCTGCTCACCCTGATCAATGACATTCTGGACATTTCCAAGGTGGAAAGCGGCAGGCTGACGCTATCCCCGGTTTCCTTTTCCATCGCAGAGTCTGCAGAGAACCTGGTGACCATCTCACAGCCCATGGTGAAAGAAAAGGATATCGATTTCAGCTTCCACATCAACTCCTTCGAATATGAATATCTCTACGCGGACCAGCTCCGGCTGAACCAGATCTTCATCAACATCCTCACCAACGCCATCAAATACACCCCTCCGCGGGGCACGGTCATCGTTGACATGACAGAGACACCAACCGAGACCCCCGGGAATGTCACGCTGACCTACCGGGTCCAGGATACAGGGATCGGGATGACGCCGGAATTCATGGAAAAGATGTACGAACCCTTCATCCGGCAAACAGACAGCCGCGTCAACGCAGTCCAGGGCACGGGTCTCGGACTGGCCATCACGAAAAAAATGGTGAACATGATGAACGGGACGATCGAGTGCCAAAGTGTGCCGAACGAAGGCACCTGCTTCACCATCACACTGGAGCTCCCCATCGCGGAGCGCCAGCTGGACGAGATGAAGCTGAGCCCCATTGATGTGCTCATCGTTGATGATGATGAAGTGCTGCTGGAAACAGCCCGGGCGACGCTGAACACGCTCGGAACACGTCCGGAAACGGCGCTCTCCGGTGCGGAAGCGCTGCGGATGATCCGGGAGCGTCACGAGTTCGGCAAAGATTATGACGTGGTGATCGTGGACTGGAAAATGCCGGAAATGGATGGGCTGGAGCTCTCCCGGCGCATCCGTCAGCTGGCCGGTGAGAAGCTGCCGATCCTGCTGATTTCGGCTTATGACTGGGCCGATATCGAGGACGAAGCGAAAAAAGCCGGCGCCAACGGGTTCATCAGCAAGCCGCTGTTCCGTTCTACACTATACGAAAAGATTACCGAACTGCTCGGTATCGAGGGGGATATACAGAACCCGGAAGAAGATGACTCGGACATCGCCGGGATGCACATTCTGGTCGCTGAAGACAACGACATCAACTGGGAGATCATCTTCATGCTGCTGCAGATGCACGGCATAGAAAGCGAACGGGCCGTTAACGGGAAAATCGCAGTGAAAATGGCAGCAGAGGGAGCCGGCAAATTTGACCTGATCTTCATGGATATCCAGATGCCGGTCATGAACGGGCTGGAGGCTACCCGTGCCATCCGGGCGCTTCCGGATCCCAAATCCGCAAACATCCCGATCATCGCCATGACGGCCGATGCCTTTTCCGAAAATGTTACCGAATGCCTGAACGCCGGCATGAACGGTCACATCGCCAAACCGATCGACATCAAACTCGTCCTGCGCGAGATCCGCAGGATCAGGGAAGCACGATAAAAGTTTCTGTTCGGACACGAGCACACGGAGACTGCTCTGCTGATGACACGCAGCTGTCACAGCAGGGCTGTATCACGTGCTGCGTACTCGGATTCTGAACAGCTTTTTATTCGTGGTCGAAGATCGCCTTTTTCTCGAGCAGATCGCCGTATTGTTCCTTCCACTGCCTGTGCCAGACGGAACAGTCATAATCCTCCAGCGCATCCCGCTCCATATCGATCTCAATCAGCAGGTCATAGCGGTTTTCCCGCTCCACCACGTTCGGATAAAGCGTCACCCCATGGATACCGGGGATCTCCGTAGTTTGTTCAAAGAGCGCCCTGATCTCCGGGATCAGCTCCGCTTTGCGCACCTTCCCGATCTCAGGATTGTATTTGATT
Source organism: Flexilinea sp. (assembly GCA_017432685.1). Taxonomy (GTDB): domain Bacteria; phylum Chloroflexota; class Anaerolineae; order Anaerolineales; family Anaerolineaceae; genus Flexilinea. Next base: position 14,751 of record JAFRIR010000100.1, on the reverse strand, counting down.
AGAATATCATGTTTCATATCATGTAACTGTCCCGGCAGATATTACATCATTCGGATCAAACTCAGTTTGCTCCGGCAAGAGATTCATAACCCAGTTCGCTTATCGGATAAACATATAGTTTTTTCAGGAAATCAGTAACATCTACTGCCAAATCATTTCTCAGCTTGTCAAAAATATTACTCCCGCCACTTTCGGCTGACCCACCGGTCCCGAAATTTGGAATTGAAACCCTGAAATTATTTTCGTCTTTTGCATATCTTCCATCAAGCACGGGATCCTCGGCGACGAGACCGGCGCCGTTAAGAGTTCCCTGGCCTATGTCCTGTCTTAGAATGACTTGAATTCCGTTGGAAGTACCGCCGCCTATAATCTCATAAATATTTGCATTGGGGAATTTTCCCTCATATGACCCCGAACCGGCACTGCTGTCACTGTTTCTGACCTCAAATTTTGCCCCGCTGTTTCCATCGGTCGGGGCGGGCTGCCCGCCCGAGATAACTCCCAGGTTACCGACAATAATCTGTCCGCTCGAACGGAGTCCTCCGTCATCGACAACCAGCAGTCCGCCTGAGCGTGCTCCTTCGCCACCGACAATCAGTTGTTCGCCTGAACGGTGTCCTCCGTTATCAACAACGGTCAGTCCGTTTGAGCGGGCTCCTTCGCTGCGCACAAAAACGTTATCCGAGAAAACTCCCAGGTCACCGACTGTCAGAGTTCCGACAGTGAGAACATTACCGGCTGTGAGAGACCCACCGTTTCCGGCAGTAAGTTGTCCGCCTGAGATGGCTTCACCGTTACCGATATCAATTCGTCCGCCGAAGCTTGTTCCGCCGTTTCCGGTTGTGACACCTTCATTGCCGGATGTGATGATTCCGCTCCCGGCAGTAAGTTGTCCGGCCGTGATTCGTCCGCTGCTGACTTCGTTACTATTTTTCCATCTGACCGCCACAAGCATTCCCTGGGGAACGGTACCGATGTTGTTATTGATCCCATACCATGTATTTGTATTATCGGAATCCTTGTTCCCTCTTATTTCCCCGGTGTTGTTCGTGGTTGCGGCTTGTCCGGAATTGGATCCGATGCTACTCCCGAGAGCTGAATTCCCGAAGAGGACCAGCCCTGTGACGTGGCTTTCTTCATCGCTTTCCACCCCTATGGGCTCCAACATTGAAGCGGTCAATCCCGATCCGCCCTCTTCCCCTTCATATTCGTTCATAGATTCAATCGTTTCCTGAGAAAAATTCAGACTTTCCGCGGGCACATAGCCCTTGAATTCGAATTGTTCATTGATCAATTCTGTCAGATAGGCATTCATCGAACTGTCTTCTTCTCCGCCGGCTTGATAAGAAATCAAAGATGTTTGCACAAGAGAATTCCCGTCACTGCTGTTCATATCAGCAACAAGAGGACGAAAATCGGTAATGCCGGCTTCAAAATTGTCAGGATTAAAATTCTCACCGGGAGCAAAAACCGGGATCAGGATCTCCGTACCGGAAGACGGAGACATGATAAATTCCCTGCTGATGTCCTCTTTCGTCAACAAAACGCCGTTAAAGATGGCGATTCCATTCGGAAACAACAGCTCATACAAATCCATTAATGAAATCGGTATTGCCGAATTTTTTTTCGGCTGCGGCTGATGCACGACCGGTTCCGGAGCCGGTTCCAGCGGGTGCCTGGACTTGTCTTTGTCATAAAACGGCACCACACAGGTACAGGGGTGGTCGTTACCCATAAAATGACGGCAGGACTCAACCGACCAGAAGTACATGTAGCTCTTGCTTCCGCCTTCTTCATTCAAATAGCAGCCGTAGCTGTCAATGTTGCACCAGCGGGCATTTCCTTCCTGATCCGCACTTGCGGCAAGAGCAGAAAGTGTCAGCAGCAGCATGGCAAAAAGCACGGTTGTTATTTTTTTCATCAATACTCCTTTATTTCTTAAAGCTTCAGAACCCGGGACGCATCACGTGATACAGCCCTGCTGTGACGGCTTCGCGTCAACATCAGAGCAGTCTCCGTGAGCTCCTTTCTTTTTTATTGTAACAGTTTTTTTCTATTTCAAAATTGCGAATATAATCTTATGATATTTGTCAGGAAATAATACATAAAAATGAGGAATGAAGAATGAGAAATAAGGAATCAATAACAAGTCCTTATTTCTTATTTCTTATTTCTTATTTCTCTTCAGACCCTGTATATATTCACAAAGGTCCAGGGGGCGCGATCGATGGAGGCGAAGAAGTTCCTGCGTACCATCTGCATGATGTCTTTCTGCAGCTGCTCTTCCGTCCGGTTGTTCTGGACTTTGGCACAGTGTTCGATCACCTGCCGCTTGATCTGCTCTTCAACCGAAATCAGGTCCTCATCATTGGTAACACCGGAGAAGACGAACTGCGGTTCTTTGATCAGACCGCCGGAGTTTTTGTCCAGCAGCAGCGTTACGATCACCACACCGCTCTCGGAAAGGTTTCCCCGCTGCCGCATCACATCGCTTGTCACCTCACCGACCCCCTTGCCGTCCACAAACACGAAAGGAGCCGGGACTTTGTCACCCAATTTTGCCTGTCCGTCCATAAAAGAAACCGTCTGACCGTCTTCGATAACGATGATGTTTTCCTCCGGGATCCCGACAGAGCGGCCCACCTTCGCCTGCGCCATCAAATGCCGCAGCTCTCCGTGGACCGGGATCAGATATTTGGGGCGGACCAGGTTCATCAGCAGCTTCATTTCTTCCTGGCAGGCATGCCCGGATACATGTACGGAAAGCACCGAATTGATGATCACCTCCGCACCCAGTCGGTAAAGCCGGTTGATGACACCGGAAATGTTTTCCTCATTACCGGGGATGGGAGAGGAGGAAAGGACGATGGTGTCACCCTTCTTGATGGAAAAGGCGTTATATTTCCCGCGGGAAAGCCGCCCCAGGATCGAAGTTTCTTCCCCCTGGGACCCGGTACAGAGGATCAGCACCTCTTTGTCCGGCAGGCTCAGCGCCCGATCCAGCGGAATCACATCCTCCTCCGGAAGGTCGATATACCCCAGCTTCCGTGCCAGGTTGACGTTGTCCACCATGGAGGTCCCGACGATACAGATCTTGCGCTGATGCTGCCGGGCAATGGTAGATACCTGCTGCAGGCGGGAGATCAGCGAGGCAAAGCTCGAGATAATGATCCGTCCTTTGGCAGTCGAAAAAACCTCTTCGAAATTGCGGTTGATATCCATCTCGGAAGGCGTGTTGCCGGGACGCTCTGCATTGGTGGAATCGCTCAGCAGCGCCAGCACACCGCGCTTCCCGAGTTCCGCAAGCTTTGCAAAATCAGAAGGCCAGTGATCGATCGGCGTCTGGTCAAATTTATAGTCCCCGCTCATGACGATCAGCCCGGCTGCCGTTTCAATGGCAACCCCAACGCTGTCAGGGATGGAATGAGACATGTGGAAAAATTCGATATGAAAAGGTCCGGCATCAAAACTGTCGCCGGCCTGTTTGACGTTCAGGGTAGTCCGGGAAAGTCTGCCGCCCCTTGCAAGCTTGATCTCGGCCATTTCCGCGGTCAGTGGTGTGGCATAGATCGGCACGTTTTCCAGCACATCAAACAGGTATGGCACACCGCCGATATGATCCTCGTGTCCGTGAGTGAGGATCACACCGGCGACTTTGTCCTTTTTATCATTCAGATACTGCATGTCCGGTATGATATAGTCCACACCGATCATGTCATTTTCCGGGAAAAGGATCCCGCAGTCAACGATCAGGTACTGACCCTGATGTTCAAAAACCGTCATATTGCGGCCTACTTCACCCAGGCCGCCAAGGGGGATAATTTTTATTTTATTTTCGTCATTATTTTTAGTCATTATCTCTCAATTTCCTGAAGAGCTCGGTTTGCTGAGCAGTCAGATTGCGAGGTAAAGAAACGCGTATCCGTGCATAGAGATCACCACGGGCTCCGTTCTGGTTCAATTTCGGCATTCCCTTTCCGGAAAGGCGCATCAGCTGGTCCGGCTGTGTGCCGGCAGGGATCTTCAGCGCATAATTTCCATCCTTGGAGTGTACCACGGCTTCACCACCCAGCACGGCTGTGTAAAGATCGACCGGAACATCCACATAAAGGTTGTCGTCGACCCGCTCAAAAGCGCCCTCTTTGTTCGGGACATTGACGGTGAGGATCAGGTCCACCATGATCCCGTTGGAGTTGAAAGCCTTGGAAAGACGAATCTTCGTCCCGTCTTTTACGCCGGCCGGGATGTTGGCCTCGATTTTTTGGTCTCCCATGCTGATCTGACGCTTGCAGCCATGGAAAGCTTCGTCAAGTGTGATCTGAGCGGAGATTTCCTGTGCTTTCGGCTGAGAAAACGGTGTATCGTATTCAACAGTCCGAACACGGGAGCGGGGACGTGTGTACGTCCGCCGGGTCCCGGCAGCCCCGCCGAAATCTCCCATTCCGCCGAAAATCTGAGAGAAGAAATCGGAAAAGCCACCGAAATCTCCTGTCGTTGTGTATGTGGTCCGGCCGCCGCCCGGTGTCCCGGAGAACCACTCGCTCCAGTTATAATTGGCGCTGCTGCCGCCATTCTGTTCCCACTGTTTGTAGGAAGAGCCCAGTTGGTCATAGCGGGCACGTTTTTCTTTATCCTTTAATACTTCATAAGCCTCATTGATGGCTTTAAATTTCTCTTCCGCGTCTTTGTTTCCCCGATTGTGATCAGGGTGATATTTTTTTGCAAGTTCCCTGTAAGCACGTTTGATTTCAGCTTCGGTCGCGGTTTTTGACACACCCAATGTCTGATAGTAATCCTGATATTCCATAACAACCTTCTTTCCTGCACCAAAGCATAGGAATATTATAAACAGTTTTTTACTGTCGATTATATTTTACAAAGCTTTTATTAGATTGTTATTTGAATTTCAGAAACTTTTCACGGAAATTTCACGAATCCGGAGTTATTCCGCCACAGGCTCTTCCGCAGGAGGAGTGAATTTAGTGTGGATGAAGGAATAGCGATTTCCGGTTACGAAGCGCTTTACATAGTAGATCTCATCTTCGGTCAGGTCCCGCTTACGTGCCGCGGAGAGCCTGTCTTTCCCTTCCGTCAGTTCATCAGCATCCCCAACCACTTCACCGATGGCCGTAACTTCATTCATCTTTTTCATGAAATCATCCTTGCGGATGGGATCTTCATGAGATGGGACGAACCACTCGGCGTCAAAGGTTTCCAGCCGTTTCAGCAGCAGCTTCAGTTCACCGAGACGGATGCTGCCGCCGCCGGTATAAATATCTTCCCTGTAACAATCACCGAGGAAAAGGACTTTGTCCTGCGGGACAAAAGCGACCGTCGAGTCTTCACTGTGCGGGCCGCCGACATGATGAAGCTCGATCATCAAATCATCCAGGCGGACGTTGATGCGGGAATCGAAAGAGATATCCGTGGAGGTAACCTTGAAAGAATGACGCATCGGGACTTCTTTACGGATGCTTTCCGCGAATGACGGGATCTCCAGACCGGCCGCGACCCGGGAATTCAGGGCGCTGTCAGACCAGTCCCAATGCTGCATATTGATGAGACGTTCATTGGTAAGTGAATTGGCCAGGGATTTTGCCGGAGAGCTGGACATACCGAACACATGATCCCAATGCCAGTGAGTCACCATGGAAAAGGAAGGGTCAGGCATGCCCTGAGAACGGATATAACCGTACATATCAGAGATATGTTCGGGGGAATTACCCGTATCGATCACCATGCTCTTGGGTCCGCTGCAGACATAACCTAAAGCAGGGCGGTAGTGTTCTTCCTCCCTTGGCATATACCAGACGTGTTCAGTAATCTGCATCAACATAGTTCGCTCTCTTAACTCAATTTTAGCTTATTCGATTTAAAATTGCAATTATTATCACAAATTTTACAGTTTTTCTTCCAGAATCATGGATTTATGTTATCTGCTGACCTGTTACCAAAAGATACAGTATGCTGTGGGCAAACAACTCCCACTGACAAAATCAAAAATACCCGGGCGGGTCAGCCCGGGTAACAGAATGCTGTGTTTGAAAGATTATTTTGCAGGAGCTTCGAAGTAGAATTCGCAGAACCCTTCCTCACCGGAATTCATGTAAAATTCCATCCAAAGCGCGTCCTGTGTTGCGGTTGTCGAATCAATATTGATGTTGAAAGCAACTTCGGCAGTTTCACCCGGAGCCGTCACCGGAACGTTGATCGCATCATCAGCAAGCGTGATGACCGGGTTGGAATCAGCTTTCACCAGTGTGTAACCGTCCCAGGTGGCAGTCCCGTTATTGACAGCTGTCCAAAGGACTTCATAACCGTTGTCACTATTCCGCAGCGCGATCGACTGTTCGCCGCACTTGTTGGCAGGCTTTTCTTCTTCCACAGTTGTTTCAACAGGGGCAGCCGCTTCAGCAGAAGTGACACTGGCCTCTTCCAGATCCTTGCTGATGACGCCCTGGTCAACAGCATCCAGATCCACAGATTTCTCATCATCTTCCACGACAACGTTTACCCAGAAAGCGGAATCCGCATAGGAGCCGAAGCCAAATTCATAGCCGTAATTGTCACGAAGCTTGAAGTAGCTTTCATACATACCGGGAGTACTCGGAGCTTTCAGGTCAATGGCCACATAGACCGTATCACCGGGGTTCACGTAAATCTTCTTGTTGCGGTTGACCTGATATTTCGGGCCGGAGGTCGGTCTGGTGTCGGTACCGGCGGGCCAGATCTCAGCAGTTCCGTCAAATCCAAGGTCATCACCATAGAAGAAGCTGACCAGGTAATTTTCATCCCAAACGCAGGTACCGCCGTTCTTCATCTTCCAAATCTTGCGGAAGGTCTCACCCGGAGCCACCAGGCTGCCATCAGCAAAAGTGACATCTTCGATAGAGCGGATCTTGTTATTGCAGTAAGGGTTGCGGCCCGGTTTGTAGGCAGGAGCCTTGCAGTTGCAGGTCGGCTGGCCAAGGCAGGAGCAGGCGCCGTCGGTCCAGGTCTTCACGGAGACCCAAATCGGAGTCTGACCGTTGCAGCCGACACCGAAAAGCGTACCGTCGGGAGCCTGGAGCATCCACTGGCCGGAAACGGATCCGCCATAGCTCGGGGCGGTCAGTCGAACACTGATGTCCACGCTGTTGCCCGGGGCAACGTAGTAAGGGACATTGCCGCTGACAGCGTTCATCGGGTCACCGGCAATGAAGACCAGCTTTGTGTTGGTGTTCCAGGCCTGTGTACCGACGTTGCGAATGCGCCAGGTCTTTACAAAGGAGGAACCGGGCATGACATAGGTTCCGTCCGGATAAGTCACATCGCGGACAAATTCAGCCTGGAAAGGAGCCAGATAGCTGCTCACCGGGCAGTAATAACTGCCGGAATTCCATCCATAACTGTAGTTGTAATAATTGATCCCGCAGCTGCCGGAAGTACAATAATAGCCGTCCCAGGCTGACATCTCCGGTTCCGCACCGGCCGCGATCACGCTGAATGCCAGAGCCAGGACAATGGCCGCGCAAAGTAAAAGTTTATTCGTTTTCACAAAACCCTCCTCAAGGTTCTTCCGGTACACAGCTTTCTGAATTTTCCGGAAAGATCGAGTTTAACTCAAATATTATATGTGCAAGTATTGTGCCATTTTGTATTAAAATTTTAAGATTTCTGAAAATTAAAAAAATGCTTAGACATTAGACATTAGACATTAGACATTAGACATTAGACATTTGACTTTAGACATTTGACTTTAGACTTTAGACATTTGACTTTAGACTTTAGACATTTGACTTTATTACTTACTACTTACTACTTACTACTTTTAAAAAAGGGACGGTGCATGGGAAGATGCACCGTACCAATTCGATGAATTTACTTACACGAGAAAACTGTTTTACCAGTGGAAGGGTTTCGGCGGGACCGGCGGCTTCACACCCGGGATCGGGTTGGCATTCGCATCACGGTCAAACCCCGGCACTCCGCACCACCAGCCATAACACGGGTTACAGTAATTATAACCATAGCAGTAATTGTAATTGTAGCCATAGTTATAGGTCTGCGCATAATTGACGATCTGTGCATATACTGCAGTCTGGCAATTTGCGCCGACACCGAACTGTACCCCATTGTCATTCATCAGCATCCAGCTGCTCTTGTAAGAGCCTGTCTCTTTCGGAGCGGTCATCTGCACGCTGATATCTACCGTCTGGCCCGGCTGAACGTTATACGGCAGGTTCACAAAGGTCACATCAGACATCTGCGTTCCGGATGAAAACACCAGTTTGTAATTGGTGTTCCACGTTGTCGTACCGTTATTGCGGATCCGCCATGTCTTGGTGAAAGTGCTGCCGGGCGCCACATAGCTTCCGTCGGGAATCGTGACATCAGCGACAAAAGATGCACACTCACGCACAACAGGCTGGGGGTAATACGGCGTGTAATAATTGTTATATGGATAACAATATTGACCGTAATAGCAGCCATACCCGTCGGCGGAGGCCATCGCGACACTCATCAGGACAACGACGAGAACAAAGGGAATGATATATCGCTTCTTCATTGGTTCCTCCTTTTAGATTTCCGTTTATACAAACGGATTAATACTTAACTGTGCAAGAATCGTTCTCATTTGACATTCGGTACCGAAAGTTAAGAATTAAGAATTAAGAGTTAAGAGTTAGTCAGAGAAGACATCAGACTTTAGACTTTAGGCGCAAATCATCCTCTATCATCACCTTTAACTCTTAATTCTTAAGGGCACCTCTAAAAACTAATGGGCGGGGGTATGGGGGCGGCAGCCCCCGGAAACCTCCCGAGGAGATTCAGAGAATTTATTCTCTGAATCTCCTCGGGACAGAGAAAAATTGGAGTTTTTAGAGGTTCCCTTAATTCTTAACTCTTAATTCTCTTTACGTTTCTCCCTCCCGGATTGTTCCCGCTTTTTGAAATCATGGATTAAAATCATGATTATGAAGGAAAAACGGAAGCAGCTGTGCACATTCCTGATACTCGGGATCGTGATGATCCTTTGCGGTATCGGGCTGCTTTATGCCTCTGCGGGAAAGAACATTCAGCTTGTGATCAACGGAGAAACACGCCTGATCAAAACACACGCTTCCCGGGTCGCCGACATTCTCAGCGGAGCCGGCGTTCCGTACAGCACCTCCGATCAGGTTCGTCCCGGTTTGGATCAAAGGGTGAGAACCGGGCAGCGCATCAGCCTGAACCGGGCAGCGAAAGTCCATCTGGACCCGGGAAACGGCATTCAACCACTGGATTACCTCTCCCATCAGCGCTTCGGCGGCAACATCCTGCTGGATGCCGGGCTGCGTCTCTACCCGGGCGACCGGCTTTACTGGAAAGGCAGCGAGCTCCGTCCCGATTTCGATCTTGGCGCTGTATCAGAACTGGATCTGGAACTCCGGCAGGCAGAGGTTTTCACCCTCATCACGGAAGATTTTCCGGAAGGCAGAACCGCCCATGGTTCCGGGCAGAGTGTATTTGATGCACTTCTCTCCGCCGGCATCAGCGTCAGCAAAAGCATGCTGGTTCTACCGGATCCGGACACCCTTTTTGTTCCAGGCATGACCGTAGAAGTGCTCCCGCTGCGGGAACTGACAGTCTCCGTAAACGGGAAACTGGTCACTACCGTCAGCGCCGGTGTCAATGTAGGGGAAGCGCTGGCACGCGCGGGACTCCCGCTGAACGGCTCCGATGTGAGCATTCCCTCTGCGAATGAACCTCTTCCAGCTGATGGGCGCATCCTGATCGTCCCGGTCAGTGACAGTTTCTCCATGAAAGCAGAGACGATCCACAGGGAAACCGAATGGACCCCCAACCCGGACCTGGACCTGGATGATACAAAGCTCATCACAGAAGGGTCTGATGGTCTGCGCGGCACTTTCACCAGAACCCGGACAGAAAACGGAGAAATGGTTTTGAACGAAACTTCGCCGGAAACGGTTCTGGTACAGCCCGTTTCGAACAAAGCCGAGTATGGCACAAAGATCAATGTCCGCACACTGGAAACCCCTGATGGACCGATCGAATACTACCGCGCAGTGAAAGTTTATGCCACGTCCTATTCTCCCTGCCGCAGCGGAACAACAAGCTGTATCACCGGCACAGCCTCCGGCAGGAAGGTTCAGAAAGGGGTGGCAGCTGTTACCTCGAGCTGGTACAATCAATTCGGAGGCCAGTCGATCTACGTTCCCGATTACGGGAAGGCCGTCATCGCCGATGTAGGCGGCGGCATCCCAGGACGGTACTGGATCGACCTTGCATATGAAGACGATAATTTTGAAGGCTGGAGCAGGGAAACCATGCTTTATTTTCTCACCCCGGTTCCGGCAGATATGGTATGGGTACTGCAATGATTCAAACAACACATCCGAAGAAGCTTTTGGAAAAATATCACCTGCGTCCTCACAAAGGACTGGGGCAGAACTTTTTGTCTGATGACACGGCGCTCGACGGCATTGCCGATGCCGCCGGGATCCCGGAACATGCCGCGGTACTGGAAGTGGGTCCTGGACTCGGCAGCCTGACACGGCATCTGGCGGAACGGGCGGAACGGGTCGTAGCTGTGGAATTGGACAAAGACCTGGTCCCTGTGCTGCGGAAAGAATTTTCTGACTGTCCAAACGTGGAGATCATACAGGGGGATATTCTGGAATTCAAACCGGATGATTATTTTTCCGATGGCGGCTATTATGTGGCTGCCAATATTCCCTATTACATCACCTCAGCCGTGATCCGTCACCTGCTGGAAGGGAAAGCTCGCCCGAAACGTCTGGCGCTGACCGTCCAGAAGGAAGTTGCCGAACGCATCTGTGCCGCGCCGGGCAAGCTCAGTCTGCTGGCGCTCAGCGTTCAGGTCTACGGGAAGGCGGATATGCCGATGATCATCCCGGCTGATGCGTTCTATCCGGAGCCAAATGTAGATTCCGCGGTCGTTCGCATCGAATTGTATGCCGAACCGCTGATTTCTCCGGAACAAATAGATGATTTTTTCAACCTCGCCAAAGCGGGGTTTGGCCAGAAACGCAAGACACTGCGCAACGCTCTTTCTTCCAATTTGCACATCAGCGGAGCGGAAGCTGAGACAAAGCTGCTGAGCGCTGGGATCGATCCCATGCGCAGGGCAGAGACACTGTCCATTGAAGAATGGAAGAGGCTGTTATAGGATGAAAAAAGGGGCAGCGAAAATGCCGCCCCTTTTTTTCATCATAAAATCAATCAGTATTCATCACCCATTAATTCAGCCAGAGCGGCCCAATCTTCATCGGACATCTGGGCAAACGCGTCAGCAAAATCATTCCAGTCTTCTTCCGTCATGCTGTCAAACACCTGATTCCAGTCTTCCTCCGTCATACTGTCAAGAGCATCACCGAAATCCTGCCAGTCCTGTTCAGTCATATCATAGGTGTCATCGAAGTTTACATCCAATCCGGTGGCATATTCATTCATGGTGTAATAGATCGTCTGGCTGGTATCGTCAGTCACGGAATGAGCGGTCAGTGTGATGCTGTGGGAACCGGCGCCCTGCAGCGGAGCCTGCAGCTGGTAAGAACCGGATGCCCCCTCATTGGAAATCTCGTACCCGTCAACAGAGATCGTCACACCACCGGCATTGGAGGTAGACCAGTAAATTGTTGTACCGTCACCGGGGTAACCTGAATAGGAATCTGCCGAGAAAGAATTGATCACCGGGATCACCTGTGTCTGTCCATCGTCCGGAACAATCAACCCGGTTTGACCGTTCATCATATACCAGACAGAGGAATAAGCATCATCCGTAACAGAACGGGCCAGTAACTGGATCTCGTGGCTGCCAACATTCTGGATCTGGTCATAGATCGTTGCTGAACCGGTATCCTGGCCAAAACGCTCTACAAAATTTCCATCAACCATCAGGTCAACACCGTTAGAATTTTCAACCGACCAGTAAACTGTTGTGCTGTCGCCGACTTTGCCTTCAGTGGAAGATGCGTAGAAATAATTGATTTTCGGTATGATCCGTTCCTGTCCATCACCGCCGTCCATGTTGTAATAGATCACAGAGGTCGCATCATCCGTCACAGAGCGGGCAATCAGTTTGATCTCATGGGTACCTTTCCCCTGGATCGGAGCCTGCAGCTGATAGGAGCCGGAAGGACCCTCATTGGAGATTTGATAACCATCAACAACAATGGAAACACCGGCAGCCCTGGTAGTACCCCAGTGGATAACTGTGGCGTCACCGGACTTCCCGGAATAGGAATCGGCATAGAAGTAGTCGATCACCGGGATCGTACGGGTCTGACCATCCTGGGGTGTTGCGGTCGGTACCGGAGCGCTGCCGGAAACTTTGATGTTGACCCAGATCGTCTGACCGAAACCGGAGCCCTGCGGGCTGCGCATCTGCCAGTAACCCTTGTAATTGCCCGCATTGGACGGAGCCTTCAGGTCCACTGAAACATCAACGATCTGTCCGGGCTGCACAGTGGTCGGGATACGAACATAACTGCCGTTCATAGCATCACCGGACACCAGCTGCAGTGTGTAGTTGGAATCCCAGGTGCAGGAACCGTTGTTGTAAATACGCCATGTCTTGCGGAAGCCTTCATTTGCACGGAAGGTCTGACCATCTTTGACAGTGACATCCGCAACGTAGCTCATGGCGTTGACACAGGTGGTCGGAGCTACTGTCACGACCGGTGCAAGGGTGGCGACCGGTTTGACGATCGAACTGGCTTTGTCAGTGTAATTCATGGAGAAGAAGCGGTTCGCGATGCTCTGTGCGGTACCGTCTTTGATCATTTCGTTCAGCTGGTTATTGATCTCCGCGGTGAGCGAAGAATTTTTGCGCATACCAAAGGCGTAATTTTCGGTCTTGAACCCTGAATAGAACACCTGATAATTCCCGGAGGGGCGGTAACGATCTTCATATACATCCTGATCGATCATGATCAGATCCACATCCTTGCGGTCCAGCGCTTTCATTCCATCTGCACTGTCGGAGAAGGTATAAACACTGCTGATGGACATAATGCCGGTATCGACCAGATTCGTCTGGACCCACTCCTGAAAGCTGGAGCCTTTCACCACAGCGATCTTCATCCCGCGGAAACTGTCCAGATTGACGACCTGTGGCTTCGGGGAAGAAGACAGCGAAATCACCTGCGCTTCACCATTGTAGTAGGTCCGGGAAAAATCAATAACCTGGGAGCGGGCATCTGTTTTGGAAAGTCCGCCGCCAATCACATCGATCTGCCCGATCGTCAGTGCATCGATGATGCCGTCACGGGCAAAACTGAGCTTCTGCATACGGAGGCCCATCCTGCGGCAGATTTCCTCCATCAGCGCCACATCCATACCGCTGGCGCTGCCGGTTTCATCTTCAAACACGAAGGGAATGTACTCCAGCGGAGCGCCGAACCGCAGCACACCGTTTTGTCTGACATCAGATAAATCATCAGCACAAACCGCACTTACTGCCAGCAGCAAAATCATCACAAGGACAAATGACAAGTTTTTTTTCATTTCACTCTCCATTTCTTATATAGAAATTTTAAATACAAAATAAAACATATCTGTTCAGTACGGAGCACACGGAGACTGCTCTGATGCTGCGGCGAAGCCCGCACAGCTGGGCTGTATCTCGTGATGCGTCGCCAGGTTCTGAACAGTTACAATAAAACTTTGCATTTTACAAAAAACTGCCTGTTTACTTTTAATACGAAAAATTGAGCAAAAAGATTCAGAATAACCCATTGCCATTTTCTCTCTCGAAAATGATTATACTATATTTTATAAAAATATAACTGTTTTTTATTGAGACTCTAAAGCTTTGGAGGCACATCCATGGAAGAAATTTTCTCACAGATCAAAAAACGGCTCTGTCAGGCCGCAGCTCAAAAGCAAACGCTTGCGATCATTGCCATCGACGGCCGCTGCGCCTCCGGGAAAAGCACCCTGGCAGCACAGCTTGCCGCGGATTGGGGCGCAAACCTTTTCCATATGGATGATTTTTACCTGCAGCCTCACCAGCGTACAGCCGAACGCCTTGCAGAGCCCGGAGGTAACGTAGACCGGGAGCGGTTTGGCTCGGAAGTCCTGCAGCCGCTCCGCACAGGTCAGCCGGTCGCTTACCGGCGTTTTGATTGTCACACCTTCACGTTTGACCCGGTGCGGATCATCGAGCCGAAACAGCTTGCTATCGTGGAAGGATCCTATGCCTGCCATCCCGATCTGCGGGAGTTGTATGACGTTCGGCTCTTTCTTGATGTTGACCCGGCAACCCAGTTGGAGCGGATCACGCGCCGCAACGGGCCGGATGCTGCAGAACGCTTCCGCACCCGCTGGATCCCGCTCGAAGAAACCTATTTCCGCGAATGCCGCGTCCGCGAGTGCTGCGATTACGTGCTCACCGTCTGAACAAAAGGGAGATAGACCCTTGAGTTGGAGGGGTCAGATTCTGCAAGCTCGTGCACAGCATGAGTAAAGTGACAGTGGGCCGGTTGCCCGGCGCACCACAAGGGATTTGTCCTTACCGGGTAGTGAGATTGCATGGTGTCTGTCCATTATCTGGCGATGAGGGTGCAAAGGGAACCGTCCCACCTGTCACCCCCTACCACATTTTCAAACAAAAGTCAACCGACATTATTGTCGGTTCCATTTTTTAAATTCCCGTTGTATACTCCTGATCAGATAAAACAACAGCCAGGGGTCGGAATTCTGAGTCGAAGGGGTCGGATTTTGGAGGCTCGTGCCAGACACGAG
>JAFRIR010000099.1 GCA_017432685.1 Flexilinea sp. | reverse complement strand
GTTCAGATCACCTGTCTGCAGTGCGATATAGGTCCGGCAATCAGCTTCCAATTCTGCTGCAGTCATTTCTTTGAGCATTTGACCGTTCCGGATGATGCCGTAATGAGTGGCGATCTTCTCCAGTTCACCGAGAATATGGGAAGAAATCAGCACAGTACAGTTCCCGTCACGGGTGATCTCGGTCAGGACATCGCGCATGATACGCATCCCGTCAGCATCCAGCCCATTGATCGGTTCATCCAGTACCAGCAGGGAAGGATTCCCCAGCAGGGCAAAGGCAATCCCGATTCGCTGCTTCATTCCCAGCGAACAGTTGCGGAATTGGTTGGCAGCGGAGCCTTCCATGCGGACGGTCTTCAGCACCCGGGCGATCTCCTTTTCCGGGTTTTTGATCCCGAGATTATCAGCCTGAATGCGCATATTGTTCCAGACGCTGACGTTCGGGAAACATCCGGGCGCTTCGATAAGTACACCGATGTTGGAGCGGACATCCGGATCCGTGTGATCCTTCCCGTAGAGTTTGATGGACCCGCCATTGTTGTGGATCAGTCCGCAGATCATCTTTTCAGTGGTTGATTTCCCACTGCCATTCTCTCCGATGAATCCGTAGATCGCACCCACAGGGACGGTCATGTTCAATCCACTGACAGCCTGTTTGCTGCCGAAGTTTTTGTTCAGGTCACGAATTTCAATTGCGTTCATAATTTCTCCTAATAAACATCCGATCTCGCGAGAACGACGGAACCGGCAACGGTATAGATCACTGTCCAGGCGACAGACACCAGAATGCAGGTCAGCAGGGTTACGATATTGCTCGACAGGCAGGCATTGACAGATGATCCGTAGAGGAAAATGTTCAGCGCCGAATTGTTACCGATCAGTGCAGCTGCACCAATGATCGGTATCCCGGTCCCGATGAAGAAACTGGATGCGATCGAGATGCCGAAATGCCGGCGGAAGATCACGTTCAGGAAGGTGTAAAGGCTCGCCCAGCCCAGGCTCATCACCATCTTTCCGAGAATAGCAATCAGCAGAGACCCTAAATTGACACGCATCGAAGTCCCGACGATCAAACCCGCACCGGCTCCCGCAATGAGGTAGGAGAGGCACATGCAGGCCATCGCGAAAGCGCAGACGATGGATTTGGACATCATATAGTCGCGCTTTTTCGAGTGCGTCGTGAAAAGCTGCTTGACGTAGCCGCTTTGGTAATCATGGCCAATAAAGATCGAGACCATGATCCCGCCAAAGATGAAGACCATGTTCATGTTGGCGTAGTCGGCGATATTGCGGACGATATAAAGCGGTGTATCCGCGGCGATGATGTTCCAGGTGTTGGCATAAAGCGGAGCTCCACCATTCATCCCGCCCATACTCAGCACCATTGCCGGAATGATCGCGGCAATGGCTACAAAGATATAAAACATCGGTGTGTGGAACAGACGGTAGAAGTCCACACCCAGCATCCCCTTCAGCCGCTCGGAAAAGGATGGGGTTTTAAAGGTTGGAACCATAGTTGTTACCATGAGATTATTTCTCCTTCTGTGACATAAGTTCAAGGTAGTACTCCTCGAGACCGATCTTGTTTTTGCTGATCTCGGTGACGGGAATATTCTGTTTCATCAGGACGCTGACAATCCTTTCGGTGTCGTTCACATCATACACACGAATCATTCCGTCTTCCAGTTTGACATTTCCGTATTCCCTGTGCAAGGCAAGAAAAGCTTTCTGCATATCCGTTGATTTGATCGAAGAGAACATCCGGCAGCGGGATTCCATCTCTGCAGCTGTCAGTTCCTGGATCATTTTCCCCTGACGGATAATGCCGTAGTGCGTAGCGATCTTTTCAAGTTCACCTAAGATGTGAGAGGAGATCAGCACGGTGCAGCCGGAGTTTTGTGTGATGTCCACCAGGATCTCGCGCATGATGCGCATCCCGTCAGTGTCCAGCCCATTGATTGGTTCATCCAGGATCAGGAGAGCCGGATCACCCAACAGCGCCATGGCGATGCCAATGCGCTGCTTCATTCCAAGTGAGCAGTTCTTGAATTTGGTTTGTGCGGAATCTTCCATGCGGACGATTTTCAGAACCCGCTTGATCTCCGCGTCCCGATCCTTCAGGTTCAGGTTGATCGCCTGCATCATCAAATTCTGATAAACGCTGGAATTCCCAAAACACCCGGTATTTTCGATCAAAGCCCCGACCCGATAGCGCACCCCGGCATCGGTATAACTTTTGTCAAAGAGCTTCATTTTGCCGCTGTCCGGAACCAGATGTCCACAGAGCAGTTTTTCCGTGGTTGATTTTCCGCTTCCGTTTTCTCCGATGAAGCCGTAGATCGCACCCACCGGGACGTGCATATCCAATCCGTTCACAGCGTAAAGCCCGTGAAAGGATTTAGACAGGTTTTGTGTTTCAATGGCGTACATAATATTCCCTCTTTTGCTGTTTCTTTTGCCTGTTACGGATCAGTACCGCGGCACCGGTGATCAGTGCCATAGGACCGATGATGGAAATCAATTTCTTGTTCATACTTGTGTTTCCTTTCTGTCTTCAATTGATAAGCAAAGGATATCAGTGCGTTGTTTCTAAACTGATTATGTTTTGTTTCCGTTTTGTTATTCTTTCAATGAAGAAAGAGCCCGGAGATTTGACCGGACTCTTTCATAAGGAGGGGGAGGGCTAAAAGACTTATGGGAGTCTTTTAT
>JAFRIR010000098.1 GCA_017432685.1 Flexilinea sp. | reverse complement strand
GTCTAAGGTCTAACGTCTAATGTCTACAGTGCAAGTGAGGCAGATCATTTTGATTCCTAATATTTCACTTTGCCCTCAGCCACAGCTTTCAGGTGCTCGCCATAGGGGGATTTCCCGTATGCTTTAGCGGATTCAAGCAGCTTTTCCCGCCCGATAAAGCCGTTGATAAAGGCGATCTCCTCCGGTGCGGAGATGGTGATGCCCTGCCGGGTCTGGATCATTTCGACAAATTCCGCTGCCTGCAGCAGGCTCTGCATGGTTCCCGTATCCAGCCAGGCAAAGCCGCGTCCGAGCAGCTGTACATCCAGCAACCCATCCAGCAGATACATCTCGTTCAGTGTTGTGATTTCGAGCTCCCCTCGGGCAGAAGGCTGCACCTGATTGGCACGGTTCGCCACACCGGACGGATAGATATACAGCCCGGTGACAGCATAATTGCTCTTTGGCTGCTTTGGTTTTTCTTCGATGGATGTCGCCCGGCCGTTCTCATCAAACGCCACCACGCCAAAGCGCTCCGGATCGGGGACGTAGTATCCGAAGACAGTCGCGCGTCCGTTAACTTCCGCATTCCGCACCGCAGCCTGCAGCAGGGTTCGGAAGCCGCTGCCGTAGAAGATGTTGTCGCCGAGAATCATGGCTCCGGGACCGCCATCAAGGAATTCCTCACCGAGGATGAAAGCTTGCGCCAAACCATCCGGGCTGGGCTGCACCTTGTAGGACAACGTGATCCCGAACTGGCTTCCGTCTCCCAGCAGCGCTTCGAAGCGGGGGGTATCATCCGGAGTGGAGATGATCAGGATGTCTTTGATCCCCGCCAGCATCAGTGTGGAAAGGGGATAGTAGATCATCGGCTTGTCGTAGATCGGCAGCAGCTGCTTGCTGGTGACCTTCGTCAATGGATATAATCGTGTACCGGACCCTCCGGCGAGTATGATTCCTTTCATATGCTTTCCTTTTAGAATGAATAGAGAGGGATAAAGATTTCGCTTTCCAATTAATTATTACTTTCTGTAGCGTTGACAAACGATAGCGTTTATGCTATCATTTAATAAAATAAACCTGAAGAGGTATGTATGTTCGTAATTGACTTTTATGAGACATAAGACGGATTTTCTGATATCCGTGAGTTTCTTGAATCACTTCGTACCAAAGCGGGATCATCAAAAGATGCCAGAATTCAATACTCACAGGCAGCCCGTTATATTCAGCTTCTTCAGGACAACGGCACTAATTTACCGGTTGAAATAGCGAAACACCTGGAAGATGAAATTTGGGAACTTCGTCCCGGAAATAACCGTGTATTCTTCTTTTTCTATGATAAAGGTACATATGTACTTCTGCATCATTATAGAAAGAAGTCACAAAAGACACGGCAAAGAGAAATCAAACAGGCAAAATCGGAAATGAAAGATTATATCTTTCAAAAGGAGAAGAGAAAATGAATTGGAACGAATACAAAAATATGGTAAAAGAAACTGATCCCGTCGGGAAAGAAATCCTGGAAGAAGCTGAGGCAGAAGCTGCCATCATTTCAGCTATGATCTCTCAGCGTTCTTCTCTTGGGCTCAGTCAGCGGGATCTTGCAGCTCTCTGCGATATTCCTCAATCCACAGTTGCTCGGATCGAATCAAACAAAACAGTTCCCAGACTTGATACGCTGCTCAAGATTTTTGGACGGCTCGGGTTAACACTTCAGGTTACTCCTATTTCGGAAATCAATTAGATTTTTGGAAAAAGGCGCGATATGCGCCTTTCTTCATTTTTACATCTTACTTCTTCATTTCTCTGATTTCTGATTTCTTATTTCGCCAATCGTTCCCCACTTTTTGTCCTTTTCTGACAGAATCAGCGGGGTACCATCGCTGAGGCAGTAGCCTGACGGATCGGCGCTGCCGGGATAGGAACCGACGACCTCAGGCCATTGGATGCCGATCTCCGGATCGTTCCACGCCAACCCGCCCTCATCATTGGGATGGTAGAAGTCGTCGCATTTGTAGCAGAACTCTGCCTCGTCGGAGAGCACCAGAAATCCGTGAGCAAAGCCGCGGGGAATCAAAAACTGCTTCCGGTTTTGCGCCGAAAGCAGTTCGCCGTGATAACTTCCGTAAGTGGATGAGTCCTCCCGGAGATCGACTGCCACGTCGAAGACTTCTCCCCGGATCACCCGCACCAGCTTGGTCTGCGGATGGCTGATCTGGTAGTGCAGCCCGCGCAATACGCCTTTGACGGACATGGACTGGTTGTCCTGCACGAAGTCGATGGAAAAACCGGCGGTTTCCATGTCACGCCGGCTCCAGGTTTCCATAAAATATCCGCGCGCGTCACCAAAGACCGCGGGCGTGATGACACAAAGGCCCGGGATGCCGTTGACATCCCGTTCAACAGTTATTTTCCCCATATATATCCTTTAGATAAAATAAGAAGTAGAAAGTAGGAAGTATGAAGCAGAGAGTAGGAGACAGAGAAAGGAGCCGGAAAAACGGCTGTCTTACGCCTAAGGTCTAATGTCTAAGGTCTAATGTCTAAGGTCTAATGTCTAAGGTCTAATGTCTAACGTTTATTGTCTGCCTATATTGATTTCCCCTTGAATTCAGTGTAAAATATATATAGGAGACGGAATAAATGACAGAGATTAACAGAACAAACAAAGACCGACTTTTTCGTTTTATCTTTGGCAGAGAAGAGAACAAAGGATGGACGCTTGAGTTGTATAATGCAATCAACGGCACGTCATACACGGATCCAAATGATATTACAATAACGACGATCGATGATGTCCTTTACATGGATATGAAAAATGATATTTCCATCCTGGTCAGTAATTTTCTGAATTTCTTTGAACAGCAGTCGACTTTTAATCCGAACCTGCCGATTCGTTTTCTGGTTTATGCCGGGATGATTTACAGCGGGCTTTTTGAAAGCAAGAAGAAACCTATCAACATTTATAGTTCAAAAATCCAGAAGCTGCCGATTCCGAAATGTGTTTGTTTCTACAACGGAACCCAGGACCAGCCGGATGAATCATACCTTTATCTTTCTTCGGCTTTTCCGGAAGGATCTGATCCGGACATCAATGTGAAAGTCAGGATGCTGAACATCAATTATGGTCATAACCGTGAATTGCTGAATGCCTGCCGTCCTCTGCATGATTATGCATTTCTGATCAACCAGATTCGTTTTCATCAGTCTAACGGTTTATCAATTGAAGCAGCTGTCGATCATGCCATCCGGGATCTGTCCAATGATTCTGTTATTAAACCATTTATCCTCAAAAACAAAGCGGAGGTGAAACGTATGTGCATCACAGAATATGATGAAGTCCGTACCATGAATCTGTTCAAAGAAGAAGGACGCGAAGAAGGTATTTTTGATACACTCGTAAATCTGGTCAGAGACAAACTTCTCGATATAACTGAGGCAGCGAAGCGTGCTAATATGACAATCGATGAATTCAAATCAGCCGCTAAACTTTAGTTGTGTGAGACCATCCTTTATCAAGCAAAGCGGAGGTGAAACGTATGTGCATCACAGAATATGATGAAGTCCGCACCATGAATCTGTTCAAAGAAGAAGGACGCGAAGAAGGAACGAAGGAGATGTCCTTAAATTTATATCGTCTGGGTATTTCGATCGAAAACATTGCAGCCGGTGCCAATGTTTCTGTCGACCAGGTTCGCTC
Organism: Flexilinea sp.; assembly: GCA_017432685.1. GTDB lineage: Bacteria > Chloroflexota > Anaerolineae > Anaerolineales > Anaerolineaceae > Flexilinea. The sequence goes on along the minus strand of JAFRIR010000098.1, from coordinate 2,104 downwards.
ATGAATCGCCGAAGCCAATTCCAGCCCGATCGCAGCATAAGGCTCTCTTTCCATGATTTGATTCTCCGTCACTTCCACCGGGAGATCTCCGGCGACGATATATGTATTTTGCTTTTTTCCCGTGACCACATGGACACGGGTTCATTTTTCCGTCACACCTGCTTTGCTGCCTGACTTACCGAGCCGCTGAAGTGGGTTCGTGTGACTTTCCTGCCGGAAACCGACAACAGAAAACCGTCAACCATTATATCCGACAAACCAGTCCGCCTAAGCGGACCTGAGACGCTTATAATAATGCAGCGTAGCGGATTTGATCCGCAGGAGAAATGCCGATTGCATTCATTGCTTTTTCCGAATCCCAGCCACTGTTTTTCATGAGATTTTTGATAAATGTCAGTGTTGATTTATCAACTGCTTTCTGATTTTCTTCCTGTATTACATCTTCCATTAATCTTCTCATTGCTTCGCCACCCATATCTTCACCTCTTTTCATCGCATTTTCAAATGCTTCGTAATTTGCTGACGAACTTACGGTCAATACCGCATCGACATTCTGCCTGTCCCCCGGATCTTTCAAAATTACCGCAGATTGAAGAAAACTGACGATATAACAGTTTCTATTTATAGAATACCATGTCTTCAGCGGAAAATCAAGAGGAATATTTGGTGGATTTTGCCTGCTTTTTTGATGAACATTCCGAACCATTTCAACGGACTTGGGAGGCTTACTGAGCTAATGATCTCCTTGCAGCAGCTGCTTTTTTTTCAAGTGTAGGATAGTTATATCCTTTTATTTGCATTTGATGTTTAAATTCAGTAATAGAAAGTCCGGCTTTATCAGCAGCATAAGTTAATTTCATAGCGCCATCCTGGACGCTTTCAAACAGTAAATTCAAGATTGTTTCTTTTTCCCGTTCCCGAAACAGATTTTCAACTTTCTCGCACATTTCAATCTCTCCCTTCTCCGTATTAACAAAGGTGTTTTTTCTCTTCGAAAAACACGGAAACTTTTCAATATCGTAACGTTCCCGATCGACAAAAAGATCCATCAAATCCGAAACGTTCCTGTTCAGATCGCTGTCGTATTTCTTTACTGCTGCATTTACATAAATCTCAGTGAAACCATCATCACGAACTTTTCCTGTTTCCCGAACCGTCCGATCAATGTGATAGATTGGGTAATTATCGTGGAACAGATCAAACTTTGTTATGTAAATCACAATAACACGTGCGATATCTCTGAATTTCACGCTTTTCGGTGTCTCATTCGCAGTAATTACAGAAGCATTATACCGTACTCTTGCCTCATGATCATCATTGTCCGGTTTTTGTACTTCGACATTGACATAAACGCCGTTTTTCAGTTTACAAAGACAGTCCAATCGGACGGAACGCCCCTGCAAATTTCCGATACTTTCCTGCGATACAACCTGAATAACAGTGACAGGTTCACCTAAAATTGCAGAGATTATTTCCTCGCATACTTCACGATCTTCACATATTTTTTGAAACATTACATCGTCGATCGGAACGAGTTGGCGTACAGTTTCAACAGTGGATTTTGAAAAATCAGGTTTTGACATTTCCCTTATGCCTTCATTCAACATCTCTTATAAATATAGAATACCATGTTTTCAGCGGAAAATCAAGAGGAATTTTGGTGGATTTTCTGCATAAACAGGCCAATCAACACCGAATCAAGGGGGCAGCATGAATGAACGGAGAACGAGAGTTATTTTATTCATAGTCGTTCCTTATTTTTTCAGCTGTAAGATCGTATTATTGTTGTTAGCTTTTTGGGAGAACAGAGAAATATTGTCTTTTATTATTTTTCTCTGGACCGGCTTTGTCACCTGCCGGCAGCCGGGAACCGGAACCTGCCATCGCCACCTGTAACCGAAATTTTAACACAAAAAGCCGCGTTTCCGCGGCTTTTTCTGCAGTCTAATGTCTAAGGTCTAAGGTCTAAGGTCTAACGTCTAATGTCTACAGTGCAAGTGAGGCAGATCATTTTGATTCCTAATATTTCACTTTGCCCTCAGCCACAGCTTTCAGGTGCTCGCCATAGGGGGATTTCCCGTATGCTTTAGCGGATTCAAGCAGC
>JAFRIR010000097.1 GCA_017432685.1 Flexilinea sp. | reverse complement strand
GTCAAACTCGGTAAGGCCATCTACAAAGTCATGTGGCTGCTCGAAAACGGTCAGGAAGTTACCACTGAAACACTGGATATGGAAGGCGTTGAAGTGGAAGGCCATCGTGTCTGGATCAACTACGTCGGCATCACCAAGGATAACCTCGAAGAAGCTGCCTACGATATCACCGACCCAACTTTCTAATCAAATTAATTCAATGACTGACAGCCGGGACCTGGTTCCCGGCTGTTTCTTGAATGGAAAGGAAGAATCCGATGGAGGATTCCAGATATATTCTTGAACTGAAACACATCAGCAAATCCTTTCCCGGCGTAAAAGCATTGGACAACGTCTCATTCGCGGTAAAGCCCGGGAAAGTCCATGCATTAATGGGCGAAAACGGCGCAGGAAAATCGACCCTGATGAAGTGTGCCTTCGGGATCTACCAGCCTGACAATGGGGAGATTTTTGTCAACGGAAAGAAGGTCGTTTTTTCCGGTCCCGCCAATGCACTGGAAAACGGCATCGCGATGATCCATCAGGAACTGCAGCCGATGCGGGCACTTACCGTCATGGAAAACGTCTGGGTAGGACGCCTGCCTCATCACAATACGCTGGGCGTACAATGGGTCGACTGGAAACAGCTCTATAAGCAGACCAAAGAGCTGTTGGACGATCTTGAAATTCCCATTGACCCGAAAACGAAGGTTCAGAACCTTTCAACTTCGCACTGCCAGCTCATTGAAATCGCTCGTTCCGTCTCCTTTAATGCGAAGATCATCATCATGGATGAACCCACATCCTCACTGACAGAAACAGAAACGGAACTGCTCTTCAAGCTGATCGCCCGTCTGACACAAAAGGGTGTTTCCATCATCTACATCTCGCACAAGATCGATGAGATCTTGAGAATTTCCGATGATGTCACCATCATGCGCGACGGACAGCTTGTCGGTGACTGGCCGGCAAGTGAGCTGGACATGGATACCATTGTCAAACGCATGGTCGGACGAGAGATGAGCAACCGTTTCCCGTCGAAAAAACACAAACCGGGCGAGGTAAAAATGGAGGTTTCTCACCTCACATCCGCAAATCCGCACAGCTTCAAAGATATCAGCTTCACGCTCCACAAAGGAGAAATTCTTGGTATCGGCGGACTGGTCGGTGCCCAGCGGACAGAACTGGTCGAAACCATCTTTGGGCTTCGCAAAAAGGCCTCGGGTGAAGTGACGATTGACGGGCAAAAGGTCGAGATCAATTCTCCGGAAGATGCCATTCGCCACTCCATGGCGCTGCTGACGGAAGAACGCCGCGTTTCAGGGATCTTCCCGAAAATCAGCGTATTGGAAAACGTGACCGTTGCCAAACAGACTGCCGATCACAGCAGCTACACCAACGGCCTGTTCCTGAACAACAAAAAACGTCAGAAAGACGCAGAGCAGTTCGTAAAAACCTTTGAGATCAAAACACCAAGTCTGAAAGCTGAGATCCAAAATCTTTCCGGCGGAAACCAGCAAAAGGCAGTCCTTGCCCGCTGGATGCTCCTCACACCTCAAATCCTGATTCTGGACGAACCAACACGGGGTATCGATGTCGGTGCCAAGTATGAGATCTACAGCCTGATGGAGCAAATGGCACAGGAAGGGAAAGCCGTGATCATGATCAGCTCGGAAATGCCCGAACTGCTGGGCATGTCAGACCGTATCGCGGTCATGTGTGAAGGGCACCTGTCCGGTATTCTGGATGGGAAAGATGCTACTGACGAAAAGGTGATGTACCTCGCAAGTACTTATCAAAAAAGCGGAGTAACAACGGATGCAAACTAAAAAATTCAACATCAAAAATATTCTGTCGAACTATGCGCTTTATTTCATCATGATCCTGATGGTCATCGTTATCGGCAGCATGTCACCGAAGTTTTTCTCATGGCGTGTTCTGCGCGACATTCTGATGCAGAGTTCGACCCGTATCATTGTGGCACTGGGTTGTCTGTTCATCCTGATTTCAGGGTCGGCAGACCTCTCGGGCGGACGTACGGTCGGTCTGACCGCTGTGATTGCCGGATCTCTGGCCCAGAAAGCTGACTATTATATCAAATTCTGGAACCTGCCGGAATTACCGCCGATCGTTCCGATTTTCGCCGCGGTCCTTGTCGGTCTGATCGTAGGTCTGCTCAACGGTTTTACCGTTTCCAAGCTGAAGGTCCCGGCCTTTCTGGCAACGCTGGGCTGGATGATGGTCGTCTACGGTACCAACCTGCTGCTGTGCAACAAACCACCGAACAATTCCCAACCTCTGGGCGGTTTCCTGAAGAACTTCACCAACCTCGGTTCCGGAAACATTGCCGGAATTCCGATCATCGTGTTCTTCGCGCTGGGAATGTGTATCATCGTCCATGTTCTGCTGACAAAAACCACACTCGGGCGTGAGATTTTCTCCGTTGGCTCCAATGCTGAAGCTGCCCGTGTCTCCGGTATCAACGTCTTCAAAATCCAGATGATCACCTTTGCTCTGGCCGGTGCCTGTTACGGTCTGGCCGGTGCACTGGAAGCTGCCCGTACCGGTTCCGCCAACAGCTCTTACGGGAATGGCTATGAAATGGACGCAATTGCTTCCTGTATCGTCGGTGGATGTTCCATGACCGGCGGTGTCGGTTCCGTGATCGGTGTTTTTCTGGGTGTGATCATTTTCAACGTGATCAATTACGGTCTGACCTTTATCGGTCTGTCCTCCTATTGGCAGTGGGTTGTCAAAGGCCTGATCATTATCATCGCCGTCTCCATCGACATGCGGAAGTACAGCTCGAACAAATAAAGGGGGATGCTATGCTTTATGATGAATGCCTGAAGGTTCTCAGGAAAAAGGGAGAACTTATCCGCAAGGGCGCTTTGGAAATTTGCGTGAAACCGGTTCCGGAAAGTTCCGAGCCCGGGACAGTCGATCCGAGAGAAGCCCATTGGTTCCGCGTCAAACCGACCGGACCAAACATCAAAGACCCGGCACATCTGACAGGAGCGGAGATTCATGCGATTCGCACATCCATGGGCTGCGTCAGCATAGACCTCAGCCATGATGTCACGACCGAAATCCGGGTCATCACAACCGGTGCGGGAGATCTTCCGATTCTGATCTATACACCGCAAAAGGGCAAGAGTCCGAAACCGGTTGTGGTCTACATCCATGGCGGTGGTTTTTTTGGCGGTACAGCCCGTGTGATTGAAAATGCCTGCAAGTCTCTGGCTGATAAGGCGGATGCAGTAGTGGTCAGTGTCGATTATGACCTGGCACCGGAGCACAAATTCCCACACCAGGTCACCCAATGCTATCAGACCGTACGCTGGGTCCATGACCATGCCGAAGAACTGGGTATTGATCCGGAAAAAATCGCTGTTTCCGGTGACTCAGCCGGTGGAAATCTGTCAGCTGCCTGCTGCGTTCTGGACGAAGATAAGTTCATCAAGCTGCAGCTGCTGCTCTATCCCGGTGCATTCAACCGCACTGAAGAAGAGATCGGATGGTCACTGGATCAGTATGATCTCCGGGAAGATGTTGAGATCAAGATGGAATTGATCAACGACATCCGGAACATGGTTCCGTTTACTACCGCTTT
>JAFRIR010000096.1 GCA_017432685.1 Flexilinea sp. | reverse complement strand
TCCCATATAGTCTGCTGTCGCACGGTCCATTCCCAGCTCGAGGCCGACTTTCCCGCGCCAAATATTGCCTCCTCCTATTACTATTGCAAGATTCGCGCCTATTTGCACACAATTTTTAATTTGGTTGGAAATCATTTTGGCGGCTTCGGGATCAATGCCTGAGGCACCCTGCGGAGCGAGCGCTTCTCCGCTCAGTTTCAGCAATACGCGCTTATATTTAATGTCAGCCATTTTATTTAATTCCTCCTTTAGAAATTATAAATGAGGATTTCCAAAAAATGAGAAATGAGAAATGAGGAATGAGTATAATGACCTTTGTGAAAAATCAATTTCTCATTCCTCATTTAGAATTTCTCATTATCAAAAAAGGCCGGCGGATCCGCCGGCCTTTTTTGAATCTTAGTTTTCGTCGCTTTCGGTGGATTCACCCAGAGAATAGCGGGTGAAGCGGCGGACAACGATGTTTTCGCGCAGGGCGACGATGTTCTGGTTGATCAGGTCGGCGACTGTGATGGATTCATCGCGGATATAAGGCTGGTTCATCAGGACCATTTCAGTCTTGAATTTCTTGATGGAGCCTTCGACGATCTTCGGGATGATTTCTTCCTTCTTGCCTTCTTCGCGGGCCTTGGCGGTAGCGATCTTTTCTTCGCGTTCGAGAACGTCAGCCGGGATGTCTTCTTCCTTGATGTAAAGAGGATCGGCAGCAGCGATCTGGAGAGCCAGTTCGTGGGCCAGTTTCTGGAAAGCTTCGGATTTGCCGACGAAGTCGGTTTCGCAGTTCAGTTCCAGCATGACGCCCATGCGGCCGCCCATGTGGGAATACAGCTCGATGATACCTTCGGAAGCCTGGCGGGTGGCACGTTTCTGAGCCTGGGCAAGACCCTTTTCGCGGAGGTAATCCAGAGCGGCTTTCAGGTCGCCGTTGGCGTTTTCGAGAGCTTTGCGGCATTCAAGGATACCGGCGCCGGTGTCGGCACGCAGTTGTTTGATCATTTCGGTGGTGATAGCCATTTTATTCAATCGTCCTTTATAACTCTAATTATTCAGCAGATTTGCTGATTTTTTCCAGTGTGGAAGCGCCGAAGAGGTCTTCATCTTTGGTGTCGCTGTCATCGGCAGCCAGACGGCCGGCGGCGGCAGCATTGGTGTCAGCAGAGAATTCGACGGAAACGGTTTCGCCGCCATCGCGCATCATCTTGCCTTCGATCGCTGCATCGGCGATCTTGCCGACAACGAGTTTGATCGCGCGGATCGCGTCATCGTTAGAGGGGATCACATAGTCCACATTGCGGGGGTCGCAGTTGGTGTCAACCATGGCGATGACCGGGATCTCTTTCAGGTTCGCTTCATGGATGGCGGTAGCTTCACGCATGACGTCGATGACGAAAATCAGGCCCGGCAGTTCTTTCATGTTGCGGACGCCGGAAAGGCGCAGCTGCAGACGGGCGATGTCACGTTCAACGATCAAGCCTTCTTTTTTGGTCAGCTTTTTGATGTCGCCGGTGTCGCGCAGTTTTTCCAGACGTTCCAGCTCATTGATACGCTGTGCGATCGTGGTCCAGTTGGTGAGCATACCGCCCAGCCAGCGTTCGGTCACATAGGGCATACCGCAGCGGATGGCTTCGTCGCGGATGGTTTCCTGAGCCTGACGCTTGGTGCCGACAAACATGATGTCTTTTCCGGCAGCCACAGTGTCACGGACCAGTGCGTAAGCGGTGTTCAGGCTTTTCGCGGTCTGCTGCAGGTCGATGATATGGATCCCGTTGCGTTCGGTGAAGATATACGGCTTCATCCCCGGGTTCCACTTGTTCGTGCGATGACCAAAGTGGACACCGCTCTCCAGTAACGCTTTCATGGAAATAACGTTAGTCATAGAAAGTATATACTCCTTTGCGTTTTGTTCCTCCACCTTTCTCTCTTCTCAGCACAGCTGACATTTTTCCGTCAGCACGCCAGCTGAGATCAAAAGGTGTGCGGTTTTTTAACAGATGAAATTCTACCACAAGTCAATGGAATTTCACGTCAATGTCTGAAATTTATGAGTATTCCGTTATAATTGCCGATAACCGGAGGCATTGGCAGTATATGAAAAGACGTGGCAGGTTTTGGATATTCAGTTTCATCATCCTTATTTTGTCTGTTGGGACCATGCTGCTGTTTTCTTCCACCACCAGTCCGCTCTATCCGAACAATTACGGTGTGGATTCAGCCTTTTTTCGTTTTGTCGGGTTGATGATCCGCAGGGGAAAAACGCTGTATTCGGAAATCTGGGACAACAAAGGTCCTCTCCTGTTTTTCCTTCAGGCGGTCGGAACCCTTTTGGGAACAAAGAACGCGGATCTGACGCTTACTTTCCTGATGCAGACAGCCGGTCTTTTCCTGACGATTTGGTTTCTGTTCCGTGCAAAAATCGCTGCAGTTCCTGATAAACGTGTGAATTATTTTTCAATTTTTCCGCTGATGTGCGGCATGGCGGTTTTCTGCAAACTGATGGAAGGCGGGAACCTTTGTGAAGAGTGGTCGATTCTTTCGATAGCCTGCAGTCTGTTTTTATTGGTGAAATATGCCTCAAATGTTGAAGATCAGCCGCTGCATCCGCGCCGCTATGCTTTCCTTCATGGGGTTTGTCTTGCTTTTTCATTCTTTATCCGTGCAAACAATGTGTTGACGATCTGTTCGGGATTGTCTGTTGTGGGTCTATATCTGATTTTCCGGAGAAAATGGCAAAATCTGTTTGAAAATTTGCTTTTCGGCATTTTGGGGTTTGCCGTCATCTGCATTCCGATCATTCTGTATTTCTTATCAAAACATGCGCTGGACGATATGTTTTACTCGACCATTTTTTACAATTTTAAATATTCAGCCCGGCGCTCCCATGAAACATTTGCCGGGATGGAGTTTCTCGACCGCTATCTTCCGATCGGTGTTTCAATTCTGATTCTCCTGATTCATGTGATCCGGGAACGCCGCGTCAGGCTGATTGATACCATTATGATAGGTATCACTGCGGTCAATGCCGTGTCCCTGTGGCAGACCAACCAGTTTTTGCATTATTTTGTGATTTTTGTGCCGGTTCTGATGCTGGCGCTGTTTCTTTATGCGGACTTTCCGAAAATTCCCGAAATGCTCCTGGCGCTGGTTCTTCTTATATTTTTTGTCCATGAAGACATCCCTTTGCTCTCTGACTTGCCCGGTGCTGCTTCGGAACCGGATATTTTTGCCTATGCTGCTTCCATCCCGGATGAGGAAAAGGACCCTGCGATGGTTCTTTATGCGACACCTGCAGTTTATCTCAATTCCGGTTTGATTCCCTGCTCACGTTTTGCGGCATATCATTTTGGACATTTTCCGGTCGAACCGGCGATGAAGGATGAATTTTTGGAAGATATGCACGCCAGGCAGCCTTATTGGATCGTTTACCTGAGTGGGTATGAAGGGATCATTCCGGAAGTGAAGGAAATGCTCGATACAGATTATGAAAAAGCCCATGAGGAATACGGGCTATCCTATTATCATCTGAAAAGGCAGTAGAAAAAAGGCTGCTTTCCGGTTTTTATTCAGTATCGCTGTAAGGATCCTCCGGAAGGAAACGGTCCCCGTAAGGTGGGCACAGGATTTCGGCAGATATCTTCGAAAGGTGATAGTATTGTGCGGTCCCGATGTTGAAATCATCCAGCGGATTTGCTGAAAGATCTGCCTGTGAACTGCCCGGGGAAGGAAGCGCGCAGGTCAGCAGCGGTTCTTTGCTGTCTGAGTATATCCGGATCAGCTGATCCCGGATATACCAGCTTTGGCGGATGATGCGGACAGCCCCGATGTTTTCCTGAAAGAAGCTATTCATAGGGATCATAAACAACAGCGCACACAGCATCAATTTGACTCGATCTGTGTGTCCCTGAATTTCAGAACACAGCAGAGAGCCTGCAATAAAACTAACCAGTGCCATGCCGGTAACATACCAGCAGATCCCGACTGTGATCACCCGGGGCGGCATATAATCCAGAGTGGTGTTGATCATCAGGACTGCATGGGCGACGATTGTCAGAGCTGCTGAGAGCACCAAACAGCGGATCTTCGTGTTCTTCCTGAACTTTGTTTGTGTGCCCATCAGAAATGCGGCCAGGAGAAACATGATCAGTGTTCTGCTTTTTATAAACGTATATCCCTGAAGCCCGTCAAACGCCCAGTCAAAAATCCCGCGAATTCGTGCAAGCGATCCTGCGGCGGAATGGTCCGCTGTCTGTCCCTGTATGTGAGCGCTTGTTCCGGAAAAATTCAGGCTGGCGCTTCCCGTAAAGATCAATATGCAGCAAAGCACCACTTCGCCGATAAAAAAGAGCGCCTGACCGTTCCACTTTTTGTCACGAATGCGCAGCCAAATCAGGAGAAAAATGAGAAAGGCAGCCAGTGAAGCAGTGCAGAGTTCCGAACAGCCGCAGGTAAGGAAACAGGTGATCATCGGCAGGATCATCTTCCTGCTGACCAGAGAAGAGGTCTCTGAGGCGTTCCACACCAGGGCAGCAGTCAGGACACACATGGAAATACCGAAACCATAGACCATGGTCCCGGATCCCCAAAACCAGAATTCAAAGACATTGGATGCCATCAGCACGAAAGCCAGCGCCAACCCGAAACCCATTACAAATGACTGGAGCTGCATTCCCGGGTAGCCTTTTTTCTGTTCTGATTGTGCTTTGAGTAAACGATGACAGAGCAAGGTTGTTCCTGTTGTCAGAAGAATCAGATTCAGAAACAGGAATATGTCAATGTAAGGGATACTGGGGAGTACGGCATGCAGAGAGCGCAGTCCCCAACCGGTATAGCGGCCGTTAAACCGTTGTATTTCGACAAACATAGAACCCGGAAAGCCATATTGCCGGGCATCGGCGATTTCCCAGTAATCATCCCGGCGCAGAACCTGATTGGCGCAGATTAGGAGCAGCTGCCCGGCGGGAATGGCCAGAATCAGCAGGATGAGTCCATCGGCTGCACGACGGTATTTGGGTTTCCGTTCAATCAGCCTCCGCAGCAGGATGGGAAGTATAAGGCTCAAAAGGACCAGCAGACCGTAAACAGCGATCTGTATCAAAAGGTTCCGCCCGCTCAGATTTTTACCGAAAAATGAGAGAAAAATTTCATCCAGCCAAATCAGGATCTCCCTGCGGTACCAAAACAAAAGTCCCCCGATGATGAGAACGGAAAATACATCGGACTGTGAGATCGATCCTGCTCTTTTATCTCTCATTTCTTATGTCTAAAGCCTAAAGTCTATTATATGAACTGCTAAAAAGTCAAAAATTTTGACCTCATTCACAGTTTATTCTTTCTGGCGCGGGAGTCAGAAATATTTTTTTCTCGGAGAATAACCTTCCCGCGCCGGAATATCGTGGGGCCTGGCGGCCCCACACCCCGCTTGCCTTACGGCTTATTTTAGAGCAGGTTATCACTATGCAGTCCTATACCCCTGTCCATGAGCTTTTAGAGGTTCCCTTATTTCTAAAGTCTAAAGCCTAATGTCTAATGTCTCTTATTTCTCATTTCTCATTTCTTATTTTATCAGTCCCATTCCGCGTCTTTCGGCCCCTGAATGACCACTTTGCTGAGGTCGAAGCTTTCGAGGAAGGATCTGAGGTTTTCTTCACTGAAGTCTTCAGTCTTTTCGAAGATCCATACCGGCGGGTGATCGTAAATGCTGAATGCCTCTTCCGCTGCCCAATTGCTGAGGTTGACCACAGGCAGCTTTGGCACGTCCGTTGAGACGGTTCCTGCCAGGTCAGAGATATACAGCGGTCCGATTTGGATCGGCCTCTGGAATTCACCAACAAGTCGGAATCCAAGCGTTCCGTCGAAAAGCGCCTGATAATAGGCCATGGTCATCGGATAGGTCTTTGGAATGCGGCACACGCTCCAGATACCGCGCTGGGAGGGCAGGATCAGGTAATCTGCCTGCGGCAGGACTCGCATGAACATATCCACCTTGTCCTGTACGTCATACCAGCGGACTTCATTCGTGATGCCGGTGTAAAGCTGTCCGAAGGGATCCAGCCCGCGCATACGGAACGGCAGCCCTTCATCCCAGTTCTCATTGGCAATCACAATGCGCCGCAGCTGCAGGGAAGACCCTTCCTTGACCCGTACACTCAGGCTGTACAGTCCGTCTTTTTGGAGCTTTGCGCTGCGGATGGGAAGCTCCATCATCTTTTCCTGAGAATCTGCTTCGACCGTGGCCTCCGAATGAGAGATACAGGTACCGCCCTGGTCTTCATTGCAGATCTCGATGACCAGTGTAACGGTTTCGGCTGCCGGTCCGCCGGAAAGCAGCCGGGCTTTCGGGATCCGCAATGTATTTACGGTCATATCCGTGTAAGGACGGAATCGTTTGGTGAGTGCGATATCCTGCGTGAGGAGCTCAGTGGTCTCCGCGGGAACAGAAATTGTCCCTTTCAGGGTCTCTCCGTCCATATCTGCCAGCTGGAAGAGGGACGGAACGTTATCGTAGATCCATTCGACAGCTTCCACACGGGAATGTTTCTGCCCGTAGACGGTGCGCATGAATGAAGAGGACCATACCAGAGTGCCGCCTAACACGATAAGACCGGCCAGACAGCACAATGCACGGCTCACTTTCCCGGAATTTCGTAACCAGGTGACCAGGCCCCAGGCGGCTGCCAGGCAGAAGCTGGGATAAACCGGCAGAAAATAACGGTTGTTTTTGACGAACCGTGTGCTCATGAAGAGGAAAAACAGCGTTGCCCAGAAAAGGGGCAGCAGCAGGTTTTTCCATGCGTTCTTTTCTTTTCCGCGGAACATATAAACCCAGCCGGCGATCAGGAAACCCCATACGGCCAGCCCCAGCGGGAGCCCCATTCCCCAAAGGACCTGATTTTCCCAGGCGAAGAAAAATGCCGGGCGGTGGGACCATTGCTCAGATGGAGGTCCTCCTCCCACACCTCCGGATTCTGTGGCTGCCACGTTCATGGAACGGACCCAGTCCGGGTTCAGGGCAAAGGTGAAAAAGGATGTGTTTCCGGTCTTTGCCCGGAACATCATCGGCTGGAACAGTCGGCAGGCCAGAACCATTACCGCGATGGCGGTCAGTGCACTGGCTGCAGCCAGGGTGATGATGCGGCCGAAATCTTTGCGGCTGGCCAGTTTCACATCCGCAAAGGAAATGAAGACGGCCGGAGCCAGCACGATGCCCAGCATAGCCAGATTGACTTTGCAGCAGATGGTCATCCCGAGAAACAGCCCGAATCGGGCCATGGCAAACCAGCCGCTGCGGTCCATTTTATAAGCGCCGTTCTCCTCTCGCTGCAGGTATTGCCCCTGAGCGATGGAGACTGCGGAAAGCAGCGTAAGCATGGTGAAAAAAACGGCAAAATTGTCAACGGTCATGAAATGAGATTGCTGAATTGACTGTACGCAAAGGCTGAAAAAGGCGCAGGAAAGCAGCGCAATATGCCGGTCAAAGAGTTTCCCGGCGATCACGAACAGCAGGATGATCGACCCGACATCCATGAGTGCGGAAAGGTAGCGCCCCAGCGTCCGCAGTTCCTGATAGCCGGTGCGGTTCAGCGCTTCGGCAGCGGTGCGGATGATGAGCATCGGCAGCTGCCCCCAGCGCATGGTGTTGTCGGGACCGTTGGCAATGGTTTCACCCGCTGTGTCATATTTGTTATAAGGACTCATGGGCGCGATACGGGTGTTGAAATAATCCGAAACAGAAGAAGGCATATGCAGCTGGGTCAGTGTGTTGGTCAGCCCGTATTCATCCGGATGCAGCAGCGCTCCGGAATCCCAGTTCATGTTGTAAAAGCGGAAAAAGATCCCCAGCCCGATCATGAGCAGGAGGATCATATCAATAGTCAACCCATATTTCCTGTTATTCATTTTTCATTTTTCCATAATGATCGCGTTATGACCGTTGAGATAATAACCCGGTTCGGTGCCGGTCTGACGGTAACCTTCCCGTTCATAAAGCCGGATCGCAGCTTTGTTGGCTTCATCCACATTCAGGTAATAGTTTTTTCCCGGAAAGGCAGCTTCACAGGTATGCAGCAGCCCCGCTCCGATTCCTCTGTTTCGGAATTCCGGACGGACGGCCAGTGTCATCAGACAAGCGGCCCTTTTTCGGTGATCAAACTCCATGGCGGCAAAACCGGCGAATTGTCCATCATCTTCCGCGGAGAATTTTTTAACACTCCGGATGGAAAAAACGCCCATATAATCCAGAAATGTCCAGGCATCCACGCCGAAGGCTTCACGGTCCAGCTGAAGCGCTGCGTTCAGGTCGCTGAGAGCAGCTTTTCTGATCACATAACTCATTCTATCCTGTTCAAGTGTTGTTTACCAAATTACATTGATGTTTGGATATTTCACAATTGTCTCATCATCAGTTATTAGTTGTAGTTCTTCATCAACAGCTGTTGCGATTATCAGACGATCGAAAGGATCTCCATTGTTTCGTTGAAATCATCTGCTATCCAAATTTGTCCTTTTAGTTTTCCGGCAATCTTTTTCCTTCTTTCTGATAAGTCAGGAGCGCTTTCCTTTTCAGATATTGGGGAGCTGTTCAGAAATTCGGCGAATTTGATTAAAACAGGAAGTTTTTCCTCAGGTAATATTTTTATGGCGTGAATTGCTTTTCTATGTAAAGAAGAAAGAGTTGTCTGATACATTTTGCTTATTTCCTTCCCAATATAAGTTCATTATACCATTATTATTTAAGGGTACCTCGAAAAACTACCGGGCGGGGGTATGGGCAGAAAGAAATCGATGTTTTTAGAGGTTCCCTTAAGGTTAAGATCTGTGATATCTTTCCTGATTGTCTGATGTTCTCTATTCGCAGCGCTTTCATAGGGATGAAATGAATAAAAACAGGGTGAAGATATAACCGAAAAACAGAGTGATATGTTTTATAATTAAGTGGAACAAAGAAAACCGTGACCGGGAGGGACACTATGAAACGATCTGTATTGCGCATTTTTTTCGCCTTTTCCATACTGCTTTTGTCTGCTTACACAGCTATGGCAGTGCCGCTGCCGCAGGAGAGCAGTGAGTTATCTGAGAGCACTGACATCATTCATGCAGTCAGTGTGTTTTCACAAATTTTCTCTGCGGGGATGGAGGCTGCCGCATCTCAGCTTGCCGGGGGCGAAATGTACGGTACCGACGCTGTAATTGAAGAACCCTCACCGGAACCGGCTGCAATTCCTACTGCGATTCCCACGGAAATACCGACAGCGATCCCGACCGCAGTCCCGACTGAAATTTCCACCGAAATCCCTGTGGAAGAACCCGCTCCTCTGCCGCCGTTTACCCCGGAAAGTCAGGGCGAGGGTTCGGCATTTCCGGAACCGGAACCTGTCTATGAGCCGGAGGCTCAGGTTTTTGCACCGCCTTCCGACCCGGAGCAGTACGCTGTCTCATTCGGCATCCCGGTTGACGATTTTTACAGTAACTTGAAGACGAGGGTCAAAGACAGCGGGCGTCATTCGGTCTCCTTTGAGGAGAAAGGACGGAAAAGCGCCTCCAAAGCTGTGATCGATGAAGACATCAGCATTTTCCTCTATTATGACAAAGAAAAAGGTGAGAATCTGATCAACCGAATCAATTTTGAAGCAAAAATCGCGGACACGAAACAACAGCAAAATGCGGAAGTTATTTTTATTACCCTGCTGGAAATGCTTTGCGAAAAGTATTATGACATCGCCTTTGACGAATCTATGGGGGCTGACTTGTTTGGGCTTGTGATGAACAACGGCTCGGCATACCTTGGTGATCTGTTGCTTTACGGTAATGCGGAACCAAAGAACGGCAGCACAGAGCTTGTTGTGAAGATTTATTATGCCGGAAGTGATTATCAGCCGGAACCTGAGAGCGGATATGATCAAAGCGCTGAAAATGAATTCCGGAATCTGGTGGCGGACCTGAAGCAGAGCGGTGTTATTCCTGATAGCAGCGGGGATTTCCGCTATCATGAAGATTATGAAAATGAATGGGCTTATCTCCGGTGGTATCAGTGGGAAAGTTTTGATGTGGCAAAGAATTTTGTTATTTCCGCAGATCTTGAGTGGCATTCCGCTTCCAACACTCCGAATTTTGCGGATGCCGGCTGCGGTTTTGTTCTTCGTGCTGAGGATACCAACAACAATCTGTACACTGCTCTGAACATGGACGGAAAGGTCCACTTTGGCGGTATCTATGAGGGATCCTGGCTCGGATACAAAAGCTTCAGTTATGGATCTCATTCCACAAAGGGCAATGCGCAGCTGGTCGTGGTGGCTAATGATGGGACGCTTTCAGCTTATGTCGACGGTTCCTTTATTGGTCAGCAAATGGGTGTGGCAATTAACCGCAGCGGAAGTCTGGCCTTTTCTACCTGGTCCGGAACCAATAAGGATTACGGGACCCGCTGCAATTTCCGGAATGTTTATTATTACATCTGGGAGTAACTACATCAGTACGAAACACATGAAGACAGCTCTGATGTTTCCCTTTCGCGACATCATCAGGGCTGTTTATTTTATTCATTTCTCAGGTAGTCAATGTTTTGCGTCATACGCGTAGGCATCAGACCAAATTCCCGGGGCAGGATATCCAGGGCAGTGATTCGGTCTTCTGCCATGTAATCCAGCCAGAAATACATGGGGATGTGTTTCGGAAACCACTGTTCGTTGGCGATATAGATTTGCCGCAGGATGGATGACTGAACCGGTATGATGCGTTTTTTCTTCCGGATCGTCTGCATGACCAGTTCCAGAACTTCCCGAAATGTGAAGGTCTCGATCCCTCCTGTATAGATGGTCTGGTTCAGTGTGGCATCATCGTCCATGCACAGCATCAGCGCCGTAATCAGATCCTCAACCCAAATAGGCTGGATCAGGGTAGCATCACCGCCGGGAATCAGCAGCGGTCCGCGGGTCTTCATCACGAAATCCCGCAGCGTGGAGGTAAAGTGGTCGTTCTGACCGTAAACGATCCCGCTGCGAACGATAGTATAGGGCACTCCGCTTTCACGGATCGCTCCTTCGGCGAGTGCCTTTGCCCGCAGCAGGTTATAAGCTGAGGATTTGTCTGCACCGATGTGACTCATGTAGATGAACCGCTTCACGTTCATCTGTTTTGCGACATTTGAAAACATCCGTGCTGCACGGATGTCTACTTCTTCATATTCGGCATGGATCCCCTTCCATTCAGTACCCACCAGGTGAAATACGGTGTCGATATCCTTCATGGAAGCCCGCAGGTTGCGTTCATCGTTCATGCTGGAAATCGCCACTTCCACCGAGACACCGCGCGGAAGCTTCGGATAATCGCGGGAAGGGTTCAGCAACAGACGAACGGGGTATCCCAGTGTGACCAGATGGCTGACCAGGATACGCCCGATAAAGCCTGTGCCGCCGGTTACAAGAATCATAGTTCCTGATCGGAATCAGAGACTTCTTCAGCCTCTTCTTCCGTATCCTCCCGGACGATCAAACGGTTGAAATGATATTCCGCGTTCTCGATTCGTTCCGCAAGCATATCGGCCGCCTTATCAAACAGCAGCGTGTCTTCGATCTGTTGGGCAGCACTGCCGGCGGGGTCGAAGGCTCTCAGGTAGTGTCCGCTGATACGAATCAGGTCTGTGAGCATTTCCGCAGCTTCTCCGTTGAACCACAGGATCTTGTTATAAAAATTGGTCTTCAGGATTTTCTGTGTGTCACCCTGTTCGAGCAATTTGTTCAGATCCTCTTCAAGTGTGTCAATGGTCCATTCTCTCATGCTGTCCATGGTGAAGTACAGCCATTCAATGATCTCGGCCTGTTCTTTCGGGCTGATGTCATAAAGCCCTGCGGTTTCCAGATCCTTCACCAGAGGCTTGGTCAGGTGGCATTTTTCGTGGATGTCAGGCCGGTCTTCGGCAAGATCTTCGGTGAGCAAACGTTCCTGCCCGGCGATCAATTCCATGATCCAGAGGGACGGTTTGTTGTGGATGATCTCAGAGACCTTGCGGGCAGATTCGGCATATTGCTGCATGTCCGGTACCCGGGTGCTGATCGGGTCATGAAGCATGGCAGTCATGCCGCTGATGTAGAGATTGAAAAGATTTTTCCCCCATGTTTTCGGATAACCATATTCAGCACGAAAGGCGTTAGAGAGATTTTCAAAATCGATCCAGGTTCCGTTCCTCAGTTCATCCCAGGTTTCCGGGCGGATCTTTGTGCCGATGGCATTATGCAGCCAGCGCAGTTTGTTTCCGTCAAAGCAGCCTTTGTAGGGCCTCAGGATAGAACCGTAACGGATCTCCTCCAGCGCTTCCTGAATGTCCGGCGTACCGTCCCCGTTGAGCCACTCGAAAAGCTGACGCCAGGTGTGTTGGTCATCATCCCGGACCTCGTAAACATCGTTGAAAGCATAATACTCATAAGCATGGAGCTTCAGGAACAGCCCTTCACGGCAGATCTGTTCACTGGAACGGATGTAGTCCATACCGCGGATATGGTCGTGCAGGATCACGAAGTAATCCGGATCAGCATGGAGTCCAAGGCTTTCGGAAAGGGTGGTGGAGGTCATGACTTTGTTGTCACCCTGTTTGCGGGCAAAGGAGACAGACTGTTTGACGAAGCCTTCCGTATCATTGAAACGGTTGTTGTAAACCACCAGGGTATGGTAGCCTTCTCCATAGTTGGAATAGGCATAGACGTTTTCGTCTACATTGCCGTAACCGTTGGCGAAGTTGTAAAGGGCAAAGTTCCGTACCTCCGCGAAGCGCTTGCGCTGGTGCAGCAGCGGGAAGATCTCGCGGCGATGGCGCTCCAGCAGCCCCTGGTTGACCTGTTCGTCCCAGTAAGCTTTCTTGTATTCCATGCCGTACTTTTCACCAAAGCCTTCCAGCTGCCCGTGACCGAACATGGGCAGACCGGGCATGGTGGACATCAGCAGGCAGATACCGAAATATTTATCCCCGTCACCGAACTGCTCTTTGGCCGTCTTTTCATCCGGGTTGTTCATGAAGTTGACATATCGTTTCAGGATCTCCGGGTCAAATTCCAGTGTGTTCTTCAGCACCATGCGGTAGCGTCCGTTGTCTTCGTCCCGCAGCAGGTTCATAAAGGCGCTGTTGTAGACCCGGTGCATACCGAGCGTGCGGACAAAATAGTTTTCCATCATCCAAAAGGCTTCTGCCAGCAGCAGGGTATCCGGCGCTTCCACAGCGACCCGGTCCACGACCTCACGCCAGAATTCTTCCGGAAATGCACGGTCGAATTCTTCTTTGGTCAGGCCGTGCTCAGCACGGGTGGCGATGTCACCACCGCTGCCGGGTTCCGGGAACCACAGGCGCTGGAAGGATTTCTTGGCCAGGGTCATGGCTGCGTCAAAGCGGATGATCGGTGTGTGACGGGCGACGTTCAAAATGGTCTGCATTACTGCTTCCCGGACTTCCGGGTTGAGGTAATTCAGCTGAGCGGTGTCATTCCATGGCATAGAGGTACCGTCATTGCCGTGATAGATATAGCGGGTGTCACCGGTCCGGTAATCGATGCGCTGGAAGACTACGGCCGCGTCCTGCTGGGTGAAGTAATGATCTTCGATGCGGATGCCGATGTTCGGGTCCGGAGAAAGGTTGCCGCAGTTGAAACCATAAGTCGGGTATGGGCAATAATCCAGGGAAAGGAAACGGTCCGGATGGTAGAGCACCCAATCGGAATCAATTCCCATATGATTTGGGACCATATCCGATGCCATGCGGATGCCGTGCTGCCAGGCACGGTATTTCAGGTTCTGGAAGGCATCTTCACCACCCAGGTCATCCGCGATGCGGTAGTCGGCCAGTGAGTATGCGGAGGCCAGGGCTTCCGGGTTGCCGCACCATTGTTTGATGGTCTGGGAAGCTTTGGATCGCTCCCACAGACCGATGAGCCAGAGCCCGGTGAAGCCTTCGTCTGCGAGGTTCTGCAGTTCTTCTTCCGGAATCTCGTTGAGATGGCGGATTTCCCGGCCGTATTTCTTCGAGAGCTGGTCCAGCCAGACATAAGCGTTTTTCGCCATCAGCACCAGACGGGGCATCCATTCGCTGTCTGCGCTGAAGTTTTCATAATCACTGTCCAGTCCGTCAAAGGAAGGTACATGAGTTTCACCCGGGCCGCCGAAGCCGTGATCTTTGTATTCCTCGCGCATCATGTCAAGTCCGCGCAGGATGCGGCGCAGAAAGTCTCCGAGGACTGCGGACCAGTTGCGGCGGATGAAGTCCAGTTGGTCAAACAGGGAATCCGGATGACGGAGTGCGGGCTGGCGCAGATAATCAATGAAAGAGAATCCTTCCACCGTCGGTTTGGTGCGGGCAAAAGCGTCCAGGTTCAGGATCAGTTTGTTGTAGTCACACTTCTGGACAAGTTCTTTTTCGTCAAAGAGCTCTCCGGCCAGCTTCATGGCTGCCGGATTGCGGTTGGTGATCCACAGCATCATGATTTCTTCGACCGTGTCATAACGGTTTTTCAGTCCCTGCGGGGTCTTTGTATCAAGATACTCACTGACGGTCTGTTCATTTTTCAGGACGGCAAGCGGAGGAAACTCTTCACAGAATTCTCTCAGTACACCTTCAAATTTTTCTGTTCCCAGTTTTTCGTCCAGCCAGTCATAGGCTTCCACATTCAGACGGGGTGCATATTGTTTGCGGTATTCGTCCATGAACGCATGCATGATCTCATCAATGAGACCCAAAGCGTTCAGTTCACCGACGGACATCGGTTCCCTGCCTTCTTTCGCGCGGACTGTGTTGATCTTAGCAGTGAACTCACGTACCGCTCGAACATCCGCGAAAATCACGTTGCCGTTGTACGTGAACAGTTTCTCAGAAAAGTCATAATGTTTTCTGGCTTTGCCGGAGATGTGAAATTCCATATATGCACTCCTTAGTTGTTGGTTGTTAGTTGCTGGTTGTTAGTTACTGGTTGTTAGTTGCTGGTTTGCCGGTACGCAATTATTACTGCTAACTATCAACTAACAACTAAAAACTAACAACTAACAACTGAAAATGTTCGTTATTACATTTACGCCAAGACCGCCGATGTTTTGCGTCATGGCGATTTTTGCTCCTTCGACCTGTCCCGCCCCGCAGACACCCTGCAGCTGCTGGACAGCTTCAACAATTTGATAGATACCGGTGGCGCCCACCGGATGCCCGCGGGCTTTCAGCCCTCCCCTCGTTGAGATCGGGATCCTTCCGCTGAGTGTGATCTCACCTTCTTCGGCAAGCCGGGGTCCCTGTCCGCGTTCGGCAAAACCGCATGCTTCCAGAGAAAGCGCACTGATGATGGTGAAAGCATCATGCGCTTCGAACAAGTCAATGTCCTTGGGGCGAATGCCAGCCTGAGCATAAGCCTGTTTAGCCGAGCATTCTGCTGCGCTGAGCCATAGCGGGTCTTTGCGGTTGTGCAGCGCCATATTGTCGGTAGCAGCTGCAGAACCGAGTATCCGTACGATGCCCAGCTGTCCCCGTACGTAATCCAGCGGGACGATCAGCACCGCGGCTGCCCCATCCACCACCGGAGGGGCGTCCAGCACACTTACCGGATCACACACCATTTCCGAGCGCAGATAACTTTCCCGACTGATGGGGCTGCGGAAGCGGGCGCAGGGATTGTGCACCGCATTGGCGTGAGCATTGATGGAAAAGCCAGCAAAATTACTCCGTTTCCAGCCGTACTCTTCCATATATCGCCGCATCAGCATGGCGTTCATGGCTGTGAAAGAAATGCCCATATCCCGTTCATATTCCGAATCCGATGCTGCTGCCAGTTCCGCGGTGATTTCCTCTGCCGGTGCATCGGTCATTTTTTCCGCGCCGATCGCGATTGCGGTGTCAATATCACCGGAGGCGACTGCCATCAGCGCCTGGCGGAAGGCTGAAGCTCCCGAGCTGCAGGCGGTTTCCACATGGATCCCTTCCGTGTGACGGGCGCCGAGCCAATCCCCGAGGTAGGAACCCAGATGCAGCTGGTTGTTCACCGCTCCGGAAAGCATGTTGCCGAAGAACACACCATCCACCGTGTTCATTCCGGTCTTCTCAAAAATCTGAAGCACCGGTTCACCGGCAATTTCCAGTAAACTCTTGTCCCAGTGATCCGCGACCGGCGTCTGACCGATCTCCAGAATTGCGGTTTCTCTCAAGCAGCCTCCGTGTTTATCTCTCGGTATTACTTTTCCTCACATCATTTTTCTTCAGGATTTTATGTATATTTGAAAGACTTAAACTGTCTCTATAACAGCATCAGTCTTGACGTTTTTAGCAAGTTCCTGAACAAAAGCAATAGGAAGTTCAAAGGCTCTGGCTATTTGAGAAAGAGTCAATTCTCCATATGCGATCTCATTTTTTGCCATATCTATTTTCTCTTCCGTTATAATGTTATCCATAATCTGACACATCTCTGCCTGACCTCCTTCTGTGTCTTTCAGGTGTGACACTCTTTCTCTCAAAATCGGATTAAGTATGTCTGTTGACTTTTTACAGTAAAAGTCATGAATTAATCTTCCGATAGGCGTTTCCAAATTCCGATATTGCCCATTTACATAAATGATATAACTTCCGTCACCTAATGGTGTATGATTTAATTCTGCAATTGTATTTTCACTATGGTATGCGGGCAAACCTTTGTTGAACATATCATCTTCTGTGATAAAAATTGTATATCGGTCCGGAATCTCACGAAAATCTTTCTGTCCTTTTTTTAATAATCTTGAATCTACTCTTGCTCCATGAAATCTGGCTCTGTGTGGGTCTGCTTGGCCTTTTTCTCTTTGTACTTCGACGTTATAAATTGTGCCCTTTTTATCCTCGGCAAGAATATCTAATCTGATTTCCCGTCCATAAATATTAGAAAAGTACACCTGAGCTTCAGCTTTTATTACTGCAATGTCATTCTTATTTAGAATTATTTGCAGAAGGAGTTGGGTTTCCTTTATTTGACCATCAAATACAGCAGACATGAAAGTATCGTCAAGCATCCGCATATCAGCGATGGCTTTCAGTTTCTTCTCTGTAATTACAGTGTTTTTTAGCACGAAACAACTCCTTTCATAAAATGATTATTTGAGACATATATTACTTTATAGCATACCACAAAAACCTTGTTTATTCAAGCTTTGATTTTTGTGGACGCTATAAACGAAAATATGGAAAAAAAATTATCTTTTACTCCTTCAGCACTACGAGCAGTACAGCGGAGAAGATCAAAACCATGCCGATGAGCTGGACCGGGGCAAATGATTCGTGATAGAGAAGAATACCGAACAATGCCCCGAAGACGGATTCCAGTCCCATGATGATGGAGGCTTCCGTTTCTCCCGTATTTTTCTGTCCGTAAGCCTGCATGGTGAAAGCCAGTCCCAGCACCAGCATACCGGAAGCCAGTGCGTATGGCCAGCTTTGCGCCAGCCCGGTAAGGTCCCGTTGACCGATCGTGAACCAGACGATAAACTGCAGCACCGCAGCGGTGAGGAATTGCGTGGCTGTGAAAGAGACCGGATCACATAAGGTAACGGCCTTGTCAACGCACAGGATCTGCAGCGCCCAGAATATGGAGCCGATGAAAACGATCATGTCTCCGGCTGAGATCCTTTCCAGACCTTTTCCGGCGGTGGTGATGAGGAACAGACCAATGAGGGAAAGCAGTGCAGCCAGGTAATGCCTGTGTTTGATCTTCCGGTGCAGGATCAGTGCGCTGAGAAAAGGTACCAGGACGATATAAATAGCGGTGATAAAGCTGGAATTCCCGATGGACGCGGTCTGCATGCCGATCTGCTGGGCGTTCCCGGCACAGGACATCACAATTCCCGTCAGAATGGCATATTTCAGTCCCTCTCCCCGCGGATAGCGGAAACGGGCAAGGCAGCCGAGGAACATAGCGGCGATCAGGTAGCGCAGACAGTTGAAAGTCAGCGGAGCAGTTGTCTCTGATGCAGCTTTCTGGAAAAAGTAACCCAGTCCCCAGATCATGGAGGCGATGAAGAGGATTAGATCTGCAAGATATCTTTTCTTCATGATTCATTATTTTACCAGAAGCGCATTTGGGACATGAAACCTGGCTTCCGGAGTTATGAAATTGATTCGAATTTCCGAAAATAGATAAAAAGTTGCTGATTGGGGTATCCTGTTCTTCAATTTTGAGTTATGATATAGATAGATATAAAGGAGATTGATTTAAATGCAGACAGTTATCACCACTGTTCAAAAGGTTCAAGAGGTTTCCGCACTGCTGGAAATACCGGACAGCCGCATTATAGCGGGTGGAACCGGCCTTTTGGCATCCCGGGAAGGCTCCCGATTGATCGACATCAGCGCTCTGGAGGGATTATATGGGATCAAACAGAAAGGAAACCGGATCGAGATCGGTCCTTTGGCGACCCTTTCCGCGCTTTCTGCCTCCCATCTCCTGAAAATGAATGTCCCTGTCCTTACGGAGGCCGCTGAGGCGGTGAATGACGAAACCGTCAGGGAAAAGGGCACGCTGGGCGGAAATATTGCGGATGAACGGATCGGCGATGCGGCAGTGGCGCTGTTGGCTTGCGGTGCAAAACTGACGATTAAAACGGGGGCAGATTTCCGTGAATTGCTGATCGACCGTTTCTGGACGCCGGACGGACAGAATGATCTGCAATATGATGAATGGATCACGAAAATCACGCTGCAAATGCCGAAAGAACAGTACATGGGCGAGGCATTCGGAAAAATCGGACAATGGGGCTGGGATACCGAGCCGCTCGCGGCTGCGGCTGTTCGGATGAGTCTGAACGAAGATAATGAGATAGCAGCTGTACGCGGTGGGCTGCGAATAGGCAAAAAGAACATCCGCCGGATGTTCCCGCTGGAAAAAGCGCTGAAAAATCAAAAGCCCGGGGATTCGTCCTTTGCTAAGGCAGCTGCGGTGATGACTGCCGTGGTGAGGACCGAAGTAAGTGAAGCCGCGTTATCCGACCTGTTGGCAGGACTTCTTCAGCGCAGTTTCACAATGGCGAATGAAAGGCGGGTCTTCTGAGCCGCCGTCATCTGGTCATCTCGGACCTGCATGAAAACGATGCAGCGCTGACGCATTTCATCAATGCTGCGGAGAAAACCCGCGGAGGATTGGATGATATCTGGTTCCTTGGTGATCTCTTTGGCCATGCGGATGAATCCACAGGTGAGGATGAGCTGACACAGTCACTGCTGAATTCGCTGCAGGTCCTGGAAAAATATATGGGATTGGCGGTTCAGGGAAACTGGGAATATTGGCTGACCCATCCGGAACGGGATGAGAATAACAAAGATCAGGGAAAATATCGCGCTCAGCTCACACAGCGCAGAGAATTGTTGGAGAAAAAGGAAAACAACGCTTTATTGAAACGATTGTCACGGGATACGGTCCGGATCTATCCGGAAGAAGGGGCGGGAGAATTCACCTTGTTCCATGGGTGTTCTTATGAATGCCACCGCAACAGTGACTATCAGCCGCACCCCTGCGAGTGTTACCTTTTTCCGAGGGATTTGAACGTTGTAACACGGGGATTGTTTGGAAATCCGGAAAATCTGCAGACACCGCATTTCCTTTTCGGTCACACCCACACTCCCGGTTTCTTTACTTATTCAGTGACGGGTATGGTGAACATGTGGCAATTCTTCACAACGGAACTGAAGGAAAGGCCGATCAATTACGGCGACAGCAGAGTGCGTTACGGCATCAATCCGGGTACTGCCGGGATCAGGACCAGACGTTTCCCACGGACCGCGGTGCTGCTGGATACTGCAGAAAAAACATTTATGTATTTGGTTGATACAGAGGAATAACCGCTATGAACGAACATTATTACGACGAAATGATCAAAAGCATCACAAATGTGAATGACAAAAGCCGGAATATCCCGCTGCAATACACCGGATTAAATAAAAAGGGAGGGTCGACGCTTGCCTATGAATTCGAAGATCCTTCGACCAAAGAGCGGTATTTTCTGAAAATTACTCCGAATGAGGATAACGGCGGCGGTGAGCTGCGTGTGCTGCCGAAGGTCAACCAGCTTTTCAGAAATGAAGTGCTCACCGAACCGGACGCGTTGAAACGGCTTGGTTATATCCCTGTCCCGACCATCATTACGGATGATCCCTCCCGTTTTAACCAGGAGTTTTCCAATCTCTTCAAACCGGAAGAAAGCCTCCTGCAGCTGCAGACGGCTGCTGTTGGGACCCATTCAGAACGGGAACTGCCGGAATCCATTACCGACCGGCTCTCTATCCTGCTGAGTTTTGCCAAGCTTCTGCGTACCTGTGCCAAAAATAAGATCGCTTATGTAGATATCAAACCGCTGGAGCATCTTTTCTGGGAAAGACACGCGGGACAGATCCGTATCACACTCATTGACTGGGGCATTGCCCGGGCAAATGCGGAGCCGGCAATGCTCGCTGATGATATCCGCAAGTTCTGCCAGACGATCCCTGAGGTGATTTACGGGAAGAAAATGGCTGATTTGCAGTATAAGGGTAAATTGACCTATCCGATCCAGAGCGAAAACCGCAATGCACTGATCCCGCTGCTGAGTATTTTCTCGTTCAACAGTGAAATGCCGCCGCTTTCGACGGAATATGCCGCCCTCATCAGTGATTTGCTTTCAGGATCCCTGAATGAGCTGCGGGTTCAGAACCGCTGTGTTTCCATTTGGGATGCGGTCATCACAGCACTGGACCAGGCCCGGCTTCAAACCCAAAGCGCTTCCGGTGAAACGCTTGATAACACGGATGTGCTGAACCAGCGGGCTGAGGCGGCTTTGAGTCAGAACCAGCCCCGGGATCTTTCTTCCGCACTGCCGATGCGGCAGCTTTCTATTTCCTCTCATCCTGCATGGATCATCGCGGCACTGCGTTTTACACAGGCCTGGTACAGCCGGATCGATCTGATCCCTCATATCGAATTTGACCTGACGGTCAAGGCGCTCACCGAAAAAGATGTGCCCGGTGCATTGAACACCTTTGACCGTCTTCAGACCATTATCAAAAATAAACTCAGCCAGGGGCAGACACAGCCGGAACTGCGGGAACACATCAATGTTTATATCGATACCATCGGGCAGGCCCTTCAGGCTTGGGACTATCTTGACCGTTACCAGCGCAAGCAGCTGACGGATGCCCAGCTGCTTCAGGAGCTGAGTACCTCGACATTGCGTGTGAGTGATACGATTCTTTCAGATCTTTATTACAGGATCAAAGAAGGTGAGACGCCTGTCAAAGCAGTCGAAGAAGAAAAACCTCAGGAAGAACCGATCCCGGAAGCGCCGGAATTACCGGAACCAAAACAGCCGGAACCGGAACCAAAGGCAGAGATCGTCATTCCGGAAGCTGAGCAGCCCGAACGGGATCTGGCGCCGGTCGATCCCATGATAGCCAATGCAGTCAAGACCGCTCAGACGCTGAAACTGGAAGCGGACCGTACGGATCATTTCAATATGCTGCGACCAACCGGATTTTTCCAGCGGTTGAATGATTTCTGTATGAACCGTGGCGCTATCGAGAAAGCGGAAGTGCGGGAAGAACTTGACCCGCTGCTGCTGACCATTGTTGATAAAATTGATTTGTGGAGCCAGAACATCCGTCCCGAGAAATATTTTGTCCCGCAGGAGGCCGTAGACTCCATTGACTGGATCCAGAATGTCTCACCCATCGTTTATACCTGTCCTGTGAAGTACGAAGGACGGGAAATGGTGCTCGGGACCATCGTCAAAACACGACTGAGTGAGATCTTCCAATCCATCTACTATTCTCTGGCTAAGGAACAGACTGCAGGAGAGCCGCCGGAGATTCTGCAGAAGATCGGGCAGATCAAGATCCTGCGTAAACGTCTGGATATGGAGAACCTGACTTACATTCGTTCGCTGATCGACCGGGGAGAATTTGAGGCTGCCAACCAGGTGATCAACCTTCATTATTCGGAGTCACCTTATACCTTTGACCAACTCAACAATGAAATTGCCATGAAACGGAAGGAACAGGCAGACCAGAAAACGCTGGCTGTCATCGATTCCGTCCTGAATGATCTGAGCTCCAACGATACAAAAATGGAAACAGCACGTTTTCTGAACAGTCCGAAATCGGCTGCCATGGTTTCTGACCGTTTCTTCAGCTTTAAGAATCGCGGTACCCAGCTGTTTGACTTGCAGGATGAACTGTCACGGACAAAAAATGCGATCCAGGAACAGCGCAAAACCATTCATTCTATGCGGATCATATCCGTCGGCGCTTTGCTGGCTGCGATCCTGACCGTGGCAATTGCCGCTGTCCTGCTGCTTTCCTCCATGCGAAAGAACACGGAATTACAGAGCAGCCTGGATGTGATGGGGACGGCAGTGGCTGTTAACCAGTCCGATAACATGGGTATGCTGCAGGCCATCGCACTGACAGCAGCGGTTCAGCCGGAGTTTCCGACCCCGATACCAACGGATATCCCGACTCCGACAATGATCCCGACCATTGCACCGGTTACGGAAGAAGTTGGACTCGATGAACCGGTGATAGAAAGATTGCCGGCAGCGACAGCCACAGCAGAGAAATCTCCGGCCGATGCCCGTTTGGATGGTCTGGTGGGACAATCGGTTACACTGGCTTTGGATGACCGGACGCAGTTTTACACTTCCGAGTCTTTGACTTCGCAGATTGGCACGATCTGGACCCGGAACCGTCCGCTTACCGGACGTCTGGTTTCCTATAACGACCGTGCGATCAACATCGAAGCGTCCTTCAATATCGGGAGAAGCCGCATCGCAACCAGCGATGATAAAGAGGTGAACTCGCAGACATATATCCGTCTCTATTCCAATGTGCCGTCTGAGACCGAACCGGTGTTTGTAACTTCCAATGTGGTTTCACTGGCATCTCCGGCAACGGACTGCACGGATACAGCACAGTCATTTTGTCATGGGACTTTTTCCATCTGGCTCGACCGCACGATGGTGGAAAGTAACCTGAATTAAGGAGGGATCGTGGAAAGTTCTGTCTTATCCTCCGGTGAACGAAGATCAGGAAAAGAAGCTGCTGTAAAACAGAGCATTATACAGCTGATCCTGAAGTGGAAACTGAATTCAGCTGAAGTTGAGATCCAGAAAAATGAGAATGTACTGAGCGATCCGACCCGCAGAGAGCTGAATCGTCTGATTGAGCAGTATCGTGGTTATGACAAGATCATGTTTTCCGCCCAGGAAAACTGTGACAAAAACCCGGTGACTGCAAAGATGATGATGTCACGGATCCCCGGTGATATTCTGATTACCCATCCTTCCTACCGAAAAATCAACACGCGTCTCCAGAA
Organism: Flexilinea sp.; assembly: GCA_017432685.1. GTDB lineage: Bacteria > Chloroflexota > Anaerolineae > Anaerolineales > Anaerolineaceae > Flexilinea. The sequence goes on along the minus strand of JAFRIR010000096.1, from coordinate 29,898 downwards.
AAAGGACGATGACACGCGCATCAAATCTGTTCAGCGGAAGCTGGATGAAGCAGAGCGCTATATCACTGTCGAAATAAACCAGACGAAGGGTGAGGATGCGCTGGAAGCCGCGAAAGATATTTACCCTTCCTGGGAGGAAAATCCGGATATCCGCACCCGTATCGAAGAGCTGACGGTGCGTTCCGAGGCTTTGAAACGGGGGCTTGAGATCCAGCAGGAGGTCAGTGCACTGCGGGAGACCGGAGGACAGTCGGCTTACCAAAAAGCGCTGGAGCTGCTGAACGAATATAACGCATTGGATCTGGACGCCATGGGCGTCAAGCTGTTTGATGTGGAAGAGGAACGGGATGCACTGCTGCGCATGATGGTTCGTGCGGATGGTTCTTCGTGGACCTACCGGCTGACCCCCTCCGCTTCGCAGGAGATCATTCGGCTGGAGCAGTCGATACGTTCATTGGAGGATGCGGAAAACAAAAATCTGCGCGTTCTGATAAACAATAATTCCCGTCTGCTGACGATCCTGATCCAGGAATATGAGCATATGGACCGGGATTCGGAACAAGCGATCCAGGCCGGCGCCCGCATCGCGGAACTGCGTGAGAAAAACCAGCGGCTGCAGAGCGACATCCTTTCAGACGTGGCCAACCGGGCAGCGGAATATTGCCAGCAGGCCCGCTTCGCCATGCAGGAGGGTGAACTGTCCGCGGCGGAATCAAACCTGCGTATGGCTGCCGAGACCGGGAAACCGGCAGGCGGTGGTGAGGATGATTATCTTGGTGAAGTGCCGCTCCCGACCACGGTCACCGACGCGATCAATGAGCTGCAGGGACAGCTGCGGCAGGCCCAGGAACGGAGAGCCCAGGTTCGCAAAGATATCGAAACGATCCGCCGTGAGTTTTATAATGAAGACGATCTGACGCTGAACAAGCTTTTCTCCTGGAAAACCACATTGGATAACTGTATGCGGGATGACCCTTACGCCCCGGGACTGGAGCAGCTGCATCAGGAGATCACGGAGCGCTATGCTGCTTCGATCAATTACCTGATGGAGCGGACCGCTTTCGATATCGACAGTGACCTGCAAAAAGGCGATCCGGTCTCTGCGGCTACCCGACTGGATGCCGTGACACCTTACTTCAGCACGGACGAGCAAAAGGAGTTCATGACCGCTCAGCTGAAGAAAATCAACCGGGCTGAGGGAGTGGGACGCAAATCCCAGTCCATGATCGATGAACTGACCCGTTTGAGCAACCAGGCTGTAAACACGCTGGTTTGTACGGATGCGGATCTGGAAAGTGCGAAGAGTTTAGCCAGGTCTATTAGCGAACTTTACGGCGATGAAGACAGCACACAGCCTCCGGAGTCAGCTGCCGCTATCCAGCGTATCATGACCCGGATGCAGACGCTGCATGATTCTGCCGAGCAGATTTCCAATTTCAAAGCATTATCTGCTGAAGGACCGACATACCAGGCGATCCAGGCTGCGGAAGGGCTGGAAGTCAGCCCGCTTTATGAGCTTCCCGCTATCAAGAACCTGTTGGCGATGTTCTGGCGAGGAGCAGGCCTTTCCGATAAGTCCGGAGAAGAAAACAAGGCTGCTTACTTTGCGCGGGCTTCACGCATTGCGATGGAAAGCGGCAATGCAGACCTCCAGAATGAGATATCCCAGTCCATCACCGGATTCAACCAGCGCAATGACCGGGGTCGTCAGATCAATCTGGTGCTTGACTCACTGCAGGGGTTTTACCAGGATAAAAATTATGCGGCCGGTGTTGATTTTATCAATAATAAAATTTCCGAGGATGAACGATCGGATCAGCAGGTTCAGATGCTTGCGGACAAAATTGAGCAGGCCTACCGCATCGAACAATCTGAGCGGCTGCGCAATGAAGCAAGGGAAGCCTTTGAACGGGACGAATTACTGAAGGCTGAAGAGCTCATCGGACAGTCACTGGAGTTTTTCTTCACCGTAGAAGGTGCCCAGCTTCAGAAATCCATTATTTCCAAACGTGAAGATGAGGAAAAGGACGTCCGTGAACTGCAATCCTTCCTGGATGTGGATTTCGGTACCAATGTCGTTTTGGATGAGAAAGGCGCCGCACAGGTTCGTTATATCCGGGAACGGCTCCAGCGTGTGGACAAGCGCAACATCCGTGATCTGGAACTGCTGGGTGAGATCGGTGCGCTGGAATCTGCGGTCAACCAGCTGGTGGATCAGGAATCCAATGAATTTGCTCAGATGCAGTCTTCTTTCAAGAACCGGCTGCTGACGGGGCCTGAAGGACTGATCGAGGCCGGTGAGATCCTGAAATCCATCGAAGCCCGTTCCTGGATCACCAATGTCCGTTCGGAAATCATGGGTATGAAAGCGGATCTGGGAACTGTCGAGCGAATGTACAGTTCGCTGCGGACAGTCACGGAACAGGCGGACGGCTTTGCCCGGATGGGAGATTTCCGTTCAGCCAAACGCATTCTGAGCTCTTTCACAAATGAGAGCCTGCGGGATTATCCCGGCTGGATCTCTGCCATCAAGGAAAGTGCGGAAAGCCGCATCGACCAGCTGGACCTGAAATATCAGGAAGTTCAAAAGATTTTTGATCCGAACCGCAATCATACCGACACGATCGTGGCGAAGATCGATGAAATTTTTGAATCCAGTGTCCCGGATGGGGAAAAGATTTTTGCTCTGGAGACAGAACTGCAGCATCAGCGTCTGATCCTTGAAAAAGAGATCGGCGTCGATCCTGAAAACAACGCTTATCTGAATGCCCTTACCTACCTGGATGAGGTACTGCGCTGGGCGGAGATGATCACGGAATTTGATTTTGGTATTGAGTTCCCGCAGGAGGTGTTTTCTGTGGAACCGCTTTATCAGATCCGCCGTGTGGGCAAGACCCTTTATGAGACCATACCGCCGCTGCTCATCGAGATCCAGCCGACGCTGGCCCGGGAAAATAAGTGGCTGGAGCGCCGGACACGGGTGCGCCAGACACTGCAGCAGATCAACAGCTGTTACAAAGCCCCCGGGAAGATCCGCTCTTCCCGCTTCCATGAGGTGGAAGCGGAAATCGACAAGATCACCATGATCGCGCTGCTGGAACCGGAAAAGAAGGCTTTGGACGAGGCCATCGACACGATTCACCGTTACCGCAGGCGCAGAAGTTTGCTGGTCGCAGCCATCATTTCCATCATTATCATTCTCGGTGCACTGTATTACTATCTTCCCTGGATCGCAGATAAGCTTGGGATTGGATAAGCTGACAATTTAAAAAAACGTATCTATTCAAGACGGAGCACACAGAGCTAAAGTTTAAACGAAAGATTCATAATAAAGGGGACCTCGAATAACTCACCAGCGGGGGTATGGGGGCTGCATAGCCCCCGGAAGCCATGGCGCGGGAAGGTTATTTTCCGAGAAAAAATAATACTGAATCCCGCGCCATAATGATCGAACTGTGAATGAGGTCAGAATTTCAGGACTTTTTAGAGGTTCCCTAAAGGATTCAGGAGGCTGTGATGAATAAAACTGATAATGCCGGCAGTAAGAAAAGCTATGATTCGTTTGATGCAGCAAAGTTTATTCTTTGTTTTTTGGTTATGATCGTCCATACCAGACCGATGGGCGATTCTCATTTTCACATCATCCATCCCTGGTGCAGGATCATAATTCCTGTTTATTTCATGATCAGCGCCTTCCTGTTTTTCAGTAAGTATGACCGGCTGCCGGATGAGGAAAAGAACGGCTATCTGTGGAAATTCGTGAAGCGGGATCTGACGCTTTACCTGTTTTGGTTTATTGTTTTCCTGCCATTCACGATCATATACCGGGATTACCTTCACAAAGGGATTGCGTATTTTATCGGTTCGATCATCCTCGGTTCATCTTTTCCCGCTTCCTGGTATCTCATAGCGCTGGCAATAGCGATTATTTTCGTGGCAAAACTGAACAGAGGTGTCGGAAAAGCCATCGTCCCTGTCATCGCGTTTTTGTGCTATTTCTTATGTCTGGGACAAAAGACCTGGCGGGTTTTGGCAGACCAAACCACCTTTCTGCCGAAAATCTATAATGCGACTGAGATCAGTTATTCCGCGACCTTTTTCGTCGCCATCATCTGGGTCTGGATGGGCAGCCTTTTCGCCCGATACAAAGATCGTCTGATTGCGGTGGATATGAAAAAAGTTATCGCAGCCTTTGTATGTTCACTGGTTCTTTTGTTTTTCGAAGACAAGTGGCTTTTCGACCGCGGACTTTTCACGATGAATAATGACGTTTACTTTTTCGGTCTGTTAGCCGGGCCGATTCTTTTCTGGATCATCCTGAAGCTGGATATCCACGTTCCGCAAGCCAAAGCCCTGCGCGTTATGAGCACGCTCATCTACTGTATCCATGCGACGATCGCGGAACTGCTGCGTGTCTATGTCATTCTTCCGAAATTCGGTGAATATGAGATGCCATGGGCAACACTGGCTTTTGTTGTCACAGCCGTTGTTACCCTGGCGGGCGGATGGCTGATCATGAAATACAGCGACAGATTCAAAATTCTGAAATTTGCCTTTTAGTGCAGGTTTTCCTGTACTTTCTGCAGAACATTTAAGGGAACATCTAAAAACTCCAATTTTTCTCTGTCCCGAGGAGATTCAGAGAATTTATTCTCTGAATCTCCTCGGGAGGTTTCCGTGGGGCGAAGCTCCTGCTACGCAAATAAATCGGGCGTCAGCCCGTACCTTACGGAGCAGGCAATAACTGCCGCCCCCATACCCCCGCCCATTAATTTTTTGAGGTACCCTTAAGATTTTTCCAAAGCCCGTTTTTTTGCTTCAGGCAGTTCCAGCGGATCTGCGCGAACGTATATCTCCTGTCTCAGAAGCTTTCTCCTGACGAAAATCGTGGACGTTCGTATCATATATACGACAGCTATTATCAGTAATCCCATAATCTGGAAAAAAACCAGATTGAGAAAGATCATACCCGGCAGCGTTTTGGGAAGAAAAGCGCCTTTGTTCTCAAGCCTCATAATCGTGGTCGGTGAATAATCAATATCTTCATCCCATGGCTCAATGAGCCGGACATCGGCAAAATCTTCGGGAATTTCATCTGCTGTCAATCGCTCCCGTGCCGGGTCGATCACCGCCCAATACTCTTCGCCTTTTGCATAATGATCCATGTAAATATATTTGACGTCTGCCATCAGTTTTTCAGCAGAGAATTCAACATTGGAAACCAGGACATCCTGATCCTTATGGGAGTAAAGATACACCGTATATTTCTGATCTGCCGGAAGTTCAATCATTGTTCGATTGTCAAATCGTTCGGCATAGATCAAAACATCGCTCAAATCCCCATGAAAATCAGGCCAGCGGGTGATTCCCGTATCAAATTCAAATTCGCCGTTTCGATCAAACTCTTCGATCAGATCTCCCCGTTCGTCATATATTTCAACATCCACATCACCCAAAATGATGCAGTGGAAGTATTTGGGATCCTCCGTGAAGATTTTTGAAGGATCATCAGAGGAGAACAGCCAGGAACGATAGGTTTTTTCCAGATGTCCAAATGCCACGTTTTCCAGCAGGGTAATATTCCTGTCCCAATAATCATCATCCATTTCATGCAAATTTGCGATGTAAGAAGAAAAGACGATCTGTACATTGAAATCAATAAAATTATAGAATTCATTCAGATAAAACAGGAATTTCTCCTGCCGCTCGCGAAAGGTGTTCAGAAGAGCGCTTAAACTGATTTTCTCACGAACTTCCCGGATCAGCATTTTAAAGTCTTTATTTTTATAGAAATCGATCAGAAGACTCTGGATGTTCTGTTCATAATTTTCCGATGAACCAATAAAAAAGGCGATATAGTCAAAAACAGTGTGCAGTTCTCTTCTGATGCGGGGGTTGAAGATCGGCTCATCCACACCGGTAAACACCCCGATCTCCATAGCGTCAATATATTTTCTATTATAGCTGCTGTCCGTGGAAATGGCCGGAAGAAACAGATCTATGCCATAGCGATCGTATCCCCATTCGGGGAAAGGGATCATGGGAACGATATCTTCGGGATTAATGATGTTGAAGATATTGTGATACCGCTCCGGATTTTTTTCTCTGGTTGTTCTGGGAGTGGCAAAGGTATAGGCATAAACAGCCTGGAACATGCTGCTTTCCACTGCATCTGCGGCAAAGAGGTTGGAAACTGCCGCGGATCGGCTGTATCCGGTCACCCAAAGGCGCATATCTCCGCTCAAATGATGTGTCCGGATATATGATTCAATGCGCTGCATCACTTTTTTTGCGGCTCTGTCGAAACCGGCAGGCCGGACGTTATTTTCAATGGTGAAATTGGAGAGCCATTCGTTTTTATAATTATTTCCGGAAATCGAGAGTGCGATGATCGTTTGATCTCCGACTTTCTTGTGAGCGATCACCGCAGCAATCGTATTGATGTTCGGTTCTTTGTTATAATCGTAGGATGTCGGTTCAGCAAATCCTGCCTGTTCAAAAAAATCAAGGATGTCATGATCCTGATTTGGAATATCATAGATCTTACTGCGGAAGGCTGTCACCGCCATAACAAAAGATGCCTGTGCCAGCTTGTGGTTGTACTGATCGTCCGGCTGCAAAAGCCAGTCATCGCAAAAATCAACAGTGATGGTTTGTAAATCAAGGGCTCCGCTGTAATTTACGCTTATGGGGATTACTTCACTCGACGCTGTGACAATCGCAGCTGAACAGAACAGCACAAGAAACAATAACGACAGCAGAATGCAGGTGGTTTTCCGCCTGTATTTCCATGATGAGTTTTCTGACCTTATACAGAAACCTGATAATTGATTTTTACGATCCGTCAAATTACTGTCCTTTAAAAAGGCCTGGACTGTCACTATTTCTACTATATGAGCTCACTTTTTTGTTTACTTTGCAATTCAAATAGAGTGCTTCGCATGGCGCGGGAGTAAAGGTTCCTTACCAGTCCGATATCCTTCCCGCGCCGGATATTGTGGGGCTTGCAGCCCCACACCCCGCTCGCCTTACGGCACATATTACGACTCACTCGCATAAGCGATGCTTACCTGTTACTGTGAAAATCTCTCAGCTTTGAATTGCTGCCAACGGCTTTACAATTAATTTCATCGTTTCGGACCGGGTTTAATTATTTTATTCCCTCGATCTTCATCTCCTCCCGTAACTTTTTCCAATTGCTCATCACTGAGTTCAATTACCTGATGATCATTTACGTTTTCAATTTGTTCTTTAGTATGGTTTTCGTTTTTCATTTTATCCTCCGTTATCAGGTCTGAATCCATTACAACCATCGGCAGCTACACCTTATTATAATCAAAAATTTCACTGATTTTCTATCAGTGACTGTCCCTTTATGGGACAGCTCCCAGGCAAACACAAACAAAACCGGGATGATCAATACGGAGAATCGATCCGCACGCCCTTTAATATGTCTTCCGGCTTCCGTTTCTTCGGGTCGATTTGAATCTGGACCCTGCTGATCAGCAGTCCGAGGATGAGTTCCAGCAGAAAATAGATAACGGTCACCGCGATCAGCGGGAAGAAGGCTTCATAAGTACGGCTGCGGATAATGTCGCCCATCTTCGTCAGATCCTGCACCGCGATATACCCGACAATGGCAGTGGCTTTCAGTAAACCGATAATTTCCCCTTTATAGGCATTCATCACATGCGGAACCGCCTGTGGCAAGATGATGCGGAAGAAGGTTTTGAGGTTGGAATATCCCAATGCGGAGGACGCTTCATACTGCCCTTTATCTACCGCTCCGACACCCATTTTCAATAGTCCAAAAACAGATGCTCCAAACGTAAGAGAAAAGCCAATCACCGCTACAGCGATTCCTTCAATGGCTACGGAACCGAAGATCACATAAAAAAGGATCATCAGCAGTACGACCATCGGCATTCCCTGTACCAGCCAGAGGCAGACATTGGTTATGCCATTCGCCACCGGATTCCCGTTGCGGCAGAGCATGAACAGCAGAAAACCGAGCAGAGTCCCGAAAAGGATCGAAAACAGGGTTATCAGGATCGTATTCCCGACACCCTGAAGAATCAGCTTCCATCGGTTTTCCCTGATGAAGGTCTTTTCAAAGCTGGAACGGATCGAAGTCCAGAAGCCTTTCTCAGTCTTCAGATCCTGCTGTGACTCAGCTCTTACGATCAATACAAAGGCGGTCGGATAATACGGCAGAAAATCCACCGCCTCTTCCCGTTCCGGTGTGATGATGATAGAACCGGCTCCCAGCAGCGCCTTTCCGGACTCGATATAGGGCAGAACCGCGGAAAACTCCATGCCGGTAAATTCTACATGGACATCCAGCTCTTTGGCGATCAGCAAGATCACCTCAATGTCAAAGCCTGTCAGCTGACCGTCCGCACCGGCATAGCTCAGCGGTTCCAGTGTATCACACACAGCTGCCTGAACCGTCCCATTCAGACCCGGCCAGTCCTGTTCCGGAAGGATCTTCAGACTTTCATCAGCGCCTGTCCATTTTTTCCAGGCATCATCGAGCGTTTGCTGAGGGATCTTATCAAAGGTTTCCTGCCACACATCTCTGGTGGGATCCCCTTTTGCAAAAGCAATACCCAGTGTGGCATCCCGCAGGTGTTCAGGGATGATCGTGAGCTCCGGATTCCTGCTGATGATCAGCTGCGCGGTCACAGTGTTTTGCAGAAACGCGTCCGTCTTGCCTGATTTCAATGCCAGGATCATGTCCGCAGTATTGCCGTAATAGGTGAATTCACCCGGGCTTTCAACCCTGCTGCGGATCAAATCTTCAAAGGGCGCTCCTGTGAGCATGGAAATGGTTTTCCCGTTCAGAACAGAAAATGCCTGTGATCCCGAAACGGATTCTTTATCCGCCAAAACAGCCAGGACGATCCCGCCATAGCTGGTCGGATCGGAAAAAAGCACCTGCTCCTCGCGCTCCGGTGTTACGTTCATGTCTGTTGTGAAGTCATATTTACCGGATTGAACCGCCGGGATCCTTCCGGCAAAGTCCACATCGCCAAGCTCCAGCGCATATCCCCGATCCCGGCAGAAACGAACCACCAGATCAATGTCATAGCCGACATTTTTCCCGTCCTTGATATAGGAAAAAGGCATATCGGTCGATGTGGTGACCACTTTGATCGTTCCGTTCTCGCCGTTCAGATCGGACATATCCACGACTTTTCTTTCTTCATCGGTTCCGAACCAGATCTCATCCAGTTCCTGCATCGTGCCGTTTTCCCAACTCTTTGCAAGAAATGCATTCAATTCATCACACAAAGCTTTGCTCGCCGGATCGTTTTTGCGGAAAGCGAAACTGTAATTGTTCTGAGAAAACCGGTGAGGAATATAGTCAATATCCGGCTGCTCGGCAATAATGGTCTTCAGACTGGGCTCATCTGCGAGGTAAGCATCGATTTTTCCGGCACGAAGGGCTGTAATACAGTCCGGATAGTTGTTGAAAATCAAATGCTCGCTGTCAGGAAAGTACTCGTCCGCCACATCCATCATCAATGAACCGGTCAGAACGCCGATCCGCTTTCCGTTGTAGTCGTGCCAGCGGGAACTGTCCCCGGACGAATCAGAAAGGGGTTGATTCTCCACCGATTTACTCTCTTTTGAAATCGAAGCTTCAGCATCTCCCCGTACCATAATGCCGTATTGCGTTTCAAAAAGGACATCCGAAAAGGAAAAATTCTCCCTGAGTTCCTCTTCCGTTTCCAGATTGGACATAATGCAGTCGATCTTTCCGGCGGCTGCAGCAGGAATGATTCCTCCCCAGTCATAGATCTTGAATTCAAGATCAGCCCCCAGCCATGCAGCAAAGCGGTAAGCCAGCTCAATATCATAGCCGTTCAGGTCGCTGCCCACAAAATAACTGTAAGGCGGAACGCTTCCCGTAGTGCCGATGGTCAGATGGTACGCGGGATCCGCAGGCAGCTCAATTTCCGGCATTATCTCGTTTTCATCCAAAACCCAGCGCTGAAACATCTCGTCCAGCGTACCGTCGGCTTTCTTTTCGGCAATAAATTGATTTACTTTGTCCTTCAGATCCGGAATGCCGGACACAGATGAAAGTCCGACTGCGATTTTGATGGTTTCATCCATTGTCTCATCCAGCAGATGGACACCCTTCAGCCCGTTTTCGATCGCCAGTTCCATTTGCCGCTTATCATAAACAAAAGCATCGATCTTTCCGGACCCAATAGCATCATATCCCATAAAATTATCGGTAAAGTATACGATTTTTGCATTGGGAAGTTCATTTTCGACATATAATTCAGCAACGCTGCCCTGGCTGACACCGACCATTCTGCCGGGTTGATTCAGCTGAGCTTTTGATGTGATTTCGTCTGCTTCACAGACGGAACCGAAAACCGTCAGGAGAAGAAAGATTATCAGGATTATATTTTTCTTCATGAAAAGATACCTCTCTGAACCGCATTTGACGGAAATACATAATTATTGGGAACCTCTAAAAATTCCAATTTTTCTCTGTCCCGAGGAGATTCAGAGAATTTATTCTCTGAATCTCCTCGGGAGGTTTCCGTGGGGCGAAGCTCCTGCTCCGCATTCAAACCGGGCGACAGCCCGTACCTTACGGAGCAGGTTATAACCTGCCGCCCCCATACCCCCGCCCATTAGTTTTTAGAGGTGCCCTATTGTTTTTCAGTCATTATACTTGTTTTTATATAAAAAAGAGGGCGCTGTATCCCCGCACTTGCCGGCAGAGGCCCGCCCCGTTCTCAATTCTATTGTGAAAATATATAAGTCAACAAAAGAAGGTCTGAGATCTTCTCACTTTTTTAATTTTGTGACAAAGTCGCTGATGCGGTTCAGCGCCTCTTCAATATTCTCGTATTTCACCGCATAGCTGGTGCGGACGTGACCTTCTCCGCAGGCGCCGAAACCGCAGCCCGGGATGACGGCCACCTTGCATTCTTCCAGCAGGCGGTCGGCAAAGGTTGTGCTGTCCAGACCGGTTTCTCCGATGTACGGGAAGGCATAGAAAGCGCCTTTCGGTTCAAAGGTATAAAGCCCGATGGAATTCAGTCCGTCAACGATCAGACGGCGTCTGCGGTCATATTCGCGGCGCATCTGCTCTACTTCCGGTTCACATTCCCTCATTGCGGTGATCCCTGCCCACTGGGCAAGGGTCGGTGCGGACATGATCAGATACTGATGGAATTTGTACAGCTGTGAGATCAGGTGTTTCGGCCCGCAAACGTACCCAAGCCGCCAGCCGGTCATGGCATAGGATTTGGAAAAACCGCCGATGATGAAAGTGCGGTCCCGTGCGCCATTCAGGGTAGCAAAGTTAACGTGGTCGACCCCGTAGATCAGCCGTTCATAAATTTCATCGGAGATGACAGCCAGGTCATGTTTCGCGGCCAGATCGGCGACCTGCTGCAGCTTCTCACGGGAAGCGACTGCACCGGTCGGGTTGTTCGGAAATCCCAGCATGATCCCGCGGGTCTTTGGCGTGATGGCATCTTCGATAGCCTGGACGTTCAGGTCAAAGTTGTCTTCCAGACGGCAGGGAACTTCCACCGGAACGCCGTCAGCCAGTTCGACCGCTGCCTGATAGGAAACGAAGCAGGGTGTGACAACAAGCATTTCGTCGCCCGGGTTCAGAACGGTGGCTGCTGCCAGATAAAGCGCTTCGGATGCGCCGACCGTGACGATGATCTCGGATTCCGGATCATATTTGACGCCGTATAATTCATCCAGTTTGTCGGAAATTGCCTGCCTCAGTTCAAATAAACCGGCATTGGCAGTATAGTGCGTATAATATTTATCCAGGGATTTATGAGCTGCTTCAATTGCCTTGGCCGGTGTGGCAAAGTCCGGCTCACCGATGCCCAGCGTGACAACGTCACTTGGTACGGCAAAGTATTTGCGAATGGCAGAAGGTTTCAGATTCTGAACGCGTATTGAAGTTTTATTCCACATAAGTACTCCCTTAATAACGGTTTTAGATACCGTGATATTAATCTCATTCGAACATTACGTTAATCATGTCAGCGAATTGAAAAAATTATAGCACCTTTTTCCGTCATTAATTTTTATTTTTATTTAAAATTACGGTATACTCATTATTTGGTATCGGGGTGTAGCGCAGTTGGTAGCGCACCGCGTTTGGGACGCGGGGGTCCGCGGTTCGAGTCCGCGCACCCCGACAGGCTCATTTTATAGGATTTTTGTATCTATTCAGAACGGAGCACACGGAGACTGCTCTGATGCTGCGGTGAAGCCCGCACAGCAGGGCTGTATCTCGTGATGCGTCGCCAGGTTCTGAACAGATACGGATTTTTGGAGCCTCAGGCAGGGAATTACTGACAACAAAAAACCGAATCATATCATTTTCATCATTTTTCGTGTTATAATCAAATTAATTACGAACATATGATGTTTATTTTGATTCCGCGGTAAAGCGGAAGTGGGGATTTTTATCGTTTTCCAAAATTAATTTGTTTCAATAACAACATGTTTTATTGTTCACACCCCATGAACAAACTGTTACCCATTTGATAAGGTGAATTTTTTTATGAAAAATGTTACATTAGAGAATGCGACCCTCGCCCAGCTGCGTAAGCTTGGGACCGAGATGGAAATTCCCAATGCAAACCGGATGAAGAAGGATAACCTGATCGTTCAGATCCGTCACGCCCAGGGATTGAAGGAAGGTAAGGAGATCAGGGGCGGTGTGCTGGAGATCATGAGTGAAGGGATCGGCTTCCTGCGTCAGAATTACCAGATCCAACCGGAAGATGTCTATGTTTCCCAGGCTCAGCTGCGCCGCTGGGACCTGCGCAACGGTGATCAGGTGATCGGCCTGTGCCGTCCGCCGCGTGAGTCTGAACGGCATTGGGGCCTGGTCAAAGTGGAAACCATTAATGGACTGACACCGGAAGAGGCCCGCAATCGCAAGTCTTTTGAATCGATGACGCCGATTTTCCCAAACAAACGTTTTGATCTTGAAAACAAAAGCGGCGGACTGGCTACCCGCCTGATCAACCTGATCGCGCCGATCGGCCGCGGACAGCGCGGTATGATCGTTTCCCCGCCGAAAGCCGGGAAAACCACGATCCTGAAACAGATCGCCAATGCCATTTCCAGCGCTTATCCGGAAGTCCATCTGATCATTGCTCTGATCGGTGAACGACCTGAGGAAGTGACCGATATGGACCGATCCGTTGAGGCCGAAGTTGTTGCTTCTACTTTTGATGAACCGGTGACCCAACATGTGCGGACTTCTGAGATCACACTGGAACGCGCCAAACGTCTGGTGGAAAACGGCAAGGATGTGGTGATCCTGCTGGATTCTCTGACCCGTCTGGCCCGTGCCTATAACATGGTGGTGCCGCAGTCCGGTCGTACGCTTTCCGGCGGTATGGATCCTTCCGCGATGTATCCGCCGAAACGTTTCTTCGGCGCTGCCCGTAACCTGGAAGAGGGCGGTTCCCTCACCATTCTTGCGACAGCGCTGGTGGATACCGGCTCCCGCCTGGATGATGTGGTGTATGAAGAGTTCAAAGGCACAGGGAACATGGAATTGCACCTTTCCCGGAAGCTGCAGGAACGCCGGATCTTCCCGGCCATCGACATTGAAAAATCCGGTACCCGCCGCGAAGACCTGCTTCTCGGGCCGGATCTGATGCCGCGTGTCTGGCTGATGCGCCGTATGTACATGCAGATGATCTCCACCCCGCCTCAGGGCGCCGGTATGGACAATGCGGTGGCGACGGAAGCCATCATCCAGCGCATGGCAAAGACGAAGGATAACGCGACCTTCCTTGAAAACCTGACAGAAGGAAATTAGTTGAATTATCGCTTTTCAAACAAACCGGAAGAAACAAAACCGGAAAAGTCTTTCCCGAAATGGCTGCCGCCCGTTTTGTGGGCCTTCGCTCTTTTCTGTGTGGCTTTCATGGTCATTGTGATGGTTCAGCGAACGCCAATGATCCGCGGTACGAACGGAAAGACAGATGTCGGCTCTGTTGACAATTCCCTGGTAGACAACATCGTTTCCAACCCGGCTTTGCCGGATATGAACACCCTGGAGACCGTTGAACAGACGGAATCTGTTGTACGTCTGGCCAGTTCCGTCACCCATATGCCGGAAAACATGCGCACGGAAGCCACCACCTATACCATTCAGACCGGTGATTCCCTTTATGGAATCGCGAGCAAGTTTGATCTGGAACCGGAGACTGTTCTGTGGGCGAACTATGACGTGCTGCGGGATGATGCGCATAACATTTCTGTTGGGGATGAGCTGATCATTCCGCCGGCTGACGGCATTTATGTAAAATGGAAGGAAAGCGACCAGCTGCAGCGGCTGTCAGATAAATACCGCGTCGAGCTGCATGACGTGCTGGCCGAACCGGTCAACAAATTGGATATCACGAACCCGGTCATCGAAGCCGGTGATTTCATCCTCTTCCCGGGCGGTTACCGTGAGACGGCTGCCTTTAACCCGGTCGTGTATGAATATTCACCGAATTCCGGCGTCAAGAAGGTTATCTCCGGCCCCGGTGGTTGTGCCTGGGATTACCGCCAGTACGGTACCGGTTCTTTTGTCTGGCCATCCGCAAACCATGCTCTGGTTGGGAATGATTTCGGCGCCGGTCACATGGGCGTGGACCTGGCAACGGTCGAGGGCGGCCCGATTTATGCCGCGGACAGCGGTACGGTCGTTTATGCAGGCGCCATCGGCGGTGGGTATGGCATCATGGTCATGATCGATCACGGAACGGGATATTCCACCCTTTATGCCCATCTTTCCGGTGTGGCGGTCAGCTGCGGACAGGGTGTTTCCCAGGGGCAGATGATCGGGTACGGCGGCTCCACCGGCAACTCCACCGGCCCCCACCTTCACTTCGAGGTCCGATACGGCGGCGGTTACGTCAACCCCTGGCAGTTTTTGTAAAGGTTGAACGGTGAAGGGTGAAAGTTGATATGGCAAAAAAAATATTAGCTTTCCTGAATTTGAATATTTCGTATAAAACGTTTCTTGTTTTGCTGGTAATCGCAACCAGCATTATTTTATTTCCAATGATATATATTGCCAGGTGGGATGTACCTTCTGCAGATGATTATTCTTTTTCATCCGGTATTCATCGTGTGATTATGAATAATGGTTCTCTTTTAGAAATTATTAAGGCTAATCTGGATGTAGTCAAGTCCGCTTATCATAATTGGTCTGGATTATTTAGTTCATATGCAATGACCATGTTTATGCCCGCTTTATATGGTTCTCAAAATTATCGATTTGTTCTTTATATGATGTTATCCATTTTAGTTTTGGGCGTTTTAGCATTTATCCTCGAAGTTCTTTCCTTTTTTACAAACAAGAAGAAATTTGTTGTAATGATCTCTATGGTATTACTGATTGCCTGTACTCAGTTTTTACCTTCACCTGTACAGGGTTTTTATTGGTATTCAGGATCTGCTGTATATACCTTCTTTTTCGGGTTATCGTTATTGTATTATGCTCTAATTGTTCGATGGTTGAGAAGAGGTGTAAGTGTTTTCTTCGTAATGCTTATTAATGTTTTAAGTGTTATTATTGCTGCCTGTAACTTTGTAACTGCATTATGTACCGCTATTTTGCTGACCTCATTGATGATATTACTGATCATCTGTAAAAACAGTTTCTGGAAGAAATTGCTGCTTCCCATGCTTTTCTTTGCAGTGACATTTTATTTTGTTGTTTCAGCTCCCGGTAATACTGTACGGCAAAGTGCATCTCAAAGCCTCCCTTTTATTCAGACGATATTGGAATCTTTTCGGCTCGCCGGCAGACAGATAATTACCTTCAACAAGCTTTCTGTTATTGCATTGTATTTTCTTCTGCTTCCACTGTTATGGAAAATTGCTTCGGAATCTGACTATAGTTTCAATTATCCCTGGTTAGTCACGCTATACTCTTTTTGTCTGCAAGCCTCAATGAACAGTCCGACAATTTACGCAAATGCAGAATGGACGCCGGGACGGGTCGAAAACATCCGTTATTTTGCAATGCTGATTCTTTTTGTTATCAACATTTTCTATTGGTTGGGATGGATAAGCAAAGGAAGATTCAGACAAATTGGGAATCGGATCCTGCAAATGAGAGTTTTCTATTTGATTTTGTGCTCTGTTGTTTTTTTGTATGGATTGACAAAAATACCGTTTTATCGGATCACTTCTCTTTCTGCGGTCCATTCCTATAAGTTAGGCTGGGTGGGTCAGTACAAACATGTATATAATCAGCGGTTGACAATTTTGGAGGACCCTGACATACAAGATGCTGTGTTACGTGAATATCCGCGTAGCAGGCCTTTCATTTTATTTTTTGATGACATTTATGAGGATCCGAACAATTGGCGAAATAAAGCGATGAGTGATTATTTCGGCAAAAATACTGTACGCTTAAGACATCCCGATGAGCCGCTGCCGGGTATTTTTGATGGCGATTAGATTATCATATAATATCTGTTCAGAATATGCTGAGCACATCAACGATGTAGTTTCAATATTTGTAAAAGATGATCGAAAAAACGATAGGTCTTGTATAATATAAACTTCTCCAAGCATCTCTCTGTCAGCACCCTTTATTTTCCTCTAAACGAATAATTTTACAGGTATGTTTTCTTTTGCCTGCGGGTGCGTTTTTGTTGTAATTGATCTCGACGAGCAAAATCTCACTTCCATAATCCTTTTATTCCTATTCTACCATCATTCAATTCTTATTCGTCAAGCCTTGAAATAACGCATGGATGGAAAAATTAAACATCTCCATTTTGGTGGCTTTCCGGAAAGGGTACGGTTTTTCCATAAATAAGAATTTGTCTTAGCTGCCAGGGCTGGTCAGTGATGACATTGCTTTGAATACAAAGAAATTTTTCAGGGGGAGAGTGAAATAGCCAGCCGTTTGTACCATATTGTTCTGAAGACAACTCCTTCCAATCGGAATTTCCATCAGATGAAGTGGAAAAGAGCAGGTCTTTACAGGCTTCTGTATGGTCGCCCGGGAACAATTCTATACTGCTGATTTCTGTATTATCCGAGAATTCAAGAATAATTTTCTCATCAGAATTATGTTGTTCCGCGCCTGTCCATATCATGTTCTGATCCTCTGTCAGCATATAGGCTGCTGCATTATCATGAAAAGTGGTATGGATGCTTTCAACAATATCAGACGGATCCAGCAGCCCGTTATTGGTTCGCTGAAAAATCTCAGCAAGTTTTGTACCGTTTTGTTCGATGTTGTAGATTGGAGCATAATATGGGAAAGACATATCATTCCCTTGCATGTTATTGTAATTGAAAATCACATATTTCATTGGAGTCCGCTGGATTTTCCAGTCGATGGTTGAAAATCGCTCGCGATCCCCTTTTGGCAGACCAATCAGCGAAAACGGAACAAAGGCATTGGCATTCATCACCTCGATTCTCTGTTCCTGAGAGGCATCTAACAGGTAATCGAGGCACTCAAGTGTTGAGGTAAAACCCATATCCCGTTCAAACTTATCCGGAGCATATGAACGGAATGCTGGATTATAATAAATTCCTTCGTACGGATGAGCGTTTATCATGCTTGCCAAAGTAATGGCCAGAGAACAAATTTCAGCAGAAAAAAGCATATATTTCAGCCAGCGTTTATCCGATTTTATGACAGCGTTCAGAAGAAAAATACTGAACCAGACAAGACTCAGGTTCAGAAAATAAAAGTGACGCCAGCCACTGTATAGCGTGGGACGAAGGATCGGTATTCCTATGATGAAAAACAGGAATGAAGCAGCAAGCGTGATGTCAATGATGAAATATCCTGGATTGTCTTTCTCTGGATGTTTGCAGATATAGCCTCCTCCGATAAGTCCCAAACATAACAGCATGAGTGGTGTTGAGATAAGTATCCAGAGCGGCAGATAAAACCATGGCAATTCCTGCTCAGGATAGTAGACCCCGTTGAATAAAATTTGTGTGGAACCTTGGGTGTCAAGAATTCGCTGCTGCGTTGTCAAATGCACAACAGCGGTTTTCAGAATTTCTATAGGGTTCCCCCATGCGATGGGACTGAGCCCGTACCAGACCAGGAAGAAAATCGGAACAATAAAGAAAAGCCATCGTCGTTTTCCCGGATAGTTCAAAAAAATTAAGATCAGGGGAATGATCAGAATAAATCCAAACATCCGTATATTAATCGTGAGCGCCATGACAGAAGCAAACAACACCGTGGTGAAAAGGTTGGTTTTTCGCAGGAAAAGCAGCATCGCGGAAAGAGAAAAAATAATCCAGCTCAGGAAAAGCGGATCTCTGTCATTATAAAAAATTTCCGGAAACATACGCGGCAGCAAAATCAGGCTCAACGTTCCCAAAAAAGCGAGTGGATAACTGTTGTAACGGCGTTTGATGATTTGAAACAGACAGAACGAAGCGCAAAAAAAACAGATGAAATTCCACAATCGACGAAGTTTCCAGATTCGATTGACATCCCAGGTGAATCCAAATGCCGCCTCCAGAAGTACGGTGATGAACGTAGCTCCCTGACCGTAATAACGGTTCATATATTCGGCAAGTGAGGGCAACTCCGGGTAGTGTGATTTGTCTCCGGTGATTTCAGCCCAGATGATATGTCCCGCGTCGATTTGATTCTTTTCTTCGCTGACAGGACCATAGTCGTCATATATTTTCAAGCCAAGAACCAGAAATGATGCAAAGAAAATCATGACAAATAATCGAAAAAAAATTTTGGAGTTTTTCTTTAAGAATTGCATGAAAAACCTCTTATGATCCTGTGGATACAGATTGTTTTTTCCCGATGAAAAGAACAATTGCAATTGAAACCAGAGAAGTTATGATACCCGGCACCAGACCAACGGGAATGTATCTCATTTCCAATGTATGGTACCCTTCTGGCGCATTCACAGCCATGAAGGTGTCAAAAACCTGATAAAGAGGTACCTTCTGCCCGTCGATCTTGATCGTCCAGCCGCTGCTGTATGGAATGGTAAAGAACAGCATTTTCTCTGCAGAGGCAGTGAATGATCCTTCCAGATGGGAACCGGTAATCTTTTTCAGTTCGGCCGGGTCCTGTTTCAGGGCTGAAACTGTCTGTTCCAACATCTGTATATCCTCATGGAAGAATTGAGCATCCTTCATGCAGACCCGATCCTCCATGGGAACCATCCCAAATGTTAGTGTTTCTCCGTTTCCAAAGGACCCGAGCCGGAGAATGTGGTAAGAGAAGTTGTCAAAATAATGACCGTATGCATTTCCGTTCAAAGACGTTGTGACCGGATGGATGTTCTCTGCAGGGAAAAAGGCGTAAAGCGTATCTGTTCCATTTGCTGTGATTTGCCAGCTCAGGGAACCCATACCTTCTTCCGCAGCATAACAGGTATCTCCGGATTGCTGTTCAGCGATCATGCTGTCAGGAAAAGGCCCTTCTGCAGCTGCCGGGCGGAAAATCTCTGTTCTTTCTCCCGCAAGGGCGGAAAAAATCTGATTCTGCAGCTCATAGCTGCTTGTGTCAGGATCCACTTTCTCGTCCAAAAGATCCTTTGAAGCTGTGAACATGAGGGGTAGGGCATAAGGGTTTTCATAGACTGTGTAGTTGTTCTCAGTAAATACCGGCGTATAAGGTTTGCTTGTCCCTCCCGCGGAAACCAGATATTTGATTCCGAGCAGACTGTCCATGGAGATATCCGACCCTTCCCAATACAAAATACGGTATGGTGCGTACCTGCGAAAACCTGTCTGCGACAAAAAATCCATAACACCTTTGTTTAATGTTGAGGAATAATGGGAAATACCGTTATATCCAAATAACATCGGATCATTTGGAGTTCTGGAATATGACTTTTCGATACGGTAAAAACTGTTATCAAAAATTTTCAGCTGATCCAACACTGGTTTGTTTCTTTCAAAAAATTCAGCATAATCCGAAACAGTATTGCTCCGTTCATAAGCTGTATTGACCATCAGAACGTGTGAAGCATTCAGAAATAATTCTAAAGAGGTCAGTGCTGCAATGAGAATAGTAAAGTCGATTTCAAATTTGTTTCGTACAGCAAAAAGAATCATTATATATGCAGACAACAAAAGCGCATTTGTGTAAAGGGCATTTCCATTCATCCAGGAATACCTTTCCCGGGAAAGGAGTAATACGAAAATGCCGAAAAAGATTGCAGTGAGGCACAGGACTGTCTTGTTCCAACCATCCCGATGAGAAAAGCAGTTTTCAGCAACCATTGTTATGAAAAAACAGATAATGAATGAGTATCGGTACGGCCACCATAGCGGCTCATTAAATCCGTGGAGGATCAGGTTCAAAGGATTTATCTGCATGATCAGCAGGCAGCAAACCAGAAAGCACGTATAACATATTTTGTTCCTACGTGTAATTTTATCGTTGAAGAACAAAAGAAAAATTGAAATAACGCAGATGAGACCGGTATAAAGAGATGGATATCCGTTCGATATTTGATTTACATCGTAAGCCGAGCAAAATGTTTTTCCTAACAACCCCAGCCATGGCATATTGATCTTGAAGGTCATGATCTCAGGATCAAAGCTTTTCGGACCGTTCCGCAGCTGAAGCACGACCGGGACGAGCAGGAAAGCTGTGATCCCGACTGCCAGGAGTGAGGAAAGGATGAAACGACGGAATGTTTTCCAAAAAGATGTGTTGCCCTGCCGGGAGAAGAAATAGCAGAGAAAGTAAAGCGCTGCAAAGATGCAGATCTGGTAACCCGAATAGAAATTCAGGAAAATTGCCCCGGCCAATGCCCAGATATACGTGCGGAATGAGCGGTTTTCGATCAGCTCTTCAAGTCCCATGATCACCAGCGGCAGCACAAGACCGCTTTCCCGCAGATTGGTGTTTTCCGCGTTGACAATGTTAAAACTCATCAGGGCATAACAGGTGGAAAAGAGCAGCGCGGAAAAGCCGCATTTTCTGCGTCTGACAAAATAAACGGATGCGGTCAGTCCGCTGATGCCGTAGCGGAGGATAACCAGAATGCTAATGGCAAGCGGCAGTTTTTCCGGTTTGAACAAACATACCAGCCAGTTGAGCGGGTTGATCACATAAAATGCCAAAAGGGAGAGCAGGTCGTCCCCGAGAGATTTGCTGAACGAATAAAACAGATCATTTTCCCCGCTGATGATCGTGCGGAAATATGCCATATAATCCGCATATTCTCCCCACATGTCATTGATCAGGAAGCTTTTTTCACCGAATGGAGTGATTTTCAGGAACACACAAAGCGCCAGCATGATCAGGCAGGGGACAAGAAAAGCGCTTAGACAGATCAAAGTGTTCCGATATTTTCCCCGGTAAGACAATGCCAGGGTGCCGAACATGATCCCGCACAGGAATCCGAAAAACAGCACACCGCTCCAGAAAAAGATCTGGACCATGTTGCCGGCCGTGTCAGGAAGCTGGCCGTTTTTCATGATGACACGATAGGGTTGGGCTGTTGTCATCTCCGGAGTCAGCATGATATTTTCTTCACTGCCTGGAATCTTTAAAGTTACGGTTCCGCCATCTGCTTTGAGGCAAAGTACTGCAAGGTGCGTCCGGATTTTTTGCGGGATCCCGATGGCTGCCTCTTTTTCATATGTTATGAGAATGGGATCTTCTCCGATGATGGTTTCTTCCCATGTTCCCTGTTTGGTTAATTGAGAAAAGGATATATCCCGATCCGGGTTCGTCAGAAACAAATCACCCTGCTGTGACCTGGGACGGAACCAGTATGCCCAGGTCATGGATAAAGAAGCTCCGTCATCAAGGTCGACGATTTGCACCTGGTTTTCTGCCGGCAACTGCATGGGTAATTTCATTAATTCCGGATATTCGAAATTGATTGCGGCAGCAGCAAAGACTGCTGTAACAACGGTCAGCAGGAGTGTCTTGACCGGAAATCTTTTAGAAATCAGAAATGTCGGAACAGCTGTCAGGATGAATACAGCAGCAGAAATGATGAGTTCACGTGCGGACAGAATGTCGTCGGCTCCCGCATAAAAGGTGAACAGAAGAAATACCGTTCCCAATGCGGAAAAAAGCGATAACAGCAAGGGTAAGATATATCGGGGGCCGCACTTTTTGAACATTTCTTTACCTGTCAAAAGCTTTACCGTTTCCTCAACAGCCGGGCGACATCGAGGATGAAGAGGTCGAGCGCGGCGACCGGATCGTTGCCGCTGGTTTTGAACTGATAATCGAATTCCAGCAGCTGTCCATAGATAGTCTTCAGTTTTTCCGAGGTGAAAGCCGCAGCCTGCCGGCAGAGTTTATCAGCCACGAAGGGGATCTGCCCCAGCTCCTTTTGGACCGTCTGTGAATTGCCCCGCCGGTCCAGGATGGCCCGTGTTTGGACCAGCAGGCGGAACTGGCGGATGATCATGGCGAACAGCTGCGGGATCTCTTCCGTTTCTTCCAGCTGGTGAAGTTTGGAAAGCGCTACCTTGGAATTTCCGACTACCAGGGAATCCACCATGTCAAAAACCGAGACAGAAGTCACCCCGCTGACCAGTTCATTGACATCCGCGTCATCGACAGGTCTGGAAAATCCCACATAAAGCAGCAGTTTTTCGATCTCATGGGCGGCGGCCTGGGTATCGTTCCCGATGGCAGCGGCCAGAGCTGCCGCGCCGGACGCATCGAATTTGCCGCCCATTGCCGTGGCCTTTTTCATGATCCAGCCCGGCATGGCATTCTGAGCGGGCAGCTGGAAAGTAGTCAGCTGCGCTTTGTCCGGGTTTTTCTCGACCCATTTGCGAAGGAAAGAAGTTTTCCCGAGTTTTTCCCAGTCCTTTCGTTCAATGGCATCTTTGATGATCAGATAAAGATGCGTCGAGGGAGGGGTATCTTCCAACAGCTTTAAAAACTTCTGGTTCCCATCCCGGCCTCCTGCCATAGCCAGCGGTTCCTGGAGCAGCACAACGCGGAAGTCTGTCAGGAACGGCGCAGCCAGCACGGCATTGGAAAAGTCATTGGCAGAAAGACCTTTTCCGTAAAGAACGGTCAGGTTGAAATCGGCGAATCCGCTGTCTTTCTGTTCCTGAACCAGTTTCGCCACAGCTTCGTCGATGCCGTTGATGTTATCCCCGTGTAAAATATAAATATTCGGCATCCCGTATCCCTATCCCCTATTCCTTACTCCTTACTCCTTACCTATCGTTGTCTGCACAAAAAAAGCCGGCGTACCGCGCACGGAACTGCAGCTGATGCTGACGATGTTGAGATCGCTGACATTCGCGTCCGTGGTAATGTTCTTCTGAGTCCAGGGGCCGAGCGGACGGCTGAGGAGGGCGCCGATTATCCCGGCGCTGGTGAATGCGCTGAAGCGTTCGAGCTTGCTGTCATCTTTCGATTGCCCGAGAGTGGTCAGCATGGCTGCGGAGGCTGTGCACAGACCGGTCACGGCGATGTTTGTTCCGCACCCGGGATGGACGGCAAGTTTTTGCTCTCCGTTTTTCATTCTGGCGAGAGCCAGTTCTGCGGCTTTCTGTACATCCTGCAGTTCTGCTTTTCCGAGGATCCAGTAGCCTTTGATGAAAGAATAGCCGGCAAATGAGGCACCGGGTATGGCTTTGGTCAGAAGGTGGATCGTCGCGTGCTCCATGGCGTGATTTTTGCGGATATGAGATAAGATTGCCACAGGTTCAATCTTTTTACGGTCAAGTATAGTTTCCATGATTTTTTCCTTGTCTGATCGCTGCCCACTGATCACTGTTTTTCTTCCGGCAGCAAAACGGCCTTTAATGCTTCACGCAGGGAACGTGCTTCGATGACTTCCATGTTTTTCGGGAAACTTTCCCGAGTTTTCTGGCTCACCCGGGGGATCACAGCCAGTGTGAAACCCAGTTTGGCGGCTTCCTTGAGCCGGTCCGTTATTTTATTGGCGCCGCGGAGTTCTCCGGAAAGGCCGACTTCCCCGATCAGCACTGCGTCCGCACGGATCGGCCGGTTTTTGGCTGAGGATACGATAGCTGCTGCAATGGCTAAATCCGCAGCCGGTTCGGCAATGCGCAGCCCGCCGACCACATTTACAAAAACATCCTGCTCTCCCAAGCGTACACCGATGCGGCGGGTCAGTACGGCGGTGATGAGGAACAGGCGGTTGATGTCCACACCGATGGGCGTCCGGCGCGGGTTTCCAAGCCCTACCGGGTTTGTCAGTCCCTGGATCTCCACCAGCAGCGGACGGGTCCCTTCCATGGTGACGACGATCGCCGAACCCGGTGCATTGACCATGCGCTCTGCCAGGAACACTTCGGAGGGATTTTTGACTTCCACCAATCCCTCTTCCTGCATTTCAAAAACACCAACCTCGGAAGTGGCTCCGTAACGGTTCTTGACCGAGCGCAGCAGCCGCAGCGACATAAAGCGGTCTCCTTCCAGATAAAGCACGGTGTCGACGATATGTTCCAGGATCCGCGGACCGGCGATGTTTCCTTCTTTGGTGACGTGCCCGATCATGAAGACCGTGATGTTGTTCATTTTTGCGGTTTCGCGCAATTTCCCCGCGCATTCACGCACCTGGGTGACAGAACCGGCGGTGGACTCCAGTTCATCCAGCTGCATGGTCTGGATGGAGTCGATAATCAGGAACTCCGGCTGGATCTCCCTTACCTGATGCAATATATGGTTCAGGCTGGTTTCGGTCAGCAGTAAAAGGTTATCGGGAATCTCCTGATGTTTGTCACCGGCCTCAATGAGCCGGGCCGCGCGCATTTTGATCTGCCGTTCCGATTCCTCCCCGGAAACATAAAGCAGTTTGTGATCGCAGGCGATGTTCATGGCGGTCTGCAGCAGCAGTGTGGACTTCCCGATACCCGGGTCACCCCCGATCAGAATTACCGAACCCGGGACGATGCCGCCGCCCAGTACCTGTGAGAGCTCGGAGATGCCGGTTTCGATCCGCGGTTCTGCTTTTTCGTCAATATCTTTCAGCCGCTGGGGAGCGGAATCACCGGAAAGGACGGAGAAGCCGATTCGTGCCCGGCTGCGAGCGGAAACAGCCGGTAGTTCTTCTTTGATTTCTTCCACCATCGTTCCGAATCCGCCGCATCCCGGGCAGCGTCCGAGAAATTTTGGGCTGGTGCGTCCGCATTCCTGACATACATATTGCGTAAGTGTCTTTGCCATAGATTCTATTATAACCGATAGGAAAATGTTCAGGAAGAAAATGAAAGGTTGTCAGGAAATATTAACGAAAAAAGCCTCTGAATTTCAGAGGCTTATACATGAAAACTCTGTCCCCTGCATCCGGGTAAACCTTCATCCAGAGAACTTACCGGAAAGACCCAAGCTTTTTTCCCCCTACTAGCCCGCAGTGCACGTTCCGTTATTCAATATGCTTATATTTTAATTGTCTGACCAATTTTGTCAAGGGTGAATTTTTAGAATTAATACATTTTTAACAATATACATATTCGCAGAGCACACGGAGACAGCTCTGATGCTGCGGTGAAGTCCGCACAGCAGGGCTGTATCCCGTGATGCGCCAACAAGGTTCTAAAATGTAAAAGTTACAGGTCTTTCCTGCCGGCAATGATCTGTTTGTAAGCGATCTCGGCTCCCTGCAGAACACCGGGGAGAAACGGCCCCGGGTGGGCGCCGCTGCCGACAAGGTAAAGGTTCACGATATCTTCACAGCGGTTTGGCAGACAGCGGATCTCCGTCCGTTCCTGATTGGGGTCAAAACCCCAGGCAGCGCCCTGATAGCTGTTGAAGCTGTCCCGGAGCGTTACCGGCGTGATATATTGCTCGCCGATAAGGTCCGACCGCAGATCGTTTTCGAACAGATCCTGCAGGGTATCGAGGATATGTTCCCGAAAACGATAAGATTCCCTCGGCCAGTTTACCTCCGAATCAAGGTTCGGGACCGGGCAGATCACGGAAAGCGCCCCTTTCTCTTCCGGCACATAGGCAGGATCAATCTTTGCCGGGCAGTTCAGATAAAACATCAGATGGTCCGGCAGCTGTTTTTCGCCAAAGAGTTCCCTTTCCCATTGCTGCATGTCTGTCGGAAGGATGACGTTGAAACCCAGCAGCGGGCGTTTTTCTGTAGGCGTGTTCCGCAGGGTCATGTGATAAATAAACAGGGAGATGCCGGGTTTACGCATCCGGGCGGCCTCGACGGTGGAGTAACGGAAGCGGTCGGAATCGATGAGCGAGCGGCAGGTGTAGGCTGTGTCAGCATCCGAAATCACATAGTCTGCCATACGTATGCTGTTGTCAGTCAGGCGGACACCGGTCACAGCTCCGTTATAAACCTGGATCGCTTCGGCTTCGGAATTGTATTGAATTTCCCCTCCGCATTCCTCAAACAATTTCACCAGTGCATTGATGAAGGCTTCCGGTCCGCCTTTTGGATAATATACGCCCCAGCGCTGCATCGCTGCCGGGATCATGCGGTAAAAATGGGAGCTGACTGCCGGGTTCCCGCCGCAAAACATCGGCCAGAACGCATGGATGCTGCGCAGTTCTTCCGAAGTGAACAGACGCTCGCTGACGCTTTGACCACTGCGCTGCGGGCGGTAAGAACGAAATCCGAATTCCGGCGCAAAAGGATTGCGGCTGCGTTTATATGGCTTTTCAAAAAATTTAGGAAGAAATTCATCCAGAATACGGTCGGATCGTTTTCCATATGCCGTATAGCCTTGCTGGTCCTGCAGTCCAAACAGGCTGTTTTTCATCAAAGTGTCCGCGGCTTCCCGGTGGAGGGTATAGTCATTTTCTTCCGGGAAAATAAAGCGGATGATGGGTGACACCTCTTCCAGTGTCAGATAATCGGAGACGGACCGCCCGACGCTTTCAAACAGTGCGTCGATCTGGTGCGGCATGGTGACAATACAGCCCGCGTTCGGAAAGGTGACATCTCCCACTTTTGTGGGCTTCAGCCATCCGCCGGGGAGAGAGTTTTTTTCGATAATGCGGACGCGAAAACCCTCTGCCGCCAGACGAATCCCGACAGACAGTCCGCCAACGCCGGCACCGATGATCAGAACACTGTTGTTTTTCATATAAGAAGTCAGGGATTAGCAGTTGATATTTGTATGTAACAGCGCATCACGAGATCCGGTCCTGCTGTGCTGACTTCTCAGCAACATCAGAGCCGGCTCCGTGTGTTTTCCAGCTCCTAACTCCAGACTCCTGACTGTATTAATGACAATGATGTCCGCAGGAACTGCAGTCATCGCAGCCGCAGCCGTCATCAAGATAGATGGAACCGGCTTCGATCTCTTCTTCCGTACCCGGGCGCAGGGAGATGATCTCGCAGTCAAAAACCAGCGTCTTCCCGGCCATGGGAGAGTTCAGATCGACAGTCACGGTGTCGTCATTCCAGTCCAGAATATAGCTGTGAAGGTGGTTCCCTTCGTCATCTTCCAGGGGAACCAGGCGGCCCTTTTCGATTGGAAATTCATCCGGAAACAGACTCCGGTCCAGTTCGACGACATTTTCCGGGTCGTAGTCACCGTAGGCATCTTCCGGTTCGACGGTCACGTTTTTCTTGTCGCCGACCTTCAGCCCTTCCAGCGCTGCTTCCAGCCCTGAAATTAAATTGCCGTGACCGTGGATGTATTCCAGCGGTGCGGAAGCCGGCGCGGAATCTTCCACCGCATTTTCAACATAAAGTGTGTACGCCAATCCGACAACAACATCTTTTGCAACAACTAAATTTTCACTCATGTTTTTTTCCTTTTCTCAGACATTAGACATTAGACTTTAGACTTTAGACCTTGGACTTTAGACCTAACGTCTAATGTCTAATGTCTAACGTCTAATCCCTGATCACTGTCTCAAATTTTCATCCGCTTCGAAGGTGCGGCGCATACCTTCTTCCAGCGTGATTTTCGGCCGGTAATTCAGTTTCTTTTCCGCGATGGTCAAATCGGCGCACATACGGTTGGCTCCTCCGACCCGGCGCGGGTTGTGAACCACCTGCGGTTCGATCCCGGTGATTTTTTCAGCGATCTCAAGCACTTCATTGACGGTGGTTTCACGGCCTGAACCGACATTGATCACAGTCTCGTCGCTGTCTTCCAATGCGGAGGCTGCGACAAAGGCATCGACGGCATCATCCACATAGACAAAATCCCGGGTCTTTGAACCGTCACCATGTATCACAACTGTTCCCTTGAGCGCGCACTGCCGCAGGAATGTCGGGATGACCGGTGAATGTGCAAAAGAGAATCCCTGATAAGGACCGTAGGAGTTGAAGATACGCAGGCAGATTGCCTGAAGACCCCAGAGTTGTCCGATGGTGCGGATGTAAAACTCACCGGCGAGTTTGGAAACCGCGTAAGGTGATTCAGGCCGGGGGTTCATGTCTTCCCGCAGCGGCATCACCGGCTGGTTGCCGTAGATCGCACCGGAGGAGGCAAAAATCATCTTCCGGTTGCCCACATCGTGCATAGCCTCCAGTAAGGTCACGGTACCGCCTACGTTAGTCTTCTCATATTCGGCGGGGTAAAGCAGCGAGTCCGGGACGATCACCTTGGCTGCCAGGTGGTAGATCACATCCACATTTTTCAGCAGCCGCCACAGAGACTCCTTGCTGTTCAAATCATTGCGGACGAAGTTGACTTCCGGCAGCAGCCGCATAGGTTCCCCTGCCGAGCAATCATCCAGACCGATGACTTCATGTCCTTCTTGGACCAGCCTGTTAGAAAGAGCTGTGCCTAAAAACCCGGCTGCCCCGGTTACGAAGCATTTCAAAATTAGTCATCCTCCTGATTTTGCTGTATTTCAGAATCAACTTTTGCAAGAAATTCTTCTTCACTCATTCGTGCAAGTTTTGCCGCAAAATCAAGTTTCACAGCACCGGTTCTATAACCAAAAACGAGATCATTTATAACCATCAGGTGTTCTTCAATACGACCTTCTTCACGACCTTCTTCACGACCTTCTTCACGGCCTTCTTCACGACCTTCTTCACGGCCTTCTTCACGTTCAAACATTCTTAATTCTTCAATTGCTTTACACACATTGACCTTCCCTTTCTGTTCTTTGAACTGTAGATTTGAACCTGTAACAGCATTTACAAGATCGACTGAGGTACGATCAACTGCCTGATATTTTTTGTCTTTTTCGATTTTTTCCATCAACCGATCTTTATCATTGGAATATTTGATAAATTTCATGACGAATTCAAAATCAGAAATAAGTTTATCAAAATCTTTTTCAGTCATAATTCCTGGGCTGATCAGATTTAATTTGTAATCCGGTACCAGTTCCAATATTCTCTGGTCATAGGCTGAAAACATTTCATGTATGCTTGTGGGTCCGTCCCATTGATCATTGCTGAGAAAAATGACTAATGTAATAACCGGAACGATCTTATCATTTTTCTGAAAACCGGAAAGAAATTCATCAGCAGTTAAATCTTTTCTGATTTTCCTGTTTATTCGGTGTTCTTTGGTTTTTTGCTCAACTTGTTTCGAATAATTTGCTGCGTCATAAAGCATATTACGAACCGGCATAGCGTAATGTATTTTATTTTGCAATTCAATGCCAAGCAGAACGTATACTGCTTTATCATCTTCCTTGGCAGCCCATAATTTCAGAATGTCCCTGTACTTTTGAATTTTTCCCTGTTCTCCATTTGCAAAAGGGAGTACAAGTTCTTCAATTTCGGCAGGACGCAAATTTTCAGGTGAGATAATCTGTTTTCCATCATAAATAAAATAGTTAAATATATCGGCAAAACGGAAATTATCTGAAGCGAATTTTTTTGCGATACTGTCAATGTTACCCATTTGTTTTATCCTTGGAAAATATTATATCATTTTAAAATGTCACTTTATTAAAAAATCACCAAACCCTCTCAAATCGGCACAATAAACTCTGCCATGAATCCTAATACCTAATACCTAATACCT